>JBDKRR010000238.1:0-4153 GCA_039683315.1 Sulfuricella sp.
GGTGAACTGCATCTCACGATTTTGCTCGAAACCATGCGCCGTGAAGGGTATGAACTGTCGGTGTCGCGTCCGCGCGTGCTGATCAAGGAAATTGATGGCGAGAAATGCGAGCCGTTCGAAATGCTTACCGCCGATGTGGAAGATTCCAATCAGGGTGCGGTGATGGAAGAACTCGGTCGCCGCCGCGGCGATTTGCAGGACATGTTGCCGGACGGCCAGGGGCGTGTGCGCCTGGATTACCGCATTCCGGCACGCGGCCTGATCGGCTTCCAGTCAGTATTCATGACCTTGACGCGCGGCACCGGTGTGATGAGCCACGTATTCGACGAATACGCCCCGATGAAGCCGGACATTCCTTCGCGTCATAACGGCGTGCTGATCTCGCAGGACAACGGCGAGGCGGTAGCCTATGCGCTGTGGAAGCTGGAAGATCGTGGCCGCATGTTTGTTTCCCCCGGCGACAAGCTGTACGAAGGCATGATCATCGGTATTCACAGCCGCGACAACGATCTGGTGGTGAACCCGATCAAGGGCAAACAACTGACCAACGTGCGTTCCTCCGGTACTGACGAAGCCGTGCGCCTGACCCCGCCGGTTCAGCTGACTCTCGAGTCCGCGGTGGAATTCATCGCCGACGACGAACTGGTGGAACTGACACCAAAGTCCATTCGCCTGCGCAAGCGTTACCTCACCGAGAACGAACGCAAGCGCGCCAGAAATGCCTGAGTAAGTCATCCGGCGCGAGCTTCGCGCCGGATGCGCTCCGCAGGGTTTTGCTATCCTCCGCTGGCCCTCGCCTCAAAGACTTTAACGACAGCGTGCTATAATTCACGCCGGATGCGGCGTAACGCCTCAATTCTCTTGAATCTGGATTTAGGACAAGATCGGTAACTGATGGGGATGCGGATCAGGACATTGGCAGCGAGATTGTTGGCCGCGGGGGTTGTATCCTGTGTCGGCCTGTCCTCTTCGTCTTCCTTTGCCATGATGTTGGGCGACATCGCCCTGCATTCCAATCTTGGTCAACCTCTGCGTGCTTCGATTCCGGTTCAGGCAGATCTGGGTGAACAACTGGATGACAGTTGTTTTTCCCTTGTGCCTCCCGAGCGGCAGGACGACTTTTCCTACCTTACCCAGGCTCGTCTGACGCTGGAACAAGCGAATGGGCGTCTGCAGCTGAAAATCAGCTCGCGACAACCGATCAGCGAACCTTTTGTGAATCTGTCGATACAGGCTGATTGTGGTCAGGGCCGCATTAACCGCGTGTTCACAGTGTTGCTTGATCCGGAAGTGCTGGTGACTCCCGCGCTCCCCGCCTTGAACTCCGGTGTCCCGCAGGTCGCGACGCATGAAGTTGCTTCCGTCAAGCCACGCAAGCCACGCAAGCCACGAAACATAGCCAACACCGCTTCTGCCAGAACTGTCGCTAGTTCATTTGAGCAAAAGCCATCCGAGCCCGTATCTGTCACCAGCAACGAAGGGGAGTTCCGTCTCAAGCTCTCCAGCGAGGGGCTCGATTTATCCTTGCTGGGGAAAATGAGCGAGGACCAGCGTCGACAACTGCGCGAAAAGCAGCGCTTGCTAGACGCCGACGACCAGGTCGCCAATACGCTCAGCATGAAAAACCGCATCATGCAGCTCGAGTCTCAAATCGGCGCATTACAGGTGGCGCTTGCCAAAACCGACAAACACCTGGCCATGAGCGAACGCCAGGTCGCTGCACCTGCAAACAAACGTGTGCAGACATCACCTGGCATGTTCGATAAATTGCTGGGCGGTCTGGAAAGCGTTTCCCTGCGAGGATTGGCGGGTGTTTCCCTGATTCTGGCGCTGCTGATTTCGGTCTGGTGGCGGTGGCGCAGGCGGCTGGCTGAGGCATGGCTGGAAGAGGAGTTGCGCCAGGAGTTTTCCCCCGATGTGACGTATTCCATGCCGTTAGCACTGCACGGCGAGAAACGCGCCGCAACAGCGCCCGCGAACAACCAGGAAGACGAGCTCTATCACAGCGTTACCAGCATTTTTGATACCTCGAACGAGTCCGTTACTTTCACCGAGGCGGAGTCCGTGCTGGATGAAGCAGATCTTTACCTCGCTTATGGCTGGTCTAACCGAGCCATCGAACTATTGCAGGAATATCTGGAAAAACATCCGGATGACGTGCAGTTATGGAAAAAGCTGTTTGAAACCTATAGCACGCTGGGTATGAAACAGGAGTTCGAACAGCTTGCCCTGCGTTGCCAGGCGACGATGGACGATAGCGGTTTGTGGGTGCTGGTGCAGAAACTGGGACGCCAGCTGGATGGCGCGAATCCGCTTTATGCCGGCTCCGAGGCGGAGAACGAGGTTCCTACCGAGACAGAGCCCCCCGTGCCGGAACTTCCGGCCCTGGATACGCCGCTGGAATTCGTCCTTGACGACAAGCCGTCCGAGGTGAAGGAAGCACAACCAGAAGCGTTGAAAGAAGACGATAGCCTGGGGTTCGACCCGCTTTTCCCTGAGCCTTTCGAGCCGACAAAAACGCATCCCGAAAGCGACGCAGAAAAGGGCAGCTAGGCCTTTTTCCTTGCGGCGTCAGCCGCCCGTGGTCGACATGAAACGCACGATCTTGCCGGGCTCTTCCTTGAATTCGTGGCGCTCAGGCTTGAGCGAAATGGCGTTGCGTATGGCGTCTTCAAGTTCCACATCCGATACGCCGCCGCGCAGCAACGGCCGGAACTCGAATTTTTCGTCCTGTCCCAGGCAGGTGTATAGCGTTCCGTCCACCGCCAGGCGCACGCGGTTGCAGGTCTCGCAAAAATGCTGGGAAATCGGGGTGATGAAACCGACGCTGAATTTTCCGTCCAGCGATTTCAGATAGCGTGCTGGCCCGCCGCCGGGCATTACCCCTTCAACCAGACCGAAACGTTCCTGCAGCCGCTGTTTGACCGGCTGCAGGTCGAGGTATTGCGCGTTGCGGCCGGTGCTGCCGACCGGCATTGTTTCGATGAAGCGCAGGATGAAGCCATGTTCGAGGCAGAACGCCACCATGGCGTCGATTTCGTCGTCGTTGACGCCTTGCTGCGCCACCATGTTGATCTTGATCGGCGCGAATCCGGCTTCCTTGCCCGCCATCAGGCCGGCCAGAATCTTGTCCAGGCAATCGCGCCCGGTGATCTGCGCGATCCGCTCGCGTTGCAGCGAATCGAGACTGACATTGATGCGGGACACGCCTGCACCGCGCAGGGAATGCGCGTACTTGGCGAGCTGCGTGGCATTGGTGCTGAGGGACAAGTCCTCGATACCGGGCAGGGCGGACAGGCGTCCGGCCAGTTCCGGCAAATTGCGCCGCAACAGCGGTTCGCCGCCGGTCAGGCGCAGGCGCTTCACGCCCAGGCGCGCAAAAGCGCCGATCAGGCGTTCAACTTCGTCGAAATTAAGCCAGTGCTCCGGTTCCTCGTAGCCCTTGAAATCCTCCGGCATGCAATAGCTGCAGCGCAGATCGCAGCGGTCGGTGACCGATAGGCGCAGATATTCGATGTTGCGCTGGAAGCGGTCGGAAAGAGGTGTGTTACCGTTCATGGCTGGCGCCGGGTAGGACTGGAGTGCCTTTGACTATAGCGCAGAGGGCCGGGCTTTACAATTTCTCTGTGGGGCTGCTTAGCAAGGCTAACCCCCACGCCACGCCGAAGCCGGTGACGTCGGAAGCCACGGCCCCGAGCCCGCCCTTGCAGTTGCTGGCGGAAAGGTCCATGTGCAGCCAGGGCGTGTCGTTTTCGATGAAGCGCATGAGGAAGCGCGCCGCCAGGATGTGGTCGGCTTCGCCTTCCATGGTGCATTGCTTGATGTCGGCGATCTGGCTGTCCAGGCCTTCTTCGTAGTCGGAGTCGAGCGGGAAGGCGTTGACCCGCTCGCCCGAAGACTTCCCGGCAGCGAGGGCGGCGGCCAGCAGCTTCTCGCGGTTGCAGAAGATGCCGGAATAGCGCGCACCGAGGGCGGTGGCCATGCTGCCGGTGAGGGTGGCGAAGTCCAGCATGAAGTCGGGCTTGGCGCGCGAGGCCAGGGTGAGCGTGTCGGCCAGCACCATGCGGCCTTCGGCATCGGTGTGGACGACTTCGAGGGTGGGGCCGTTGAGCGCCGAGACCCCCTCGTTCTGCCGGTAGGCCTGCGGGCTGAT
>JBDKRR010000239.1:0-8038 GCA_039683315.1 Sulfuricella sp.
CGCTGCTCGTCCTGCTTGCTCTTGAGACGGTCGAAGCGGTACACGCTTTCCATCACCACCATGACCGCCTGCTCAATTTTCCATGCCAGTTCACGCTTCTTCACCGGCACTTCGGTCAGGTACATGGCCACCTCGGTTGCGCCGGTGGCATTCAGCGCCTTGACCGCGGCCGCCACGGCTTCACGGTATTCTTTGTCCTTGAATTCGCGCTCCTTGCCCAGCCCCACCAGCAGCAAGCGGTCGCACAGGGCATTGGGAACATTATGCAACAGCACGGTGCTGCCCAGCTTGCCATCCATATCGCCACGTCGCAGGATGTCGCTGATATAAAAGCCGGAAACGCGATCCATGAGATCGGCCGCGAGGGAAAGTTTACGGTGTTCGAACACCCCCACCACCACGCAGGCGGTACGCTGTTTTTCCGGGCTGCCGCTTTTTATGCTAAATTCCACGTGCTGCTCCTTTTTGTCCCACATTGACCAAATTTGAATTGGGTTCAATTATCCTCAGACCCAAGCAGGAAAGTCAAAGAAAACCCAAAATATGATTTTTCGTCGCGCTTTGTTGCATGAACTGTTTGGCAATGCAACCGCCGTATTTATCGTCCTCCTGGCAATCAGCATCACCACCCTGGTGATCCGGCTTCTCGGCCAGGCTGCAAGCGGCTCTCTGGCAAGCGAGGCGGTCGTGGCCTTTCTGGGCTTCAGCGCGCTCAATTACCTGCCGGTCCTGCTGTCGTTAACCCTGTTCATCGCCGTCCTGCTGACCCTGACCCGCAGCTATCGTGACAACGAAATGGTGGTTTGGTTCTGCTCCGGACTGAGCCTGACCTCTTTCATCAGACCCGTCATGGCCTTTGCCATGCCGGTAGCGCTGGTTGTAGCAATATTGAGCCTGTTTCTCTCGCCCTGGGCATTAGAGAAACAGAATCAATACCGCGCGCAAATCGACAGCCGCGACGATGTGGCCGCAGTTGCACCCGGTGTTTTCAAGGAGTCCAAGCATGCCGATCGCGTGTTTTTCGTGGAAAGCTTTGCCGGGACAAAAAATACGGTGCACAACATTTTCATGCAATCCACCGAAAACCAGAAACAGGGCGTGATGTTCGCCGAGCACGGCTACCAGAGCCAGGCCAGCAACGGCGACCGTTTTCTGCTCCTCCTCGATGGACGGCGCTATGAAGGCCTGCCCGGGTCGCCGGAATACAAAATAGTCGAGTTCGAACGTTATGCGGTACGCATCGACCCCTATGAAGCACACCTGGAAGCGCCGTCGGCAAAAGCCCTCTCCATCCTCGAACTGATGCGCGACAAGACGCTTACCAACATCGCCGAATTGCAGTGGCGCCTGTCGCTGCCCCTGAGCGCCGTGTTGCTGGCCCTGATGGCCATCCCCCTGAGCTTCGTCAACCCGCGCGCCGGGCGTTCCATGAATCTGATCATGGCCCTGGTGACATACCTCATCTACAACAACTGCATCAGCATCGCTCAAGCCTGGGTGGCGCAGGGGAAGCTGCACCCGGCGCTGGGCGTATGGCTGGTGCACGGCATTCTGGTTTTGCTGATCGGCGCCCTGTTTTACCGCCGCCTGTTGCTGGCGCCTTCGCTGTTCAACCTGCTGCGGCGGGCATCATGAAAATTCTGCATCGCTACCTGGCGCGTGAAATATATGCCAGCACGGCATTCGTTTTTGCCGCGTTGCTCTCCCTCTTCGCCTTTTTCGACCTGATTCACGAACTAGGCGACCTGGGCAAAGGCAACTACCGCCTGCCGCAAATCATGGGTTTCGTCGCGCTCAACCTGCCCGGCCACATCTACGAGCTTTTTCCCATTGCCGCCCTGATCGGCACGCTGTTCGCCCTGGCGCAACTCTCCGCACATTCCGAATTCACCGTGATGCGAGTTTCCGGCTTGTCCACGCATCGTTTTGCGCTGTCATTGATGCAAACCGGCATGGTATTTGTGCTTCTGACCCTGCTGTTCGGTGAACTGATCACACCGGGCGCGGAACGCATGGCGGAACAACTCCGGCTGAAAGCCACCAGTTCGGTGGTGGCGCAGGAATTCCGCTCCGGCCTGTGGCTGAAGGACGACCAAAGCTTCGTCAACGTGCGTGAAATTCTGCCGGACACCACACTGCTGGGCGTGAAAATTTTCCAATACGACAGTGGCTACCATTTAAAAACAGTCAGTTATTCCGATCGCGGTCACTATGAGACAGAGGGTCGCTGGTTATTGGAAGACGTGACACAAACCCACTTCGAAGGGGATCGCACTACGGTGGAAAAACTGCCGCAACTAGCCTGGAAATCGGTACTGAATCCCGACATTCTTTCGGTGCTGCTGGTCGTGCCGGAACAGATGTCCGCCTGGAACCTCTACCAGTACGTGGTGCACTTGCGCGAAAACAAGCAGAAAACCATCCGCTATGAAATTGCGCTGTGGTCGAAACTGGCTTACCCGTTTGCCACGCTGGTGATGATGATTTTCGCCCTGCCCTTCGCCTATCACCAGACGCGCAGTGGCGGTATCGGCGGCAAGATATTTTTGGGGATCATGGTGGGCCTGTCTTTCCACCTGCTGAATCGGGTATTCGCCCACCTCGGCCTGCTCAACGACTGGCCGCCGCTATTCAGCGCATCCTTCCCCGCCATCGCCTTCCTCAGCATTGCGCTGGGGATGATCTGGTGGATGGAAAGACGATAGCTATCAGCTATCAGCTATTAGCTATCAGCTATCAGGATGATCTTTGTCTTGGCCAGGCGGTCGTGGAGAAATTGCCGGTCCCGGTCGAACAAGGCCCACAACACGCTGATGCCCGACAACACCCCGGGCACGGCGACAACGAAACGCAATATCGCCTGACGCGAGCTTACAGGTTGATCGGCGACCCCAACCAAGCGCAGATGCCAGGTTTTCATCGCTAGAGTCTGGCCGCCGTGCAACCAGAACCAGATGAAATAAACCGCCACCACACCCGTCAGATAAAGCTGGAACGCCAGTTTTACCGGACCCGAACTGGCGCCATGCGTGAGACCGACAAAGATGAAGCCAGCCAGAAACAAGACCGCCAGCAACAACAGGCTTTCATAAAGCATGCTGGCAAGACGCCGCATGATTCCAGGAGGGGCGCAATTTGCAGGAGATGGCATCAAGGTATCAGGCGGAGAATTATTTGGCGGAGGGAACAACAGGTGCGGGTGCAACCGGCTGAAGCGGCGCAGGGGGCACTGGCTGCGGAAGCGGCTGTGGAGCGCCCTCCTGCTGCGTCTTAAGCTGCCATTTGCGCTTCAGTTCCTGGCGCTTTTCGGGCGGCAACTGTTTGAACTGCTGGTATTTCTTGCGCGCCTGCTCCCGCTGCGCGGGCGTGAGCGACTCCCAATCCTTGAGGCGGGCCTGCACGCGCTGCTGTTCGCCAGGCATCATTTTCGGATAATGCTTGGCCACTCCCAGCAACTTGGAGCGCTGCTTTGACGTCATGCCGTTCCAGTTCTGCGCAACAGGCGCGAGGATTTGCTGCTGCTGCGGCGACAGTTCAGTCCATTTCGGAGGATTGGCGACCGAATCCAGGGCGTTTGCCGCCGGGGAAACCAGCAACAGCCAGAAAGCTAGTCCCGCGAGGATTGTTCTAGCCATGCGTCGAAGTCTGAGTCCAGGTAAGCGTGCACCGGCAAGTCCGCAGCCAGCAGTGTTGCGTCGACGTCATCAGCAAGATCGCCGTTCATGGTCTGCCAGTTGACTGCGACAAGCAAACCGACCAGCAGTGCCGCCAGTGACAGCCAGAAGCGCAGCGAGAAATGACGCCCCTCTCCATGACCATGATTGCCGCCAGCCGAATCGGCCAAGGTCAGGCCGTACACGCGACGCGGTTTGGCATGCATCTCCAGGGCCTGCTGACGCGCAGCTTGCAGGCGCGCCAAAACCGAACGATCCAGCTGGTTCGTCCCGTAATTCAAATGTTGCGAAATCTTTTTCGCTATGTCCCGCTCGTTCATAGCTGAACTCCTTTTTTCTTCAGTGTCGCGGCCAGCGCATGCGTGGCCCGGGAACAATGGGTCTTTACGCTGCCTTCCGAACACCCCATCGCCTCGGCCGTCTCGGCGACATCCATATCCTCCCAGTAACGCAGCAGGAAGGCTTCCCGTTGACGTGCCGGCAATTCTTTCAAAGCATCTTCAATAACAGCGAGCGTTTGCAGCCGATCCAGTTGCTTCGCTGGATTCTCGAAATAATTCGAGTCGCTTTCGACCTCGAGCGTTTCCAGCGGATCCTGCTCATCGCCATCGTGGTTGGTCGAAAACGACGACATCAGGGTGGTCCACATGGCCCGTACCTTGTGGCGCCGGAAATAGTCCCGAATGGCATTTTGCAGAATGCGCTGGAACAGCAGGGGCAACTCGTCCGCCGGCCGGTCGCCGTACTTTTCCGCCAGTTTCATCATGGCATCCTGCACGACGTCCAGCGCTGCGTGGTCGTCGCGCACGGCAAACGCGGCCTGCTTGAAGGCGCGTCGTTCCACTTGAACCAGAAAATCGGAAAGCTCCCGCTCGGTAGCCAGTTTTATCTTCCCCAAATGTTTTGCCCAACCCGCATCATAACAAAAATCCTTGCGGCCCATCATCCGCAACTGTTCGCGCACTTGACCAAATCTGCCACAACCGTTACTGTTCGAGGTCTTTTTGTTAGTTTGTCTGGCAAGGGTTTTACATGGAATTAACGGGCGCAGAAATCACCGTACGCTGCCTGGCGGAAGAAGGCGTCGAATATGTGTTCGGCTACCCTGGCGGCGCGGTGCTCAACATCTACGACGCAATTTATCAACAGGACAAGTTCAAGCATGTCCTGGTGCGGCACGAGCAGGCGGCAGTGCATGCCGCCGACGGCTACGCCCGCGCTACCGGACGCACCGGCGTGGCGCTGGTCACCTCCGGCCCGGGCGCGACCAATGCAGTCACCGGCATCGCGACAGCCTACATGGACTCGATCCCGATGGTGGTGATCAGCGGCCAGGTGCCGACGCCCGCTATCGGCATGGACGCTTTCCAGGAAGTGGACACGGTCGGCATCACCCGCCCCTGCGTCAAACACAATTTCCTGGTGAAGGATATCCGGGACCTCGCCAGCACCATCAAGAAAGCCTTCTACATCGCTTCCACAGGGCGTCCGGGGCCGGTGCTGGTGGACATTCCCAAGGACGTCACCCAGTTCAAGACCGAATTTTCCTATCCGAAGAAAGTCAGCATGCGCTCCTACAACCCCGTGACCAAGGGCCACGGTGGACAGATCAAGCGCGCGGTGCAGATGCTGCTGGAAGCCAAACGGCCGATGATCTATGCGGGTGGCGGCGTGATCCTGTCCGATGCGGCGGAGCAGTTGACCGAACTGGCGCGGCTGCTCGGCTTCCCCTGCACCAATACCCTGATGGGCCTGGGCGGCTTCCCCGCCAGCGACCCGCTATCGGTCGGCATGCTCGGCATGCATGGCACCTATGAAGCCAACATGGCGGTGCAGCACAGCGATGTGCTGGTGGCCATCGGCGCGCGCTTCGACGACCGCGTAATCGGCAGTCCGGAGCACTTCTACCAGGAAGAGCGCAAAATCATCCACATCGACATCGATCCTTCTTCCATTTCCAAGCGCGTCAGGGTGGACGTGCCCATCGTCGGCAACGTGCCGGAAGTGCTGACGGAAATGATCAAGCTGATCAAAGCCAGCAAGGAAAAACCCGATCAGGCCGCGCTCAAGACCTGGCTGACGCAGATCGAGCTGTGGCGCTCGCGCGACTGCCTCAAATACGACCGTCACAGCGACATCATCAAGCCCCAGTTCGTGCTGGAAAAGCTGCACGAAATCACCAGGGGCGACGCCTTCATCACTTCCGATGTGGGCCAGCACCAGATGTGGGCGGCGCAGTTCTACAAGTTCGACAAACCGCGGCGCTGGATCAACTCAGGCGGCCTCGGCACCATGGGCTTCGGCCTGCCCTCCGCAATGGGCGTGCAACTTGCGCACCCCGGCGCGATGGTGGCCTGCGTCACCGGCGAAGGCAGCATCCAGATGAACATCCAGGAGTTGGCCACCTGCAAGCAGTTCAACATTCCCCTCAAGATCATTCTGCTCAACAACCGCTACCTCGGCAAGGTGCGGCAGTGGCAGGAATTTTTCTACGGTGAACGCTATGCGGAATCCTACATGGACACCCTGCCGGATTTCGTCAAACTGGCCGAAGCCTATGGCCATTGCGGGCGCCGCATAGACAACCCCGCCGAGGTGGAAGACGCGCTCAAATGGGCGTTCTCCGCAGAAATGAAGGACAAGCTGGTGTTCCTGGACTTCCGCACCGACCAGACCGAAAACGTATATCCCATGATTCCCGGTGGCAAGGGCCTGTCCGAAATGATTTTGGTGTAAAACTATGCGTCATATTATTTCCCTCCTGATGGAAAACGAAGCCGGTGCGCTGTCCCGCGTGGCGGGCCTGTTCTCGGCGCGCGGCTACAATATCGAATCGCTCACCGTGGCCCCCACCGAAGACGCCACCCTGTCGCGCATGACCATCGTCACGCGCGGCTCGGATGAAGTCATCGAACAGATCACCAAGCAGCTCAACAAACTGATCGACGTGGTCAAGGTGGTGGACCTCTCCGAAGCCGGCCACATCGAGCGCGAACTGATGCTGGTCAAGGTGCGCGCCGAGGGTGAATGGCGCGAGGAAATGAAGCGCATGGCGGACATTTTCCGCGGCCGCATCATCGACGTCACCGACAAGACCTACACCATCGAAATGACCGGTGCCGGATCGAAGCTGGACGCCTTTCTCGAAGCGCTGGACAAATGCGCCATTCTGGAAACAGTACGTACCGGCGCTTCCGGCATTGGCCGCGGCGACAGAATACTTAAATCGTGAGGGGTGAGGGGTGAGGCGTTAGGGGAAAACCCTGCTCCTTACTCCTTTCTCCTCTCTCCTCACTATGCAATGAAAGGAAAACCATGAAAGTTTATTACGACAAAGACGCCGACCTCTCCCTGATCAAGGGCAAGAAAGTGACCATCGTCGGCTACGGCTCGCAGGGCCATGCTCACGCCAACAACCTGAAGGATTCCGGCTGCAAGGTCACCATCGGCCTGCGCAAGGGCGGCGCTTCCTGGGACAAGGCCGAAAAGGCCGGCCACAAGGTGGAAGAAGTCGCCAAGGCCGTCAAGGGTGCCGATGTCGTCATGATCCTGGTGCCGGACGAGCAGCAGCCCAGCGCCTACTACGGCGACGTCGAGCCGAACATCAAGAAAGGCGCAGCCCTGGCTTTCGCCCACGGCTTCAACATCCACTACAACCAGATCGTGCCGCGCGCCGACCTGGATGTGATCATGGTCGCCCCCAAGGGCCCCGGCCATACCGTGCGCTCCGAATACCTCAAGGGCGGCGGCGTGCCCTCCCTGATCGCGGTATACCAGGACAAGTCCGGCAAAGCCAAGGACATCGCGCTCTCCTACGCAGCTGCCAACGGCGGCACCAAGGGCGGCGTGATCGAAACCAACTTCCGTGAAGAGACAGAAACCGACCTGTTCGGCGAGCAAGCCGTGCTGTGCGGCGGCGCTGTGGAACTGGTGAAGGCCGGTTTCGAAACCCTGACAGAAGCCGGTTATGCCCCGGAAATGGCCTACTTCGAATGTCTGCACGAACTCAAGCTGATCGTGGACCTGATGTACGAAGGCGGCATCGCCAACATGAACTACTCCATCTCCAACAACGCTGAATACGGCGAATATGTCACCGGCCAGCGCGTGATTGGTGACCAGGCTCGTGCCGCGATGAAAGAAGCGCTGAAAAACATCCAGACCGGCGAATACGCCAAGCGCTTCATCCTGGAAGGCAAAACCAACTATCCGGAAATGACCGCGCGTCGCCGTCTCAACGCCGAGCACCCGATCGAAATCGTGGGCGCGCAACTACGTTCCATGATGCCGTGGATCGCCAAGAACAAGCTGGTTGACCAGTCCAAGAACTAAGGCCCCGTGAGGGGGGAGGGGTGAGGGGTTAG
>JBDKRR010000240.1:0-4684 GCA_039683315.1 Sulfuricella sp.
TGCGCGAAGCCCTCAAGCGCATGGGCCGCAGCGACCTGATCGGCAACGGCAAGAAGAATCTCGTGCCCTACTGGCAACCTGCCGGCACCGGAACCGCAGCCGAAGGCACGCGTCGCCCCGGCCAGCAGGCGCAGGCGGGGAAAAAACCTACGCCTGCCACAGCGCGTCCACGCGCTGCCGCAAATCCGGTAAAAGGTTCTGCTCGAACCAGGGGGTAGCGAAGTAATCGGCCTTGGGGCGCAAATCGCGCCGAAGAAACATCGTAGGTTGGTGGTGAACAACGTGAACCCCAACACTTCCCTGCCGAAATCGCGACATGGCCGATATTGTCGGCGGCGCCACGTTGGGGTTCGCTACGCTCACCACCAACCTACAGAATCAATGGGTTGCATGGTGTTTCTTGAGAGTATTGAGGAGATAAATCATGCGCGAAGTAGCTTATCCAACGCCGGGCGAAATTTTGCTGGAAGAATTCCTGAAACCGATGGGCATCACCCAATATCGGCTGGCGAAGGAAATCAGCGTGCCGCAGCGGCGCATCGGCGAAATCGTTGCCGGAAAACGCGCCATCACCGTCGATACAGGGCTTCGCCTGTCGCGTTTTTTCGGCATGAGCGACGGTTTCTGGATCGGCATGCAAACAGATTACGACACGGCGCAGGCAAAAGACGCGCTGGCGGATGTACTGTCACGGATTCACCGTTTCGAACCGGCGTATGCCTGAGCTTTTCACTGCCACAGCGCGTCCACGCGCTGCCGCAAAGCCGGCAAAACGTCCCGCTCGAACCAGGGGTTGAGTTTAAACCAGCGCTGATTGCGCGGGCTGGGGTGGGGTAAGGGGAAAAATTCCGGCAAGTATTCCTGCCATGCCTGCACGGTAGCGCCCAGCGTCTTCTTGCGACGCCTGCCGAGGTAATAAGCCTGCGCATAGCTCCCGACCAGCAGCGTCAACTGCAGATTCGGCAACTGGGCGCGCAACTGCGGATGCCACAGCGGCGCGCATTCCGGACGCGGCGGCAGATCGCCGTGCGCGCCGGTGCCGGGATAGCAGAAAGCGGTCGGAATGATGGCGATGCGCTGCTCGTCGTAAAACACCTCGCGCGACATGTTCAGCCACAGCCGCAACCGGTCGCCGGAAGGATCGTTCCACGGCACCCCCGTCTCATGCACCCGCCGCCCCGGCGCCTGCCCCACGATCATCAGCCGCGCGCTCTCCGCCGCGCGCAAAATCGGCTTCGGCCCAAGCGGCAAATGCGCCTCGCACACGCGGCAGGCGCGGACTTGCTTCAGTAAGGCATCAAGACTCATAAAGTGCACAATGGATGTGGCTTGCCATGCCAAGGGATATGACGTTTAATTCCTACTACTTGCCGGATTATATTTCATTTATGACGTCGAATTTAGGTTAGCCTTTTCTTATGCCGACTACCCAACTGCTCCTCGCTGTACTGTCCAGTTCTCTCATCGCGGGCATACTCGGTGCGCTTATCGGTGGCTGGTTCACTCTGCGCGGCAAACGGAACGACTACGCAAATGAGTACTACAAAATTGTCCTAGCTCGCCGAGTTCATGCGTATGAAGAAGTCGAGCGACTCATAAACATGGTAAAAACGGCTGTGCTGGACCGTGATGGGCGTCCGTACCACATGCTGTTCTCTCAGGATGATGACCAGCAGGGTGTGTACACATTGCTTTTCGCTGTAATGTCCAATGCCCTATGGCTGAGCGATGATCTCTTTGAACTCACACGGGAGTTCAACGTCCTTTTCTATAGTCATAGCGACGCCGAAGGTGGGCTCATTGAATTTGGAAAGAAGCACTACAAACAGATCGCAGAACTAAGAACCAAGATTGAAAAGGTGCATCTGCGAGACATGCTTACCCTTCACGAAGTACCACGCTTTCTGAAGAGCAAAAAACCAACGGACTCTTATGGGGCTATTAGTGTACCAGGCTAATCAATCATTCCACCGGAGCTGCGTGAAAAGCCGCGCAGGCCATTGAATTCAAGAATAAATTAAAGGGGGCAGCTTCGAAATTGATTTTAGTGCCCAGAATGACAAAAAATAGATCGAAGCCGGCCCCCATCGTTTAAACAACAAGCTAAAACGTCACCTCTTCACTTCAACCACATCACGGAGCCCCCATGGACAATCCATTCCAGCCACCCCTTTCGAATGTCGACGATATTTTTAATGGCGAAAACAACTCAGGCGGCGGCAAGGCCATCGTTCCTCCTCCCGGCGTAAAGGGCTGGAGCTGGGGCGCGTTTCTACTCAACTGGATATGGGCGATCGCCAACAAGACGTGGATCGGTTTGCTGTGTTTCATTCCTTACATCGGCCTTGTCGTCTCCATCTACCTGGGATTCAAGGGCCGGGAGCTGGCGTGGAAGAACAAGCGCTGGGACAGTGTCGAACACTTCGAGCGCGTGCAGAAAAGGTGGTCGTTCTGGGCTGTGTTTCTGATCTTCGGCGTTGCCGGACTGGGCATCGCGGCGGCCATCGCCATCCCGGCTTATCAGCAGTACGTTCAACACGCACGTATGGGGTAAGCGAGGCGGCCGCTATATGTTTTGTAGGCTGGCGGTGAGCGACGCGAACCCCGGCATGTCGAGGATCCGCAAACGCTGGGGTTCGTGCCTCACCGCCAGCCTACGCATATGTGCAATGAACGATGGAACCGAAGAAGGAATAATCGAAATGTCCTCCCGGAATAACACCCAAGCACTTGGCGCCGGCGCAGTCGCTTCGATGTTGCTTTTGATGTGGCAGGTGTCGTTCGCCGGCCCGCTCCGCGATCGCATCCTCGAGCGCCGCGCCGGCCAGGAACAGAGGAATGCCGCCGCACCGCGAGACTCGGCATCTTTGCCTGCGGGCATGCGCGTCGAGCGCGACATTCCCTATGGTAGCGATGCACAGCAGCGCTTCGACGTTTACGCCCCGGCACAGGCGGAAGGCGCGCCGGTGATCTTCATGGTTCACGGGGGCGCGTGGTCGATGGGAGACAAGGCGGCGCAAGCCGTGGTCGAAAACAAGGTGGCCCGCTGGGTGCCCATGGGTTTCATCGTGGTCTCGGCGAACTACCGCCTGCTGCCGAAGGCCGACCCGGTCGAGCAGGCCAGGGACGTAGCCCGCGCGCTGGCGGCGGTCCAGGACAAGGCCGCTTCCTGGGGCGGGGACCGCACCCGGTTCATCCTGATGGGACACTCCGCAGGCGCCCATCTCGTCTCGCTTCTGGCCACGACGCCTTCGATTTCTTCCGGGCTGGGTTCGACGCCGTGGCTGGGCACCGTTTCCCTCGATAGCGCAGCGCTCGATGTCGTGAAAATCATGGAGCGCAGGCACGCGCGCTTCTACGACCGCGCATTCGGCAACGACCCGAAATATTTGAGATCGGCTTCGCCTTTCTACGCACTGGCGGGAGCAGGCCGCCCCATGCTGCTGGTATGCTCTACTCGTCGCGACGACTCCTGTTCGCAGGCCAGGCCGTTCGTGGCGAAGGCGGCGTCGCTCGGCACAAGCGCGTCCGTGCTGGAACAGGATCTTTCGCACCAGGACATCAATCAACGTCTGGGAATGGAAGGGAGTTACACCGCAGCGGTCGAGTCGTTCATGGCCAGCCTCGACGAGTCGGTGGCAAAAGCGTTAAACAAGGGGAAAACACAGCGATGAAAGAAACACTCAAACCCGGCATCCGCTACGAGCACAAGTTCGTGGTGCCGACTTCCAAGACCGTTCCGGCGCTCTACCCCGAGGCGGAAGAATTCGTGGCCATGCCGGAAGTGTTCGCGACCGGCTTCCTGGTCGGTTTTCTGGAGTGGGCCTGCATCAAGGCCATCAACCCCCATCTCGACTGGCCGAGAGAGCAGTCAGTAGGCACTCACATTGACGTCAGCCACGAGGCCGCGACGCCGCCCGGGCTGGAGGTGACGGCAAGTGTGGAGCTGCTGGAGGTGGACGGCCGCAGATTGCTCTTCGCGGTGGAGGCGCACGATGGCGTGGAAGTGATTTCCCGGGGGCGCCATGAGCGCTTCGTCATCAACAAGGAAAAGTTCGACGCCAAGGTGGGTGAAAAGAAGAAGAGCGTTTGAGCCTCAAAGTGCTCATCGCTTGACCACACAGTTTGATTTCACAGGAGAAGAATTTTGCGGCATTTACTTGTTGGACTTCTGGCAATCCTTTCAGCGTCGATTTCCGTCCCGGCCATCGGGCAGGGGAAATTCGAGCTGAGCGGGCAGGCTTACCGGATGCAATGGCCGGCGGGAAAGTGGAACGGGAAGCACGCTTTCCCCAACGTGTATTGCACCACCTTCCCGACGCCGGAAAAAGCCCTGAATCTCAGGCATGCGTTTTTCAACGGCGGCGCCATTTATCTGACCGACGTCGTGTATCCGGACAAGCTGTTTGCCGTCATCGCCGTATCGACCGTGCCATCCAGCCAGAGCCCGGAAGAGGCTCTGGAAAAAATCCTCAACAACGAGCGTAAAAACGAGGCCGAATTAAGGAAGGCAGGGCTGGGCTACAGCGTAAGCGAGCTTCCGGGGGATTTCGGGCCGACAGTCGGGATCGTCGCAAGGAACCCGACAGCCGGGGACGAAAACGGGCCTTTCCCGTTGACGCGCTCGTTCATCACCAACCCGAAACAACCCATCGTCAGCTTGTCGGTGCACCGGCTTTTCGTG
>JBDKRR010000241.1:0-9697 GCA_039683315.1 Sulfuricella sp.
TACCGCGCTGCCGGCAAACCGGCCCCAGTCCCAGAAATTGCGCCAGGCCGGGTTGGGCAGTTTGGAGCGGTAATCGAAGCCAACCGGGCGGAAGAACAGGGCGAACAGCACCAGCAGCAAGGCCCAGTACATGCCGGAAAAAGCGGTGGCATAGACTACCGGCCAGGCGGCGAAAATGGCGCCGCCGGCGGTGATGAACCACACCTGGTTGCCGTCCCAGTGGGGCGCGACGGTGTTGATCATCACGCGCCGTTCGACATCGTTCTTCCCCAGGAACGGCAGCAGTATGCCCACCCCCATGTCGTGGCCGTCCATGATGGCGAAGCCGATGAGCAGTACGCCCACCAGCAGCCACCAGATAAGTTTCAGGGTTTCGTAATCCAGCATGATCTCGTTTCCTTTTCGATTATGCGTTAGCGCCAGCCATCACCTGCGTGGCGGCGGGTTCGTCATGCCCTTCCGGACCGCGGCGGGCGTACTTGAACATCAGGAACATCTCGGCGATGAGCAGCAGGGTGTAGAAACCCAGGAAGCCAGCCAGCGATCCCCACAGGCTGGCGGCCGAAAGGGACGATGCCGACAGGTGGGTGGGCAGCATGCCATGCACGGTCCAGGGCTGGCGGCCGTATTCGGCGACGATCCAGCCGAGGTGACAGGCAATCCAGGGCAGGGGCAGCGACCAGAACGCCCATTTCAGCAACCACGGTTTGCTTTCGAAGCTGCCCCTGGCGCTATGCCAGAAAGAGAACATGAAAAGCATCAGCATGGAGAAGGCGATCAGCACCATGCCGCGGAAAGTCCAGAACAGCGGCGCGACCCTGGGCACCGAATCCTGCGCGGCCTGGTCGATCATCTGCGGCGTGGCAAGGCTTGCCTGCTCGCTGTATTTCCTGACCAGCAGGCCATAACCCATGTCCTTTTCGTGTTCCCCGAAGCGGGCGCGCGCGGCTTCGTCCTGCGGGTTCTTGCGCATGGCGTCCAGCGCGCTGACCGCCTCGATGCCGGAGACGATGCGTTTCCTGTTTTCCGCGCGTATCTCGCGGATGCCCGGCAACACCTCGTCGGTCGAGCGCGTGGCGATCAGCCCCAGCACGTAGGGGATGCGCACCTCCCAGTCGTTGGCCTGCTTTTCCTCGTTGGGCCAGGCCAGCAGATTGAAGGCGGCGGGGGCGGGCTCGCTTTCCCACATGGCTTCGATGGCGGCCAGCTTGGATTTCTGGCTCTCGGACACGGCGTAGCCGGATTCGTCTCCCAGCACGATCACGGACAGCGCCGAGGCCAGGCCGAAGGCGGCGGCGATGCGAAAGGAGCGACGGGCGAATTCGAGGTGCCGGCCCTTCATCAGGTACCAGGAGGAAATCGCCAGCACGAAAATGGAGCCGGTGACATAGCCCGCCGAGACGGTATGCACGAACTTGGCCTGTGCCGCGGGATTGAACACCAGCGCCCAGAAGTCGTGCAGTTCCATGCGCATGGTGACGGGGTTGAACGCGGAGCCCACCGGGTCCTGCATCCAGCCGTTGGCGATCAGGATGAGCACGGCGGAGAGGTTGGTGGCCAGCGCCATGAGAGCGGTGACCGACAGGTGTCCCACTTTTGAAAGCCGGTCCCAGCCGAAAAAGAACAGCCCCGCCATGGTCGATTCCAGGAAGAAGGCCATCAGCCCCTCGATGGCCAGCGGCGCGCCGAAGATGTCGCCCACGTAATGGGAGTAATACGCCCAATTGGTGCCGAACTGGAATTCCATGGTCAGCCCGGTGGTGACGCCCAGGGCGAAATTGATTCCGTAGAGCTTGCCCCAGAAGCGGGTCATCTCCTTGTAGATGGGCTTGCCGCTCATCACGTAGGCCGCCTCCATCGCCACCAGCAGCCACGACAGCCCCAGCGTCAGCGGTACGAAAAGAAAGTGATACAGGGCCGTCGCGGCGAATTGCAGCCGCGACAGATCAACAACGGACGGGTCGATCATTGTTACCTCCTATTGCATTGGAAAAAAAAGGGGAAAGCGAGAGGCGGCTGCCCATATGTGCGGGGTCTATCTCGACGCGCTGGCCGCGGATGAAGACTGCCCACAGCAGCCAGAGCAGGGCGATCTTGAGCGCCAGCAAGATGGTGAGGTGGCGCATCAGCGGTTTGTTGCGCAGCACCTGGCCCCATTGCCCGAGCCGGGAAGGCGAAGACCAACGTGGATTTCCCATGAACACGCTCCCATTGAGTTTTGTATAGATTCTCAGGCGGCAAATCTTAGTGCGGTTCGGCTGGCGGGAAATGTGTCGTGAAGCCGCGCGCGACAATTTACCGCGCCCGTGTCGCGCGGGCTTGCGCTTACAATTCACCGGCAAGCTCGGCAAAACTGCCCGGCTGGCTTATCCCTTACCTAAATGACACGCAATCGGGTTCAAATGCAGCTTGAAACAGAGAGACAAAGTTGCCCCAGCCTGCTGCTGGTGGACGATGACAAGACCTTTTGCCGCGTAATGGCGCGCGCACTGGTCAAGCGCGGTTTCCGGGTGGTCCAGGCGCGCGACGTGGATTCGGCCATGATGCTGGCCGAAGCCGATCCGCCGGATTACGCCGTGGTGGATCTCAAGTTGCCGGTGCATTCCGGCCTGGAGTTGATCAAACACCTGAAGGAGCTGGGCGGCAATACACGCATCGTGATGTTGACCGGGTTCGCCAGCATTGCCACCGCCGTGGGGGCGATCAGGCTGGGCGCCACGCATTACCTGGCCAAGCCTGCGGACGCGGACGAGATCGTCGCCGCCCTGCATCGCGAGGCGGGCGATGCGGACGTCCCTCCCCTGTCTCTTCCCATTTCGGTCGATCGTCTGAAATGGGAGCATATCCAGACCGTGCTGGCGGATAACGGGAATAACATTTCCGCCGCCGCCAGGTCACTCAACATGCATCGCCGCACCCTGCAGCGCAAATTATCCAAGCACCCGGTACGGGAGTAGAACTGCTTCAGTCCCGAATTAGTGCGTGACGATTTGCCGCAGGCCACAAAGCGCGCGGTTGCGATTACAATTCACCAGCCTTTTGTGGACTTTGATTAGATGTTCGGACCCGATGCGCCCATGATGGCGCTCCCCACCAGCAATTTGCGGCGTATTTTCCTGCTGCGCAGTATCGAGATCGGTGGCCTGTTGCTGGCCATCGTGCTGGCCCGGCACGTGCTCGAACTGCCCTTGCCGCTGCCGCCCATCGCGGCGGTACTCGGGCTGCTGGCGCTGGTGAACCTGTTTACCTGGTGGCGGCTGCGTCAGGTCTGGCCGGTGGCCGATGGAGAGTTCTTCGCCCAGCTGCTGGTGGACGTCATTGCCATTACCGTGCTGCTGTTCTACTGCGGCGGTTCGACCAACCCGCTGGTCTCGTTCTACCTGGTCCCCTTGGTCATTGCCGCCATCACCCTGCCTGCGGTCTTCACCTGGGCCATGGCGCTGCTGACGGCTGGGTGCTACACCCTGCTGATGTTCAATTACTATCCGCTGATGCCGAAAAGCGGCGATTTCAGCACCGCGATCTACCTGCACCTCACCGGCATGTGGATGACTTTCGTCCTTTCCGCCTTCCTCATCGCCTTTTTCGTGGTGCGCATGGCCACGACAATCAGGGAGCGCGACCGGCAGCTGGCCGCCGCGCGCGAGGAAACCCTGCGCAACGAGCGCATCGTGGCGCTCGGCACGCTGGCGGCGGGGGCTGCCCACGAGCTGGGCACGCCGCTCTCCACCATGGCGGTGGTGACGCGCGAGTTGCAGCGCGAATATGGCGCAAACCCGGATCTGGCAGACGATCTGCAGTTGCTGCGCGAGCAGGTGGACAACTGCAAGCACATCCTTTCCAGCCTGCTGGCCTCAGCCGGCCAGGCGCGCATGGAAGACGCGGCAGGCGCCGCGCTGGATAGCTATCTGGAGGAAGTACTGGAGAAATGGCGCCTGATGCGTCCCGGCGTGACGGCTGCCGTATCGTGGCTGGGCGCTCGCCCCGCCCCGCACATCATGACCGACCAGACCTTGAGCCAAGGGCTGCTCAATCTGCTTAACAATGCCGCCGATGCTTCGCCCGATAACGTGGAGGTCGAGGTGGACTGGGATGAGATGGAAATCAGGTTGCAAATCCGCGACCGTGGCCCCGGCCTGTCCCCGGAAGCCGTACAGCAAGCCGGTCGCCCCTTCTATACGACCAAAGGCCACGGAATCGGCATCGGCCTGTTTCTCGCGAATGCCACCGTCGAGCGTCTGGGCGGCAAGGTCACGCTGCGCAACCGCGACGGCGGCGGCGCTGTGACGGAAATCCATTTGCCCTTGTCAAAACTTCAGGCCTCACTATGAGCACTCAAATGCTAAACAACGACGACCATCCCAGCCTTCTGCTGGTGGACGATGACGAGACTTTCCGCCGCGTCCTGAGCAAAGCGCTTACCAAGCGCGGTTTCAACGTGAGCGTGGCGCAGGACGTGGATGCTGCCCTGCTGGTGGCCGAGGAGAACGCGCCGGAATACGCCGTGGTGGACCTGAAAATGCCCGGCCCGTCAGGCCTGGTACTGGTGAAGCGCCTCAAGGAGTTGGACCAGGAAACGCGCATCGTCATGCTCACCGGATTTGCCAGCATCGCCACCGCGGTGGAGGCGATCAAGCTGGGCGCGACCCACTACCTGGCCAAGCCGGTGGACGCGGACCAGATCATCGCGGCGTTCGAGCGCGAGGGGGGGGATACGGAGACGGAGGTGACGGCGCAGCCGCTGTCCGTCGATCGCCTCGAATGGGAGCACATCCAGCGCGTGCTGGCGGAACACCAGGGCAATATCTCGGCCACCGCGCGGGCGCTCAAGATGCACCGCCGCACCCTGCAGAGGAAGCTGGGCAAGCACCCGGTACGGGAGTAGCCGGGCGCGGTTAGCGCCTTACTGTTTTCCGGCGCCTTCCTTGTCAGCCTGTTTGTAGCCGGTCAGCATCGGCCGGATCAGGTCTTCCTTCTTGAAAATCTTGTAAACGTAGACGGCGCCGACATGCAGGGCGACCAGGGCCATCAGCAGGTTAAATCCAAGTTCGTGGATTTCTGTCAGCACATGGCTGAGCTGGTCCGATACCAGGTGGCGCAGCGGTCCTTCCGTCATGATGTCGTCGTTGGAAAACAGCCCGGTGGTTATCTGCAGTGCCAATATGCCCAGCAGTGCCAGGATCATCCAGCCGCCCAGCGGGTTGTGGCCGAGATGGCGCGCCGCGGTCTTGGCGCGCATGGCGCGCGCGTATTCGAGGGTCGGCCCCACGCCGCGCAGGAAGCTGCCGAAGCGCGCGTACTGGCCGCCGACGAAGCCCCACACCACGCGGAACAGCACCAGCGCGGCGATGGCATAACCCGTCAGCAGGTGATATTCCAGCAGGTCGCCGCCGATTTCGGCGCTGGCCCACTGGAACACGACCAGCCCCAGCAGCGTCCAGTGAAACAGGCGGGTGGGCAGGTCCCAGACGTAAACTTTGTTCATTTCTCTATGTTCCGTAAAAAGCGCATCGGGCAGCATCGTAGCCCATTCTGGTATTATCGCGCTATGTTATCACTGCAAAATCTGGTTTATTTCCAGCACGGAACCCCCCTCTTCCAGAACGCCACCCTGCAAATCTTCGCCAACCAGCGCGTCGGCCTGGTGGGCAAGAACGGCTGCGGCAAGTCCACCCTGTTCCGCCTGATCCGCGGCGAAATCCGCGCCGACGGCGGCGAGATCGCTTTCCAGCAGGGCAAGACCCTGGCCTTCGTGGAGCAGGAAATCGCCAACTCCGAGCGCCCGGCGCTGGAATTCGTGCTCGACGGCGACAGCGAACTGCGCCAGTTGGAGGGCGTGCTGGCGAAAGAGCCTCACGACGCCGCCTGGTTCGAGGCCCAGCACCGTTTCGAAGCCATCGAGGGCTACGCCGCACCGTCCCGTGCCGCGCAGTTGCTCAACGGGCTGGGATTCAGCACCGAACAGCTGGCGCGCCCGGTGGCGAGCTTCTCCGGCGGCTGGCGCATGCGCCTCAACCTGGCCCGCGCGCTGATGCGCCGCGCCGACCTGCTGCTGCTGGACGAGCCGACCAACCACCTCGATCTCGAAGCCATCCTGTGGCTGGAGCAATACCTCGCGCGCTACCCCGGGAGCATCCTGCTGGTATCGCACGATCGCGAATTCCTCAACGCCTGCGTCAACCGCATCGCCCACGTGCACGACCAGGTGATCGACAGCTACGCCGGCGACTACGACAGCTTCGAACGCGCCCGCGCCGAGCGCGCTTTGCAGCAGAACCAGGCTTTTGCCCAGCAGCAGGAGAAGATCGCCCACCTCGAGGATTTCATCCGCCGCTTCCGCGCCAAGGCCAGCAAGGCCAAGCAGGCGCAAAGCCGCGTCAAGGCGCTGGAACGGCTGGAACGCATCGCCCCGGCGCACGTCGACCACGGCCATTTCGAACTGGAGATCGAAGCCCCGGAACGCAGCCCGGACACCCTCATCCGGCTGGAGAAGGCCGCTTGCGGCTACGGCGACCAGACCCTGCTCGCCAATATCAGCCTGGTGCTGCGCTCCGGCGCGCGCATCGCCCTGCTCGGCCCCAACGGCGCGGGCAAGTCCACCCTCATCAAGCTGCTGGTGGGCGAATTGCAGCCCACGGAGGGTGGTCGAGAAACCGCGCCGGACCTGCGTATCGGCTATTTTGCCCAGCACCAGCTGGAACACCTCGACGGCGCCGCGACGCCGCTCGAACACCTGATGCGTATTGCCCCCGAAGCCACCACCCAGGAGCTGCGCAACTTCATCGGCCGCTTCGGCCTCGCCGGCGAAGGCGAAGACCGCCCCGTGGCCACCTTCTCCGGCGGCGAGAAAAGCCGCCTCGCACTCGCCCTGCTGGCATGGCAGAAGCCGCACCTGCTGCTGCTGGACGAGCCCACCAACCACCTCGACCTGGACATGCGCGACGCGCTCACCCTGGCGCTGGAAGAATACGGCGGCGCGATGGTGCTGGTATCCCACGACCGCAGCCTGATCCGCGCTACCGCCGACGAACTGTGGCTGGTGGCGGACGGCACGGTAAAGCTGTTCGAAGGCGACCTGGAAGACTACCGCACCTGGGTGGAATCGCGCCGCCAGGCGGAGAACGCCGGCAGCAAGACAGCCCCGACGGAGAAGCCGCGGCGCGAGAATGCCCCGCGCAAGAAAGCGCTGCTCTCCAAACAGGCAAAACTGGAGGCGGAGCTGCACAAAGCGCAGGACGACCTGGCCGAAACCAACCGCCAGCTCGCCGACCCGGCCTTGTATCAGGGCTCCGATGCGGCGCTGGCGCAGAGCCTCAACCAGCAAAGGGAAACGCTCGAAGCGCGCGTGGCGCAACTCGAGGAAGACTGGCTGGAACTGGAAATGGCGCTGGAAGACGCGCTTTAATTAATTCAAATCGCTAAGGAGGAAAGCAAATGCGCAAATTCCTGATCATGCTCGTAGTGCTACAGCTCGCCGGATGCGGCGTCGAAGTGGCCGGCACCGCCGCCACGGTTGCCGCCGCAAAAGCCAAGGAAGCCGAGGAGGCCAAGAAAACCATGGACCAGTTCAAGCAAAACCTGGATGCCGCGCAACAGGCGCAGCAACAAGCGAATGAAGCGGCGGAGAAGGAAGCCGGGAAATAAGCGCGTGGGCGCCAGCGCGTCTGGATTGATGATGTACCCGGGAACGGGGCGCGTGCACCGAATTCCCCTCGGTCCACCGCCGAGAGCGGAGGCAAGCCGGGGGCAGTCGGCGAGGACTGTCTGAGCGCGCAGCGCGAGTTCCGCAGCCGCCCGGCTTGGTGAGCAGCACAGGGGACCCCGAAGGGGCGGTGGATGGGGTGCCTTTTTGTTTGGTTACTTTATTTTGGGCAAGCAAAATAAAGTAACCAGCCGCCGGGCTGCCCCCGGCAAAAATGGCTATGCGCGGAGCGCACCCAACACTAATAAACTAAATCACAACATGTGGCGTAATACACTTCGGGGATTGCGCCTTACTTGGCGCTGCTATGAAGTTTAATATTCCGCAAGGCGGGCATTCATTTGAAATACCTGATGAATGGTGGGAAAACAGTGGAATGGTGGATTGCACACCTCTGTCCTCACACTATCATACTGATCCAACTTGCTCGACAATCGTGCCTTTTAACGAAGTGGTCCCACCATTGCGGGATGGCGATGAAATTTGGTTTCGTAACCGAGAAACGGTTATTCAATTGCTAACTAAAATGTGTGATGGCATCGAACTGCCACCGATAGAAGTGTGGAGCAAAGAAAAGAAGTGTTCAAACCGTTATGTTGTACGGGATGGTCTTCATCGGTTTTATCTGAGTATTGCTATCGGATATACCGAGATACCCATCAGAATTACAGATTTTGACCTCGATGAATTCTTAAGAAATGAGGTGAAAGGCCCGCCAGGCACTTTGGCATGCTAGGCATTTAATTATGCAACATGATGATAATTAATCCGATGTAGGGCGCGCCACGCTTACTGATTCGTGCTGTTGGGTGCGCTTCGCGCACCGTGATTGATTGCCGGGGGCAGCCCGGCGGCTGGTTACTTTATTTTGCTTGCCCAAAATAAAGTAACCAAACAAAAAGGCACCCCGTCCACCGCCCCTTCGGGGTCCCCTGCGCTGCTCGTCAAGCCGGGCGGCTGCGGAATTGGCTACGACATCACGCGCTACGCGCATGAGTCTACGCCGCAACGGCGGCGCGTTGCGCCTTGTTGTCGCGCTGCGCGCTCAGACAGTCCTCGCCGACTGCCCCCGGCTTGCCTGTGCTGCTCGGCGGTGGATCGAGGGGATTTCGGCGCTGGTTACCCGTTCCTGTGATGCCCTCCTCTGTCCCCAATTGCACGCTGATCAAGGTTTCTTCCGCGCTCTTGGATGGGCGGCGTCGTACACCTTGGCGAGATGTTGAAAGTCCAGGTGGGTGTACACCTGGGTCGTCGAGATGTTGGCGTGGCCGAGCATTTCCTGCACCGCCCTCAAGTCGCCGCTGGATTGCAGGACGTGGGTGGCGAAGGAGTGGCGCAGCACGTGGGGGTGGATGTTGGCGTTGATGCCGAGCTTGATGCCCCATTGCTTGAGGCGGAGCTGTACGGCGCGCGGCGTGAGCCGTGTGCCGGATTTGCCGACGAACAGGGCTTTTTCGTCACTTTGTACCAGCAGCGCCCGCTCTGTCAGCCAGGTTTGCAGCGCTTCCACCGCCAGACGCCCGAGCGGGACGATGCGCGTCTTGTTGCCCTTGCCGGTGACGCGCACTTCCCCTGCCGCAAAATCGAAATCTTCCAGGTTCGTCCCCACCAGTTCGGCCAGACGCAGGCCCGAGGAATAGAGCAGTTCCAGCATGGCCCGGTCACGCACGGCAAGTTCGTCGTCCGGCGGTATTTCCATCAGACGCGCAGCCTGTTCAGGGGAGAGAGCCTGGGGCAGGGTCTTGGCGGCTTTGGGCGCCTTGAGGCCGGCGCAGGGGTCGTGGATGAAACCGTGAGCGTGACCGAGATAGCCGTAGAAGCCGCGCCAGGCCGAGAGCATGCGTGCCAGGGTGCGGCTGCCCAGGCCGCGGGCGTGAAGCTGGGCGATGAAGCGCCGGATCTGCTGGATTTGCACGTCGGCCAGTGGGGTTTCGCCTGCCAGGCGGAACAGCTCGGCGAGATCGCGGGCGTAGCTCGTTCCTGTCAGGGGCGACA
>JBDKRR010000242.1:0-8858 GCA_039683315.1 Sulfuricella sp.
TGGCCGGGCTCAAGGCGCAGCCGAGGAACGTCGGCGGGCGCTGCGGCTCCTGCGCATACTTTGCCATTTGCGGTGGAAATACGCGGGTGCGGGCGTGGCAGGTGACCGGCGACCCGTGGGCGGAAGATCCAGCCTGCTACCTGAGCGATGAGGAAATCGGTGTGGCACAGCTTGCCGTGTTAACGTGAAACTCGCGCAGCGAGCCAGCGTTCCCCTCTCCCGCATGCGGGAGAGGGCCAGGGTGAGGGAAACGGTCATGGCGCGTTTCATTATCAGGGGTTGCACGTTTGCCATGACCGTTGGAGGAGTGAATATGAAATGGATGCTTGCAGCCTGTTGCCTGTTTATTGTCTCGGCCGCCCAGGCCGGAGAGCCGGTAGAGAAGCTCTACGCCACGCATTGCGCTTCGTGTCACGGGCCTGACCGGCTCGGCGGCACCGGACCTGCGCTGCTGCCGGAAAATCTCGAGCGCCTGCGCCGTCCCGAGGCCATCAAGACCATCGCGCAGGGCCGCGCCGCAAGCCAGATGGCGGGTTTCTCCGACAAGCTTGCCAAAGACGAGATCGAAGCTTTGGTTGGATTCATCTACTCCAGCTTGCCGTATACCCCGGTATGGGGCGAGAAGGAAATTTCCACCTCGCGCGTGCTATACGGGGACCCGGCCTACTTGTCAGACAAGCCGCTGTTCAAGGCCGATCCCCTAAACCTGTTCGTGGTTGTCGAGCTGGGCGACCATCACGCAACCATTCTCGACGGCGACAAGTTCGAGCCCATTCTGCGCTTCCCCACGCGCTTCGCGCTGCATGGCGGACCGAAGTTCTCGCCGGACGGCCGCTACGTCTATTTTGCGTCGCGCGACGGCTGGATCAGCAAGTTCGACATCTACAACCTCAAGACCGTGGCGGAGACACGTGCCGGCATCAACAGCCGCAATCTGGCGGTTTCCGGCGATGGCAAGACGATACTGGTGGGGAATTACCTGCCCCATTCGCTGGTGTTGCTGGATGCCGACAATCTCTCGCTGATCAAAATCATTCCGACTGTCGGCCAGGACGGCAAGAGTTCGCGCGTGTCAGCCGTGTATCAGGCAGAGCCGCGCGGCAGCTTCATCGCGGCGCTGAAGGACGTCAAGGAAGTGTGGGAAATTCCGTACGCCGGGCAGGCCGGGAAGAAAGGCCCGCAGACATTCCCGGTGCGCCGCATCGTGGTGGACGACTACCTCGACGATTTCTTTTTCGACCAGTCCTACAAGCACCTCATCAGCACGGCGCGCGACAGCAAGAAAGGGCACGTGCTCGACCTCGATACAGGGAAAAAAGTCGCCGACCTGGATTTGCCCGGCATGCCGCATCTCGGTTCCGGCATTACCTGGGATTACCAGGGTCACCCGGTGATGGCCACACCGAACACCAAGGAAGGCGTGGTTACCGTGATCGACATGCAGACGTGGAAAACCATCAAGCAGATCAAGACGCCGGGGCCAGGCTTTTTCATGCGCAGCCATGAGAACACCCGTTATGCGTGGACCGACGGTTTCGCGACCGGCAACCCGGAAAGCCGCGATACCATGACCCTGATCGACAAGAACACCCTGGAAGTTGCCCATGTCCTGCGCCCCGAGCCGGGCAAAACTGCGGCCCACGTGGAATTCACCCGAGACGGGAAATATGTCCTGGTCAGCGTATGGGAAATGGACGGCGCACTGGTGATTTACGACGCGGAAACGCTGCAGGAAGTGAAGCGCATCCCGATGAAGAAACCTTCAGGGAAATACAACGTTTACAACAAGATCACCCGCTCAGCCGGCACCAGTCACTGAGCATTGGGCGCGGGCGTAGAATTACTGGCCGCCCATCCAGAATTCGTTATCCATGGCGAGAAACTCGTCGTAGGGAATGTAATGCGAGCCGTCGCAGGAGAAGGTCAGGCCGACGATGCCGTTGAATATGTTGAGCGTCGCGGAGCGGAGGTAGAACATTTCGTCCATCAGGCGCAACGCACGGAATGACTCCAGCACGGTGCGGATTTTCTCGGCGGGGATCAGCGCGTTGCCGGGGTAGGGCGTGCGCGGATAGGCGAGGCAGGTGTCCGGGTTGATCAGTTCCTTGATGTCCAGCAGGCGGTAGCGATAGGGGTCTTCCATCACCCAGACGACGGCGCGGCTGCTGGAGAAATGCAGCATGACGTGGAACACACCCTGGTAAAGCATCAATTCCGCCACTACCCCCATGACGGTATCGATATGCCGGTCCATTTCGCTGTCGGAGCGGGTCTGGTGAAAAACCGTGCCGCGAATCGATGGGTCGCCCTTGATCTGGCGCCAGTATCTCGGCTCCTCGTAAAGTTTGCGCGTCAGCGGCAGGTCGCGCAGGCCGAAGTAGGCGCCGATGTAGCCCAGGGCGTTGCCCGCCTCGTCGCGCACGATCTGCAGGGCGGTGAGGGAAGGGCGCCGCTCGCGCAGGCTGATGTAGGCATCCGACAGATACAGTGCATCGCCAGGCGCGATGTCTCCCATGTAGGGGCGGTCGGAACGGTCCCGTCCGTAGCCGTCCTGCAGCCCATCGTGGCTGACGTTGTCGCTGATTTGCACGGCATGGGTGTCGAGCGCGTAGAGGTGCTTGCAGTAGGGCAGGTTTTTCAGCCCTTCGCGCAGCAGTTCGTTGAGCCTGTTGCGCTCTCCCCATTCGCGGCTGCAGTTGTCAGCCAGCCGCTGCATGGGTTCCTGCAACAGGCCGATGAGTGCCTCGCGCTGGTGTGCGATGCTTTCCTGCAGGTTTTCCTTGGGTAGCTGCATACCTTCCTCAGTTCAATGCGCTGGCGAGCAGGCGGCGATACTTGCTCACCAGCGGGTCTTGCGCGCCGAGCAGGGTGAACACCGAGAGCATGGTTTTGCGTCCGGCATCGTCGCCGAAACTGCGGTCGCGACGGATGATTTCGAGCAGTTGCAGCAGCGCGCTTTCATACTGCTGTCGCGCGACCAGCAGGTTGGCGAGTTCCAGCCGGGCGGCGAGATCGTTCTCGTCGCCGGCGATTTTCTGTTCCAGCTCTGCCGGGTCGCCGGCTGCGCCTTTCTCGGCGAACTCCAGCCTGGCCAGCAGGGCGACGACCTGCTCCTCGCCGCGGGTGGCCGGAGCGAGGCTGTCCAGCATCCTGCGCGCCGCGGAAATTCCCCCGCTTTCGAGCATGATGGCGGCGGCGGATATGCGGATTTTGTCGTTCTTGGGGTCGAGCGCGGAAGCTTCCGCCAGCCGCTTCAGTGCTTGCGCGGTATCGCCCTGATGGTAGATTTCCTCGGCTTCGAGGCGCAGTGCTTCACCGGGGGAGGGAATAATGCGATCCAAAAACGCCCGGATCTGTTCTTCCGGCAAGGCGCCGCTGAATTCGTCCACGATTTCTCCGTTGACGAGAGCCTTTACCGTGGGCACGCCGCGGATGCCGAAATTCGTGGCCAATTGCTGGTTGGCTTCGGTTTCCACCAGGGCGAGAAAGAATTTGCCCTGATATTCCTGCGCCAGTTTCTCCAGCAGGGGCTTCAACACCTTGCACGGCCCGCACCAGGTCGCCCAGAAATCCACCAGCACCGGCGTCTGAAAAGAGCGTTCGATGACTTCCTGCTGGAAGTCGGCTTCGTTGACGTCGGCGGCAAACGCGGTCATGTCTTTCTCCGTAGCAATTCTCGATTTGGTCGATATCGTATCAAAAAGGCGGCTTTTAAAGTATGGCGGGGCTTTTCTGGTAAAATTCGCCGCATGAGTTATCAAGTCCTGGCACGCAAATGGCGGCCTAAATCCTTTGCCGATCTGGTCGGGCAAGAGCACGTGGTGAAGGCGCTTTCCAACGCGCTCGACCAGCAGCGCCTGCATCACGCCTACCTGCTCACCGGCACGCGCGGCGTGGGCAAGACGACCGTGGCGCGCATTCTGGCCAAGTCGCTCAACTGCGAAACAGGCATCACTTCCACGCCTTGCGGCACCTGCAACACCTGCCGCGAAATCGATGCCGGACGCTTCATCGACCTGCTGGAGCTGGATGCGGCGTCCAACACCGGCATCGACAACATGCGAGAAGTGCTGGATAACGCGCAGTATGCGCCGACGGCGGGGCGCTTCAAGGTTTACCTGATCGACGAAGTGCACATGCTGTCCAAGGCGGCGTTCAACTCCATGCTGAAAACGCTGGAAGAGCCGCCGGAACACGTCAAGTTCATCCTGGCCACCACCGATCCGCAAAAGATTCCGGTCACCGTGCTCTCGCGCTGCCTGCAGTTCAACCTCAAACAGATGACGCCGGCTTCCATCGTCGGGCACCTGCAGCAGGTTCTGGAACGCGAAGGCCTGAGCTTCGAATTGCCCGCCCTGCAATTGCTGGCGCGTGCCGCGCAGGGCAGCATGCGCGATGCGCTGTCCCTGCTCGACCAGTCCATCGCCTATGGCGGCGGCAAGGTCGACGAGGCACAGGTGCGCGCCATGCTCGGCGCGATCGACCAGGGCTATTTGTTCACATTGCTGGAGCGTCTGGCGGAAGGCGATGGCGCCGGGCTGATAGAGCTGGCGCGGCAGATGGAGGAACGCAGCCTGTCGTTCGACGCGGCCCTGCAGGATCTGGGCGCGCTGCTGCACCAAGTGGCGCTGGCGCAGAACGTGCCCCAGGCCTTGAGCGAGGATTTGCCGGAGCGCCAGCGCATCTTGGATCTGGCGCAACGCTTCAGTGCCGAAGACGTGCAACTGCATTACCAGATCGCGCTGCACGGTCGCAAGGATTTGAGCCTGGCACCGGACGAGTTCGCCGGCTTCACCATGGCTTTGCTGCGCATGCTGGCTTTTACCCTGGAAGCAGCGCCCGCCGAGGCGCAGCCTGTCAAGCGTGCCGTCGTGCCGGAAAAACGCGAAGTCGCGCCCACTGCAATCGCGGTGCAGCAGGAAGTGCGTCCCGCCTTCAAAGTGCAGGAACCGGCACCCGCTGCGGTGGAGCAGCCTCAGCCTGCCGCAAGCGAACGGGCCGAAGTGGCATTCAACGGCGACTGGCCCGCGCTGGTCGCGCAGCTCGGGCTGGGCGGGATGGCCAAGATGCTGGCGCAGCACTGCGAGCTGAAAAGCCATGACGGCCGGCGCATCGACCTGTGCGTGCACGAGGAACACAAGCATCTGATGGAAAAGAGTTATCAGGAAAAACTCAAGACGGCGCTGGAGAACTTTCTGGGTGGTGCGGTTTTCCTGACCATTTCCATTTGCAGCGTAACCGGCGTGACCCCGGCGAAGCTGGTGCACCAGGAAAAACAGGCGCGCCAGGCCGAGGCGATCGCGGCCATCGAGCAGGACCCGTTCGTGCGCGAACTGATCGAGGATTTCGATGCGCAGGTCATCGAGTCCACTATTAAACCGAATTAGCATTAAATCCAATATTTAAGCGGAGAGCGGAATCATGATGAAAGGTGGTTTGGGCGGTCTGATGAAACAGGCCCAGCAAATGCAGGACAACATGAAAAAGATGCAGGACCAGCTGGCCACGGTGGAAGTGGAAGGCCAGGCCGGCGCCGGCATGGTCAAGGTCACCATGACCTGCCGCCACGACGTCAAGCGCGTCAGCATCGACGACAGCCTGATGAGCGAAGACAAGGAAATGCTGGAAGACCTGCTGGCAGCGGCGGTGAACGACGCGGTGCGGCGCGTGGAACAGACCACCCAGGAAAAAATGGCAGGTTTCACCGGCGGCCTGAATTTGCCGCCGGGTTTCAAACTGCCGTTTTAGTGAGTGGTGAGCAGTAAGCAGTGAGGGGTGTGGAGGCTTTTTACAGCTCACACCTTACTGCTCACAGCTCGCTCCAAAGATGAAAACCCCATCCAGTCTCGATAATCTCATCGAATCCCTGCGCTGCCTCCCGGGCGTCGGTCCGAAATCCGCGCAGCGCATGGCTTATCACCTGCTGCAGCGCGATCAGCGTGGTGCGGAGCGACTGGCGCACGCGCTCTCCCATGCGCTGGAGACCATTCGCCACTGCGAGAAGTGCAACAGCTTCACCGAAGTCGAAGTGTGCGACCTGTGCCTCTCGCCCAAGCGCGATGCAACCTTGCTGTGCGTGGTGGAAACGCCGGCCGACCTGATGATGATGGAGCAGGCGCACTGCTACCGGGGCCTGTATTTCGTGCTGATGGGCCGGCTCTCGCCCCTTGACGGCATCGGGCCGCGCGAAATTCACCTCGACCGCCTGGTGCGCCGCGCGACCGACGGCATGGTGCAGGAAGTGATCCTCGCCACCAATTTCACCGTGGAAGGCGAGGCGACCGCCCATTACATCAGCGAACTGCTCACGCCGCGCGGCATCAAGGTCACCCGCATCGCCCGCGGCCTGCCGGTGGGCGGGGAACTGGAGCACGTGGACAGCGGTACGCTGGCGCAAGCCGTGCTGGAACGGCGCAACGTTTCCTAGCATTGGCGCCAATTTGGCGCACCAGGAAAAAATTGCGCCCGTTTTTGGTGCGTAGACGTAGTTCCGCTTTCCAATCCATCGCAGGGCCTTTCCTGATTTACGTCAATATCAATCAGTTGCCTTCCTGGCATGAGAATTGCGATATTCGCTCGGCTATGAAAACCCCCATCACTCCATCCGAAACTCCGCTCCGCGTCCTGCTGGTCGACGAGACCTTTGAGCGTGCGGCGCTGCTCAAGCACGCCCTGCAGGACTCGGGCTGCAAGATTGCCGCCCATGTCTCCGCCAGCGCAGACCTGCCCGGCCTGGTGGCAGAACTCAAGCCGGACCTGATCATTCTGGATACCGAGTCTCCCGACCGCGATACGCTGGAAAACCTGTGCATCATCAGGCGCGATCAGCCGCGCCCAATCGTGATGTTCACCCACGACGACGACAGCGACAAGATCCGCGCCGCCATTCGTGCCGGGGTCAGTGCCTACGTGGTGGATGGCCTCCGAAGCGAGCGTCTGCGTCCCATCATGGACGTGGCGATCGCGCGTTTCAACGAGTTCCAGGCTATGCGGGAGGACCTGGAGAAAGCGGAAAGCCAGCTTTCGGAGCGCAAGGATGTCGAGCGCGCCAAGGGCATCCTGATGAAGCAGCGCGGCTGGTCGGAGGAACAGGCTTACCAGGCGCTGCGCAAGGCGGCCATGGACAAGGGTTCGCGCCTGGGCGACGTGGCGCGCCAGCTGGTCGAGATCACGGAACTGCTGGGGTGAAAAATTCTGGCACGGGTATTGCTTTGAGGTAATCAAAGGCCCAACGGCGGGCTGCAGCAAATGAATCAAATCTGAGCCGACCAACGACGGTCGGCTGCAAAGGACAAAGGCGTCCATTCGCGGGAGCAATCCCTCTCGCGGATGAGACGCCTTTTTTGTTTTGTTTTTTTTATCCAGGAGATAAGCCATGAGTGAAGATTTCAAAAACAGCCGGAGAGATTTCATGAAGAAAGGTGCAACGTTACTGGGGGCCGGGGCCTTGATGTCCATGGTCGATCCAGCCATCCGCAGCGGGGCGTGGGCGGCAGGTTCCGATGCGCCGGAAAAAACCGAGGTAAAGGTCGGCTTCATTCCGCTGACCGATTGCGCTTCGGTGGTGATCGCTTCGGTGATGGGCTTCGACAAGAAATACGGTATCAAGATCGTGCCGAGCAAGGAGGCTTCCTGGGCCGGCGTGCGCGACAAGCTGGTGAACGGCGAGCTCGACGCATCCCATGTTCTGTACGGCCTGGCCTACGGTGTGCAGATGGGTATCGGCGGGCCTAAGAAGGACATGGCGGTGCTCATGAGCATCAACAACAACGGCCAGGCCATTTCCTTATCCAACCAGCTCAAGGGCAAGGGCGCAGTGGACGGCACCAGCCTGGCGGCGCTGATCAAGAAGGAGCCGCGCGAATACACTTTCGCCCAGACCTTTCCCACCGGCACCCACGCCATGTGGCTGTATTACTGGCTCGGCGCCTACGGTGTGAACCCCTTCGCCGACGTCAAGAATATCACCGTTCCGCCGCCGCAGATGATCGCCAACATGCGCGTCGGCAATATGGACGGATTCTGCGTGGGCGAGCCGTGGAACGCGCGCGCCATCCGCGACAACGTGGGCTTTACCGCCGCCACCAGCCAGGACATCTGGAAAGATCACCCGGAAAAAGTGCTCGGTACCACCGCGGAGTGGGTGGCGAAGCACCCCAACACGGCGCGCGCCCTGATCATGGCCGTGCTCGACGCTTCCAGATACATCGACGATATGAAAAACCGTTCCGGCGTGGCCAAGATCATCGCCGAGAAGTCCTACGTCAACACCGATTTCGACTCTATCGAGGATCGCATGCTGGGCCAGTACGACAACGGCAACGGCAGGAAATGGCAGGACGCCAACTACATGAAGTTCTACAACGAAGGCACGGTGAACTTCCCCTACCTCTCCGACGGCATGTGGTTCCTCACCCAGCACAAGCGCTGGGGCCTGCTCAAGGAAGATCCGGATTACCTGGCCGTGGCGAAGAAGGTCAACCAGATCGAGCTTTACAAGCAAGCCGCGACACAGACCAAGACACCAATCCCGAAAGATGTCATGCGCAGCAGCAAGATGATCGACGGCACGGTGTGGGATGGCAAGAACCCCAAGGCCTATGCCGCCGGATTCAAGATCAAGGCGTAAAACGAGTGATGGGTGATGTGGGATGGGTGATGCGAGAGTTGTTTTCCCATTACTCATAACCCATCGCTCATCACCAAAGAGAGCCACAAGCAAGGAGAAACAAATGAGCGCCATAACTCTCGCAAAAGGTTTTGAAGATATGGAAACCAAGGAGCAAACGACTCCCCCCACAAGCAAGGCCGTGGCCCTCGTGCCGCCGGACACGGACAGCGGACCTGGCGTGTTGCAG
>JBDKRR010000243.1:0-3213 GCA_039683315.1 Sulfuricella sp.
TTGCACCGAACGGCACCAACGTCCGCTGGACAGGGCAGGGCTGGCAGCAGGCGTAAGCCCTGCTTGAGTCCGCTCCATGGCCCGCTTCGGCGGGCTTTTTTTTGCCCCGGCATAGGGTTTGGCGCCCCAGAACCACGGCGGGACACTGCCTCATACCGCACTGACGCGGGCGCGTGAAGGATGACAATGGCGGACAAAAACCAGATCTTGACGGATGAACAAATCGGCCTGGGCGCAACCAAGCCGGCCGCACCGAAAACACTGTCTGATTCTGATATTGGCTTCGAGCCGCCCGCGCGAGGGTTCAAGGGCTGGGCGCAGGACGTCGCAGCTACAGCCGTCAAGGGCGCCATCGGTGTTCCAGAAATGCTGGTGGGCCTGGCTGACATCCCGACCGGAGGCCGCGTCGGCAAGTTCCTGGAAAACGAAGGCGGCGCAGTAGGCTTCCGACCGAAGCAGGCCAAGGAGATGGTCAACGACTGGCACTCTGACGCCACCAAGGAAGCGCAGCGCAAGTTCCAGCAGGCTGACGGTTTCATGGACAAGGCCGTCACCGCCATCCAGAACCCCAGCACGATCCTCACCACGGTGGGCGAGTCGATCCCCAGCATGCTTGCGGGCGGTCTGGCGGGCCGTGGGCTCATGGCCACAACCAAACTCGGCACGATGGGCACCAAGGGTGCGGCACTTGCTGGCGCTGCCGGCGAAGGCCTGACCATGGCCGGCTCTGCCGCCGAGCAGATCCGCCAAGAAACTGAGGATGGCCTGCTGACGCCTGGCCAAGCCGCTGCAGCTGGCCTCACCGGCGTGGTGGGAGCTGGCCTGGGCGCCCTGGGCGGCCGTGTGGCCAACAAGCTGGGCATTGGTGACGTGGACACCATGATTGCCCAAGGCGCCAAGGGCGTGAATGCGGACGTGGCCGCTGGCGCTGCCCGGGCCGCCGCCAATCCGCTGGTCCAGCAGTCGGCACTGCGCGCGATCCCGACCAAGGTGGTTCAGGGCGCCATCTCCGAAGGCTTCTTGGAAGAACTGCCCCAGTCCGTGGCCGAGCAGGTATTCCAAAACCTGGCCCTGGGCAAGGACTGGCACGAGGATGTCGACGCCGCCGCCGTCATGGGCGTGCTATCTGGCAGCGCCATGGGTGGTGCGGCGAGTGGGTTCCGCGCCTTCAAGGAGTCCGGCGCTCAGTCGCAAGAGCCTGGTGCTCAGGGGGTAGCCGGCACAGATCCGGCACAGCCGCAGGCGCCAAGCACGGGCCTGCAGCGCGTTCAAAGTGCGTTCGAGGCACAGCTGCGTGCACTGCAGGAGCAAGAGCAGGGCGAGCCAGAGGTGCCGCAGACCGCTCCGCCGAGTGGCGCCGAGCTCACCGCCAAGCAGCGCGCCGCGGCCCTGGCCAACCGCGCGGCCGACATTGACCGGGACCGCTCCACCATGGGGCCGGATGACGAGATCTTCCAGTCCACCGGCATGGCTGCCCCCCTGACGCCAAGCCAGCAAATGGGTCTGCGCAGCGGCCCCGAGGCAGGCACGATGGAAGCCGCCGCCGCCCTTGCCGTGGACACCGGCGCCGCTGGACAGATGCAGCAAGCCGCCCAGGCTGCCCAAACGGCCCAGCAGCAGCAAAAGGGCAAAGGCAAGCAAGCCGCCCAGGCTGTCGACACCGAAACCGGAGAGATCGTCGGCGCCGAAGGCGACTTCACCACCTGGAGCGACCAAGACCTCTCCAACACCTTCCGCTCAGCCCAAAGCCGGGATGTGCGCCTGAAGCTGGCCAAGGAACTGGCCCGCCGCCGCGAAGAGCGCGACCAGGCTGAGCTGCGCGCCGAGCTCGAAGCCGAGCAGACCGCCCTGGATCTGCCCAATGTAGATGACGGCGCATTCGCTCGCATGACAGAAGACGCAGGCGACGTGCCCGCAGAACTGTCTCAGCCCCTCATCACCAACGAAGGAGCACAACTTGTCACTCAAGCCCCTCAAGCCCAGCAAAGCCAAACGGCAGGACAAGAAGCGCCAGATCAGGGACGCGCTGGAGCAGCAGTCACGGCATCGCAAGGGGGGGGAGTACCCGCAGCCGGAACCGCCGGCATGGAAGCCGCTGGGCTGACCCAATCAGTCCGGCCTGCAGCTGCACCAGAGGGTGCCTCGCCGGTTGATGCCTTGCGCACCCAGCTGCGCGAAGTAGAGGACAAGATCCTGCGCGCTGCACCTGGCGCCATGGCGGCCGGCGGTGGTGACATCGAGGCGGCAATGAAGAGCCCCAAGGTGCCCGTCACCCTCAAGGCGCAGCGCAAGAAGCTCAAGGACCAGATGCAGGCCGCGCAGCCAGCTGGCGAGTCTGGCGATGGCATCAAGTTGACGCCAGCCCAGAAGCGCGAAATTGAGGCGGGCGGCACCGGGTTCGTGGGTGAGCTGGGCGAGTCTGCGCGCAGCAGCCTTCAGGCGATGCGCAACAACCCAAAGGTTCCCGTCATCAAGACAGACGCCAATGGGGGCTACTTCAATGACGAACTGCCGCAGTACACCGACATCGGTAGCGGGTTCAGCGTGCGGGGCTACTCCGTCAGGGGTGATGTAAAGCAGGAGATCAAGCTGCCAAATGGCATGGTCATCACGCGCACGCTGAAAGCTGATGGCGGCATCACCGGGTCCGCCGAGGGCAACTACGACCAGATCGTGGAGGGCAAGGGCTTCGCAGAGGCCGAAAAGATGGTGGCCGACTACTTCGCTGGACGCCGGCCAGAAGCGCAAACACGGGCACTTCCGGCTCCCAAAGTCGAGGACGGCTCCCCCGCAGTAGAGCGCGGCAAAAACGGCTATGCCAAGGTGAAAATTGGCCGGGCGCAGCATTTCGTCACGCCTTACAACGATCATTTTGTCATCCGTGACCGGCAAGGAAACATCGTTCGCGGTAGCGATAGCCGCCAGCTTCAATTTGCGACTGAATCCGAGGCCATCTCCTACGCTGAAAAATCAGCCGCCAGCACGCCCAGTTTGGGCGCCGACGACATCACCATGCTGGTACGCAAGGCCGCCCACGCCGATGAGCGCCCAGGCGACGTGATGCTGCAAACCTACGAGCCGACCTTCATCACCCTGGAACAGGCGGTGGCCTTCGCTCGCCAGTACATGAGCCCCAGCGACTGGGATAAGCCATTCCAGTTCAACCGGGTGCTCGACATCGCGCCGCGCGACTGGGGCCGCATGGTGAAGGCG
>JBDKRR010000244.1:0-6479 GCA_039683315.1 Sulfuricella sp.
ATGGCGATCCGGACGCCCATGGCCTTGAGGGTTCTCAGCGTGGCTATGGCGGCATCGATATCCTGCAATGCGATGGTTTCGGTCAGTTCCAGTTCGAGCCAGCGCGGCGCCAGTCCTGTGTCCTGCAGCACTTCATGCACCAGCTGATCGAGGCCTGGCTTGCTGAACTGCTGCGCGGAAAGGTTGACCGCCATGCGTATGCCGGGGAGTCCCTGGCGTTGCCAATCGCTGTTCTGGGCGCAGGCGGTACGCAGCACCCAGTCGCTGATGGCATGAATCAGGCCGGTTTCTTCCGCCAGGGGGATAAACTCCGTAGGGGAAATCGTGCCCAGTTCCGGGTGGTGCCAGCGCAGCAGCGCTTCGACCCCGCGTATTTCGCCGCTTTCTAGGTCGATCTGCGGCTGGTAGAGCAACACCAGCTGATTGTCCTCAAGGGCGTGATGCAGGGCGCGCTCCAGCGTCGAGTGGCGCAACGAGCGCCGGTTCTGGTGCAAGTCAGGATCGTAGAAAGCGTAATTGTCGCGTCCGTGATCCTTGATCTGATCCATGGCTGTTTTGGCGTTGGCGATGAGCGCGCAAATATTTTCGCCTTGCCGCGGATACAGGCTGATGCCGATGCTTGCGCTGAGGAAAATCTCCTCGTTCTCGACGGCGAACGGCTCGGACAGGCTGGCCATGATGCGTTCGGCTACGTCGGCGGCGTCCTCGCGATCCCTGGGGTTTTCAATAGCCAGCGCAAAAGTGTCGCCGCCCAAGCGCGCCAAGGGGCAATTGCCCAGTTCAAGTTCGCACAGGCGTCGAGTCGCCGAGAGCAACACCATGTCTCCGGCCGCGTAGCCGTAGGTGTCGTTGACCTGTTTGAAACGGTCGAGCCCCACGACCAGGATAGCAAGGCTGTGGGATGCGTCCTCTGCGCGCGACAGACAGAGTTCCAGCTGATTCTTGAATAGCGTGTAGTTGGACAGCCCGGTCAGGCTGTCGTGGAATTCGGGGGCGCCGGGTCGACTTACTGGCACTGGTTCCAGTGAGTCGAACATCACGGCATTGACTGCGTTTTGAAAAGGCATTCAGATTCTTTGGTAGCTGGACAACAATATCCCGGGCCTAAGCATAGGGGTTTTTCGGTAGATTGGCTGCCGGAGCAATCCGAAATAATTGTAGGAGTGAGCCGTCAGTCTGTAAGACTAATCCGGCAAAAACTAATCGAAAAGCTGATATTCGAGTGCGTAACGAATTAAATCCGCGTTATTGCTCATGCCCATCTTTTCCAGCAGGCGGGTACGGTAGGTGCTGATGGTTTTGATGCTGAGAGCGAGCGTCTGGGCGATTTCGGTAAGGGATTTTCCCGCCACGATATGGCGGTACACCAGATATTCGCGATCCGATAACGTCGTATGCAGTTGCTGTCCGCTACCGTAAAGGGATTGCAGCAGGTGGTCCGCCAGGGTGTTGCTGGCATATCTTCCGCCAGCCGCGGCCTTGCGGATCGCGATGATGAGCTCGTCGGCATCGGCGTCCTTGGAGAGATAGCCAGCTGCGCCGAGCTTGATGGTTCTGACTGCGTACTGTTCCTCGGGATACATGCTGAGCATGAGCACCGGCAAATGGGGTTTTTCCTTCTTGATCTGTTTCAGCACGTCAAGTCCGGATTTACCCGGCAGGTTGATGTCCAGCAGAACTGCGTCCCAATCTTCCTTGCGCATCAGTTCCAGCGCCTCGCTGCCATTGCCCGTTTCGGCGCTGACCTGGATATCGGGGGTGTCGGCGAGGATGCGCTTCAGGCCGTCGCGGAAAATATTGTGATCGTCGGCGATCAGAAGTTTGATCATCTTGTTATTAGCTCCGGCACAGCAAAGGGAGTTTCAGGCGAACGGTGGTGCCATGCCCGGGGGTGCCGCTGACGATCACTTTGCCACCCAGTTGTTTGGCGCGTTCCTGCATGCCGAGGATGCCGTAGGATTGGAAGCGTTGGGACCGCTCCGGAATGATTCCGCAACCATCGTCACGGATGGAAATTGCCAGTTCATCCGGGGTCAGGCTAAACTGAATATCCACCGTTTCGGCCTTTGCGTGGCGCACGATGTTGGTGAGCGATTCCTGGAAAATACGGAATATGGCAGTGGCGCGCAGATCGTCCAACTCCACTTCCTGTTCGGGTGGTGTGAAGCTGTAGGAAATGCCCTGGCGCCCCAGCAGCGTTGCGGCATGCTCCTCCATCGCCGCAACCAGGCCCAGGTTATCCAGGGCGCCGGGGCGCAAATCAGCGGAAATGCGCCGCGCGGTTTGCAGTGCTTCCCTGATCAGTTGTGCCATGGCCTGAGTGCGCTCCAGCAAGAGCGGATCATCCATGCGTTTGTCCAGCCAGCCAAGATCCATTTTCAGCGTGCTGAGTATGCCGCCCAGTTCGTCATGAATCTCGCGCGAAATCTTGCTGCGCTCTTCTTCGCGTGCGCGCTGGATGTGGTCGGAGAGCTTCTCCAGCGCAAACCTGGCATGGACGCTTTCGTCTTCGCGCTGCTTGGACAAGGTGATGTTGAGAATGATGCCGTCCCACACAATGGAGCCATCCGGCATGGCGCAAGGTACGGCCCGCAGGTTGATCCATTTTTCGTCATGAGGGGGGACGATGATCCGCCCTTCCCAGTTCCAGTGCGTCAATTGCTGTGCGGAAAGGGTCATGGCCGAAAAAAAGGAATCCCGGTCATCGGGGTGCAGGTTGCTGATGCAGGGTATCCAGCCGGTATCCTCGGGGTCTACCCGTTCGTCGCATACGGCGCGCACGGCCTTGCTGGTGAACAGGCAGCACAAGCTGCCGTCGGCCTGCCGCTGCAGCTGGAAAACCAGGGCGGGAACATTGGCCGCGATGGTCTCGATGCGCAATTCGTCTTCGTGCGTTACAGCGTCCAGCATATGAATGGCGGACGAAGCCTTAGACTTTGAAACGGCTGACTGTGTCTTGCAGCGTTTCGGCCAACTGCTCCAGGTGGCGCGCGGCGTTGGCGGTCTGGCCGACGGCCTGACTGTTCTCCTCCGCCATGGCGGCAATCGCCTCGACGTTGGAAGAAACCTCGGTGCTGGTGGCCCGTTGGCGCTCGGCAATGTCGGCGACATCGCTTACTTTTTCGCCCACTTCATTGACCGAAGCATTGGCTTCGGAAAGCACCATCGCCACGGTTTCCATGGAATCCTGGCTGGAGAGCAGGTGTGCCAGCCCCCTTTCGATGGCTTTATCGACCGCCACGGACTGCTGTCCAAGGGCTTGGGTGACCGTATCGATCTGGCTCGCGGACTGGGAAGATTTTTCGGCGAGTTTCCTGACTTCGTCCGCGACCACTGCAAATCCGCGCCCCTGTTCGCCAGCACGGGCGGCTTCGATGGCAGCGTTCAAGGCAAGCAGGTTGGTTTGCTCGGCGATGTCCTTGACCTGTTTGGTCATGGTGTTGATGGAAGTGGTGCTGCGCGTGAATTCGTTCACTGCGCTGGCGATTTCCTTCACCGCCGACTCTACCTGGTCAATCTCGCCCACCAGCATGGAAATGCTTTCGTTGCCCTGGTGGGAGCGGTCTAGGCTTTGTTGTGACATTTGCTGCATCTGCTCGGTGCTTTGCGCCACCGCGGCGATGCTGCCGGTCATTTCCTCCACCGCAGCGGCAGTGGCGACCGATTTGTCGCGTTGCTGGCTGGAACTGTCCGCAACCTGCTGGGCACCCTGGGCGAGTTGCTTGGCGGCAACCGAAACCTGATTGGCAGATTCGCTGACCTGGCGCACCAGGTGGCTGAATTTTTCCATCACCTGATTGAACAGCGTCGCGGTCTGGCCGATTTCATCCTGGCTCTTTACGCTCAGGCGCCGTGTGAGGTCTCCTTCACCCGCGGCGATGTCATGCAGACCATCGCTCATTTCCTTGAGGGGCTTGGTGATGACGCGCCTGGTGAACAGGTAGATGAACAGCAGCAAAGGGACGCTGAACACGACGGCTACGGCGAAGATTTTCCAGGTGAAGTCCCACACCGCCTTGTTGGCCTTGTCGAGGGAGATTTTCATGCTCACGGCGCCGAGAACCGTGCCTTCAGGCACGATATGGCACATCAGGCAGTCTTTGCCGAGGTAGTTTTTCGACGCAATGACGGGAATCACTGCGCGCATGTTTTCAACGCTTTTGCCCTTGTATTCTTCTTTTACAACCTGGTAATAGGCCTTGCCGCTTTGCAGGACCCCGCGTTCTACGGGGTCGGCGTTGGCTTCCCCTGCCAGGCCTGCGCCGAACTGCTTGATCAGGGCGTCGCCGCGGATTACCTGCAGGTCGCGCACGTTGTCGGATTGGCGGATCTGGTCCAGGTACACGGCACGCTGCGCGACGGTGCCGGTGATCATCATGCCGGTGAGCCCGGACAGGGTCATCTGGTGGATGCTGTTGGAGAAATCGATGGTCTGCTGAATCGCAGTGCGATGGTGCTCGACCGAAGCCCAGTAAATCATGGCGCTCCAGGCGAAGATCAGCATCAGCCAGATCGCGCCAACCTGGCGCACCCATATTTTCAGGTCGAGCATTCTTTGAAAAATTGAGCGGGACATTTAGAGGATCCTTTGTCTGGCAGCCAGCGTTTTACGTGAAAATCGGTAGCGGCAACTATACCCGACAGCCGGGGATAGTGAAAGGAGGCAAAGGCATCACGCAGCTAGGTCGACCTGCTGCACCGTGCCGGCGACGCCATCTTCGCTCAAATAGACGCCGCTGGAGCGAATTTTGCCGTCCAGGCGGTTGCTCGCGTCCTTGATGCTGAATTCCGTGGCGGCATTACCGAGATAGATTGCACCCACACCGGCCTCTTTCAGCGAAGCCAATTGGTCGTTACCCTGCGCGTCCTTGCTCCAGACCTTGAGCTGGTTGAATACCGCATCGTTTTCGTCGATCCAGCGATTGCCGTCCTGGTCGTATGCCGCCAGGTCGCTGAATCCGTTGCCGCTGGCCGGCCCGAACAGTTCGCTGCCGTTGTTGATCTTGCCGTCCTGGTTCTTGTCCAAAGCGAGGAAGCCGCTGCCTGGAGCAACGAATGAAATCTGTTCGGTTTTGCCGTCGGCGTTGAGGTCGAAACTGAATTTTGCGGACGTCAGTTGCGCCGCGTTGCCGCTGAAATTGATCACCAGCGGGTCTTTCGTCTGCCGCGCTGCATCGCCCAGACGCACGCTAACATCGCTTTGCTCGGTATATTCGCGGCTCATGTTCAATTGCAGGCTGAACGTGATGTCCCCGCCGTCGGCCGTCTTGACCACGCCTTGCGCCGAGAAACTGGTTTGCTCCGCCTCGTAATGCGTTTCGTGACGCTCATATTCGACGCTGAAGCCGGCGCTGGCCTGCGCGGGTTGTCCCGTGGCAGCCTGGTTGGGGTCCTGAACTTGCTCCGGCGGAGGCGTTTGCGCCGGCTGCAAGTCCTTCATCGACAGGATTTTTATTTTCTTGCCAGTCAGCGCTTCTATCATGCGCACCAGCAGTTGCATGCGTGGGTCGCTGTCGACGGCGTCCTGCATGTCTGCCACGGGGTCTGCCTTTTGCGCTGCCTTGCCTTCGCTGGACAGGGCGACATGGTCCGCCTGTGGGCGTGCCGCGTTGGTGCCGCGCCCCTCGAAATCGGGGCGCTGCGCGCCAGTCCAGGCGCGTAGCGATTCACGCACGTTGTGTTTGTCGATGGCGGTGTGTTGACTGGATAACTGTATGTCGGAGCTGGCTATTTTCATGATGCACCTCGTTGCCGCGGATATTTTCGGCTATTGAGGTATTAGCGGTATGTCCGGCAGTAACTTGATGCTATTCGGAGCGCATGTCGTCGCCCCTGAGCGGTGCTAGGTCTTGGCGCCCATGGCCAGCGCGCGATCCCGGCTTTGTTGTGTACTGTCTGGGGTGTCAGCGTTTTCGAGCCAGCCTTGCAGATGTTTCAAGACCAGTTCGCTGAGCGCGCGCATCCAGTCGTCGCGTTCGTTGAGGCACGGAATGTAGTGGTATTCCTGCCCCCCGGCGTTGAGGAAATCTGCCTTGCACTCCATGGCGATTTCTTCGAGTGTTTCCAGACAGTCAGATGAAAATCCGGGGCAGATGACATCCACCCGTTTGCAGCCTTGCTTGCCAAGATCCTTCAAGGTCTGGGCGGTATAGGGCTGGAGCCACTCGGCGCGGCCGAAGCGCGACTGGAAGGTGATGAGGTACTGATCCTGGGCCAGTCCCAACGCCTCAGCCAGCAGCCGGCCTGTTTTCTGGCATTCGCAGTGGTAGGGGTCGCCCAGCAGCAGGGATCTTTTCGGTACGCCGTGAAAGCTCATCACCAGCTTGTCCGCCCGGCCGTTCTGCATCCAGTGGTCGCGCACGCTGTTGGCCAATGCAGCGATATAGCCGGGATCGTCGTGGTAGTGCCGCACCGTGCGCAGCTCAGGCATGTTGCGGCTTTGCTGCAGGGCCTGAAATACGGCGTCCAGCGCGGTTGCC
>JBDKRR010000245.1:0-6490 GCA_039683315.1 Sulfuricella sp.
GGCCGGGCCAGACAGGGAAGTCATTTTTCCCCATGGCATTTCCTAGTAACGTTCGATTTCCGGGCTGGCGTGGCCTTTGGGTACCACCACCAGCCCCGACTCCGTAACGAAATAGCGTTGGCCGTCGGCGTGCAGGTCGTAGCCGATCCGCGCGCCGGCTTCCACCACGTTATAACGGTCCACAATGGCCCGGCGCAGCCGCGCGCCGCGGCGGATCACGGTGTAGTCCATGATGATGCAGTCCTCGATCAGGGTATCCTCCTCGATCACCACTTCGCGGCGGATGATGGAGTTGGATACTTCACCTCCCTTGATCAGCGTGCCCGCGCCGATCAGGCAGTTGTTGAGTTTGCCCTCGACAATGCGCGACACCGGCCCCTGGTAGTTGCTGGAGCCGATTGGCCAGCGCGGGTTGAACAGGTTGAGTCTGGGTTCCCTGCCCAGCAGGTCCATGTTGGCGGCGAAGTAGGCGTCGAGGGTACCCACGTCGCGCCAGTAGGAGGGCTCCTCGTAGGTGCGGATGCCGGGGATGTGGTTGTCGGCGAAGTTGTAGGCATACACCCGGTGGCTGCCGATCAGCCGGGGAATGACGTCCCTGCCGAAGTCGCTTTCCCGGCGGGCGCGGGTCTCCCTCAAGGCATCCAGCAGCACCCCGGTATCGAACAGGTAATTGCCCATGGAGGAATAGGCCATATCGGGATGGGCCGGCATGGGGGCGGGTTCGGCGGGTTTTTCCTGGAAGCCGCGCACGCGTCCCTCGTCGTCCGCATCGATGATGCCGAAGGCTGAGGCCGTGCCGCGGGGGACCGGCAGGGCAGCGACGGTGACGTCCGCACCGCGGCTGCGGTGGAATGCCGCCATCTGGCGCACGTCCATGCGGTAGATGTGGTCGGCGCCGAAAACGGCCACCAGTTGCGGGGCGTGGCGCTCGATCAGGTCGATGTTCTGGACCACCGCATCGGCGGTGCCCTGGAACCATTTTTCCCCCTCCATCATCTGGGGCGGCACCACGGTGACGAAATGGTCTGCCATGCCGGGGGCCAGCACCCAGGAATGGCTGATGTGCTCGATGAGGGACTGGGATTTGTACTGGACCAGGAGATAGATGGAGTTGATGCCCGAATTGATCAGGTTGCTGAGGACAAAGTCCACGATGCGGTAACGCCCGGCGAAAGGAACTGCAGGTTTGGAGCGCATTGCCGTCAGTGGGTTGAGACGGCTTCCCTCTCCGCCCGCCATGACGATGGCCATTACCTTGAGGTTCACCGCGATACCCTCCCTGGCGTTCACATTCCCGGGCCAGGCGGCGCAAATATCACAAGATAACAGGCGCGCCCGATCGGGTTTTACTTGAGCAGGATGTCATCCTTGACCGTTTCCACTCCCTTGACTTTGCGCGCAATCCCAACCGCCTTGTCGATGTCTGCCTGGGAGTTGACGAAGCCGCTCAATTGAACCACGCCCTTGAAAGTTACTACCTCGATTTCAAATGATTTCAAGGAGGCTTCCTCGAAGAGCGCCGCCTTGACCTTGGCGGTAATTACGGAATCGTCGACATACTCCCCAGTACCTTCCTGCTTTGGCGTTGATGCACATCCCAGGAAGGAGGCGAGGAGGGCGACCAGGAAAAAAGCATAGAAACGGTTAATGTGTGTCATTGCAAGACCTCCGGATAATGCAGCATATTCCCAACTATCAGGGCTGCGCTTATGAGCAACCAGTTTGTTGCTAATCTGTGTGGCCATAATATTTTGCAAAGGTGGTCCGACAAATACTCTAAATCAGGTATTTAACTGCCTTATTCAGAGGATTCTACGCATTCGTGTGTATCCAACATGCCACAGAGAAATTTGCTCGCATTGGCCGATATTCGCGCTGGATCGCTTCTGGGCACGTCCCTGGCAAATGATCGGTAGCGTCAAAGCGATCCGTTTCCCGCTTGCGCGGGTCGACTCGGATAATCTCCCGCTTCAGTGGGAAATCGAGGTGAATCAAGGAACCTCTGTTGATTTTCCCAAGTCGGGATTGGGCTTCGCTATCTCCCTTTGTAGACAATGCGGTAAATCGCGCCCGCCTTGTCATCCGAAACCAGCAGGGCGCCGTCAGGCATGACTTGCAGGTCTACCGGTCGGCCCCAGGCGAGTCCGAAGCGCAGCCAGCCCTCGGCGAAGACTTCGTAGCCGTTCGGCCGGCCATCCTTCAGGCGGACCAGGGTTATCCGGTAGCCGCTGGGCGGAAAGCGGTTCCAGGAGCCGTGCTCGGCGATGAAAATCTGGTTGCGGTAGGTTGCCGGAAACTGGCTGCCAGTGTAGAAGCGCATACCCAGGGAGGCGACGTGGGCGCCCAGTTCCAAACTGGCCGGGGTGAATTCGTTACATGCCCGCCGGGCGCCGAACTCCGGGTCGGCGATGTGTTTGCCGTGGCAATAAGGAAAGCCGAAATCCATGCCGGGGCGGGGTGCATGGTTCAGTTCGTCCGGGGGGCGCTCGTTGCCCAGCCAGTCGCGGCCGTTGTCGGTGAACCACAATTCCCCGGTCACCGGGTGCCAGTCGAACCCCACCGTGTTGCGCACGCCGCCGGCGAATCGTTCCAACCCGGTGCCGTCCGGGCGCATGCGGAAAATGGCGGCATAGCGTGCCGGGTCGGGCTCGCAGATATTGCACGGCGCCCCGACCGGGACATAGAGCAGGCCATCCGGGCCGAAACGGATGAATTTCCAGCCGTGGTGCGTGTCCGGCGGGAAATCGTCGTTCACTATCACCGGGCGGGGCGGTCGGTCGAGATGCGATTCGATGGCATCGTAGCGCAGGATGCGGTTCACCTCCGCCACGTACAGGGCTCCGTCGCGAAAGGCCACGCCGTTGGGCATGTTCAAGCCGGAGGCAAGCGTCAGCACCCGGTCCGCGCGCCCATCGCCGTTGCGGTCCTGCAGCGCGTAGACCTTGCCTTCGCTGCGCGTGCCGACAAACAGCGTCCCATCCGGTCCCAAAGCCATGGAGCGGGCGCCCGGAAGCTTGTCCGCATACACGCCGATGGTGAAGCCAGGGGGTAGCCGGATGTCGCCCAGCGGCAGAGCGCCGGCAAATGCCGGGAAGCTGCCTATGAACAGGAAAAGAAGCAGGCGGCTCATCCGATCGCTCCCTTACCGCCGTGAGAAAGTGGCAAACTCACGTCACACCAAGTCCTGAATGCCGGTGTAAGGAAGTTCCACTGTTTCTTCCGCATCGCTCCAGCCGAGTATTCCCCGCCATTCCTGCAATTCATTGCGCCCGCCGCGCAACAGCAGCAAATAGCGTCCGTCTTCGATGGCGCGGTGCAAGTGTTCAAGCCTTTCCTCCGGGATGCCGATCCGATGCATCGCGGTAGCCAAATGAGTCAGTTCGGCGGCGCCAGTCATGACCGCTCCGCCGACCGCAGCGCCGCCCAGGGCGCCGATGATGGCTTCCACGATCGGGCCGGCCGCGAGTACGGGGCCGAGGCCGGGGAAGATGAACATGCCGGTGGCGCCGACGAAGATACCCCATAGCGCGCCCCAAAGTGCGCCTTGCGTAGCCCACGCCTCGACGCGCGATCCCTCGGTGCGGTGATAAATCCCCAGCACGTCGTCGCCGGACGCATGGACGCGCCCCAGCACCGAGATCATGTCCATGGGAAAACCCTTGTCGATGAGTTTTTCCAGTGCGCGTTGCGCCTTGGCTTCATTGCTGTAGACGCTGATCAGGATCGCTTCTTTCGTGTTGCCCGGATCATTTTCCTGGTCTGACGAGGCCATTTTCCGACTCCTTCCAAACGTGGGTTGTTTTTGGACCAGCGCTGCAAGTTCAAGTTCTGCGCTTGTTAGTCGCCGCTTTGCGGATAGGTCGGATAAACGGCAGAAAATACAGGCCTCACCTTATCGAATTGCGGGCCTTTTCTGGCTACGCTCGGATTATCGGACACAAGGAGTGCATGCAAATGACCTACGTCGTGACGGAAAACTGCATTCAGTGCAAGTACACCGACTGCGCGGTGGTATGCCCGGTGGAGTGTTTCCACGAGGGGCCCAATTTCCTGGCCATCGACCCGGACGAATGCATAGATTGCGACGCATGCGTGCCGGAGTGTCCGGCTTCTGCTATTTTCCCCGAGGCGGAGCTACCTCCCGGGCAGGAGAAATTTCTCGAAATCAACGCGGAACTGGCGAAAGACTGGCCGGTCATCGCGGTGAAGAAGGACGCGCTGCCCGACGCAGACAAATGGAACGGCGCCGAGGACAAGCTGCAATACCTGAAGAAATAGCGCTGCGCCTATCCATTGTCGCCCGCAATCCCGGTCTCGCCGCCGGACGATGTAACCTTTTTCCGCTGCGCGTCGAATACCGGGTCAAGGATGGCATGCCATCGGTTATCAACACTCAATTCGGCGAGGACAAAATCATGGACAGGCGTACGTTCATCACACTGGCGGCAGGCGGGGCGGGCATTCTGTCCTTGCCGGCCGTATTCATTCCGCTACAGGCAATCGCAGCCGAGCGCATCGGCAAAATCAGCAAAAGCGACGCGGAGTGGAAGAAACTTCTGACCCCCGCGCAATACGACGTGTTGCGCCATGAAGGGACCGAGGCTCCCTTCAGCAGCCCGCTGGATCATGAAAAGCGCAGCGGCATGTTCGTTTGCGTCGCCTGCGACCTGCCGCTCTTCCCCTCGAAATACAAATTCGACAGCGGCACCGGCTGGCCGAGCTTTTACGACGTGCTACCCGGCCACGTCGAGACCCGGAAGGACTTCAAGCTGGTGCTGCCGCGCACCGAGTACCACTGCGCGCGCTGCGGCGGCCATCACGGCCACGTGTTCGACGACGGACCGCGCCCCACCGGCCTGCGCTACTGCAACAACGGCGTGGCATTGAAATTTATTCCGGACAAGGCATAAGCACATGTTCATCGACATCGGATTGGCCTTCCTCGAAGGTCTGGCGCTCATCGTCTCGCCTTGCATCCTGCCTGTTCTGCCGCTGGTGCTCGCGGCCTCGGTCGAGGGCGGGCGGCGCCGGCCATACGGCATCATTATCGGGTTCGTGCTGGCGTTCAGCCTGTTCGCGCTGATTTCGCGCAAGATCGTGCTGGCGCTCGGCATCGATCTCGATATCGTCAAGGATGCCTCCCTGGTGCTGCTCGCTGTGTTCGGTCTGGTGCTGCTGTCGACCAAACTGTCGGACAAGTTCAGCGCACTGACGCAAGGCGCGGCCAACTTCGGCAACCAGCTGGCTTCCACCGGCGGGGAAGGGCTGCTCAGCGGCGTCCTGATCGGTGCGCTGATCGGCCTGGTGTGGACGCCCTGCGCCGGGCCGATCCTGGCCGCGGTACTGGTGCAGGTAATCCGTCAGCAGAGCGATTTCGCCGGCAACCTGATCATCGTTTCATTCGCCATCGGCGCGGGCGTTCCCATGCTCATCATCGCGCTGACCGGCAGAAAAATCATGAACAGGCTGGGCTTCGTCACGCGCCATACCGAGGCGGTGCGGCGCGGATTCGGCGTGCTCATCCTGCTGTCCGTCGCCTACATCGCGTCCGGCGTGGATGTGCAGTCCCTGCTGCCGACCAGCACCAAGGCGCAACAGCCCGCCGGCGCACTGGTGTTGCAGCATGGCCTGAGCAAGCCCTACCCGGCGCCGGAATTCGCGAAAAACGAAGTCTGGCTCAACTCGCAACCGCTCACCATGCAGGGCCTGAAAGGCAAGGTCGTGCTGGTCGATTTCTGGACGTATTCCTGCATCAACTGCGTGCGCACGCTGCCCTACATCACCGACTGGGACAGGAAATACCGCGACCAGGGGCTGGTGATCGTCGGCGTGCACTCGCCGGAATTCGAGTTCGAGAAAAAAATCGACAACGTCAAGGCCGCGATCGGGCAGCACGGCATCCGCTATCCGGTGGCGCTGGACAACGACCTCGCCACCTGGGACAACTTCAACAACAGCTACTGGCCCGCGCATTACCTCATCGACCGCGACGGCAAGGTGGTCTACACGAGTTTCGGCGAGGGCGAATACGGTGTCACGGAAAACAACATCCGCTACCTGCTCGGTCTGAAGGGCAAAGCTGAAGCCGTCCAGGAGCCAGTACCCGCCATGGTCTCCGGCCAGACGCCGGAAACCTATCTCGGCTATGACCGGGCGGAAAATTTCGCCGGCAAGGAGCACGTCGCGCTCGACGCGGAAACCGCCTATCGCTTCCCTGACGCGCTGGATAAAAACCAGTGGGCGCTGAGTGGCAAGTGGAAAGTGAACGACCAGAAGATCGTCAGCCAGGAAAAGGGCGCTGCGCTGCGCCTCAACTTCAAGGCGCGCAAGGTGTTCCTGGTGCTGGGCACGGCTGACGGCAAGCCGGTTCGCGTCACGGTCAGGCTGAACGGGGAGGCCGTCGGTTCCAACGCCGGCAAGGACGCGCCGGGGGGTGTGGCGACCATCGAGCGCAACACCTTATATGAACTGATCGACCAGAAGGCGCCGA
>JBDKRR010000246.1:0-3127 GCA_039683315.1 Sulfuricella sp.
CGTGGTGGTGCCGTCGGCGAACAGGGCGGCCACGGCGAGGGTCATGGCGGCGTCCGGGATGTGGTTGCAGTCGAGGTCGATGGCCTTGAGCTTGCCGCTGCCGCTGGATTCGATCCAGTTGTCACCCATGGTGATGTTCGCGCCCATGCTCGCCAGCGCTTCGGCGAAGCGCACGTCGCCCTGGATGCTGGATTTTCCTACCCCCTCCACGCGCACCGGGCCTTTGCCGATAGCCCCGGCCGCAAGGAAGTACGAAGCGCTGGAGGCATCGCCTTCGACGTGGATTTCGCCGGGGCTGCGGTATTTCTGTCCGGCGCGGATGGTAAAAACTTGCCACTCCTGGCGTTCCACTTCGACGCCGAAGCGGCGCATGAGGTTGAGGGTGATCTCGATGTAGGGCTTGGAAATTAGCTCGCCCACCACTTCGATGTTCACATCCTGTCCCGCCAGCGGTGCGGCCATCAGCAGGGCGGTGAGGAACTGGCTGGAAACGTTGCCGCGCACTCTGACTAATCCGCGCAGCGGCACTCCGTCCCCCTCTCCCGCAAGCGGGAGAGGGCAGGGGTGAGGGGAAGCTGGCCTGATCGCCAAAGGCGGGAAGCCCTCGTTGCCGAGATAGGTGATGTTGGCGCCGAGCTGGCGCAGGGCATCCACCAAGTCGCCGATGGGGCGCTCGTGCATGCGCGCCACGCCGCTGAGCTGGTATGTCCCCTGCGACAGGGCCAGCGCAGCGGTCAGGGGGCGGAACGCGGTGCCCGCGTTGCCCAGGAACAGATCCCCGGTCTTGACCGGAAAAGCGCCGCCCGCGCCTTCCACGCGGTAGTCACGGCTGTCGCCATGCTGTTGCCAGTTGACGCCGAGCTTGCGCAGCGCTTCCAGCATGTGGCCGGTGTCGTCGGACGCGAGCAGAGCCTTGACTTCGGTGGCTCCCTCGGCCAGCGCTGCGAGCAGCAGGGTACGGTTGGAAATGCTTTTCGAGCCGGGCAGGGCGACCGTGCCGCTGACCCGGGCAATGGGCGAAAGATCGAGAAATTCCATGGGATAAAAACCTATTGTGAATCCTGTTTGCCGGCGAGCCATTCGGCGCGGGCGGTGCGGGCGTGGCCGAACACGACTTCCAGCGATTTGCCGTCGCTTTGCTCCAGCATGTCGCGCAGGCGGTCGAGTTGGGCCTGGTAGGTATCGACTTCCCTGATCAGCGCGTCGCGGTTGGCCAGGCAGATGTCGCGCCACATTTCGGGATGGCTGCCGGCGATGCGGGTGAAGTCGCGGAAGCCGCCCGCCGCATAGCTGAACAGCTCTTTTGCATTGGCGCGGAAAGCGATGTCCTCCACCAGGGCGAAGGCCAGCAGATGAGGCAGGTGGGAAACCGCAGCGAAAATTTCGTCATGCTTTTGCGCCGGCATGGTAGTCACGATGGCGCCGCAGGTTTGCCACATGGCAGTAATGCGGGACACCGCTTGCGCATCGTTTTCGGGCAGCGGCGTCACGACCACGTTACGGCCTTGGAACAGATCGGCAAAAGCCGCTGCGGCTCCGCTCTTTTCCGCGCCGGCGATGGGGTGCCCCGGAATGAAGCGGGGCAGTTGGTTCGGCAGGTGTTGCTGGGCGTAGGCGATGACATCGCGCTTGGTGCTGCCGACATCGGTGACGATGGTGTGCGGTGACAGGCAAGTCGCAAGTTGCGCCAGGGTCGGCTGCATGGCCGCCACGGGCACGGCCAGCACCACCACGTCGGCATCTTTTACCGCGTTGGCCAGGTCGGTTTCGATGTAGTCGACGATGCCCAGCGTTCTGGCCGCTTCCAGGTTCTCACGGCTGCGGCCGAGGCCGACAATTTCCTTTACCGCTCCCGCTTCGCGCAGGGCCAGTGCGAGCGAACCGCCGATCAGGCCGACGCCGATGATGACGAGTTTGTTAATCATCAAATGCGATTCACCACGGAGAACACGGAGTACACAGAGAAAAGCTTTTCAATCTCCGTCCCCTCCGTGTTCTTCGTGGTTAATTTTAGATTGTCCGTCCGATTGCGCCGGCAATAGCGCCCAGCGAGCCCATCAGTGTCTTCAGTTCCTGTGGCGTGAGGGCCTGGTCGGCGTCGCACCAGGCTTCGCATGGGGTCGGGTGCATTTCCACCAGCAGGCCGTCGGCACCCGCGGCGATGGCGGCGCGGGAGAGCGCCGGCACCATCCAGGCTTTGCCGCCCGCGTGGGAGGGGTCGACGATGACCGGCAGGTGGGTTTCCTTCTTCAGCACCGGGATGGCGGTGACGTCGAGCACGTTGCGGTAGTAAGTCTCGAAGGTGCGGATGCCGCGCTCGCAGAAAATGATGTTGTGGTTGCCGCCGGCGGCGATGTATTCGGCCGCCATGAGCCATTCGGAAATGGTGGCCGACATGCCGCGCTTGAGGATTACCGGCTTGTTGATGGTGCCCACTTCCTTCAGCAGGTCGAAGTTCTGCATGCTGCGCGTGCCGATCTGGATCACGTCGACGTCGTGCTTCATGAAGGTTTCCAGCTGGCGCGCATCCATCAGCTCGGTGACCATGGGCAGGTTGTAGCGCTCGGCGGCCTTGCGGAACATGACCAGGCCTTCTTCGCCGTGGCCCTGGAAAGCGTAGGGGCTGGTGCGGGGCTTGAAGGCGCCGCCGCGCATGAGGCGGCAACCGGCCTCATGGACGAACTTGGCAGCCGCGTCCATTTGCGGCTGGGTTTCCACCGAGCACGGGCCGGCGATGATCTGGATCTGGTTGCCGCCGAGCTTGATGCCCTTGATGTCGACAATGGAATCCTGCTTGTGCCATTCGCGCCCCACGATCTTGTAGGGCTTGACGATGTGCATGGACTGTTCCACGCCGGGCAGGGCATCGAACAGTTCCTGGTCGAGCTTGCGTTCGTCGCCGATGGCGCCGATGACGGTGCGCTCGGTACCGCGCGACACGTTGGCGTCGAGGCCGTATTCGCGGATCTTTTTGACTACGCCTTCGATTTGTTCTTCCGTGGCGCCATTGTTCATTACGATGATCATTTTGACTCTCCGAGGGCGATCTCTAGCGCCTGTAAAAATTTGGTGTTTTCCGCTTTCAGCCCGATGCTGACGCGGAGGTGTTCAGGCATGCCGTAGTTGG
>JBDKRR010000247.1:0-33070 GCA_039683315.1 Sulfuricella sp.
TGGCTGGTATCACGTCGCACTCGGATGGCGAATTGCAGGCGTGGTTCTTCGTGCTTGAGTACGTCCTCCGACAAGTCGTAAAAACTCGGTATGCCGGAGTAATCCCAGGAGGAACTGGAGAAGAGCATCGCCATGCCGCTGGAGCCCGGATTGATCGGCAGCGAACTGTCGTAATGAGTGGGATCCAGGTCAAGCGTGTCGCTGCTGCTTTGCGGCAGGGCCGCCTGCAGGCCCCAGCCGGCCGGGGTTTCGGCAATCGCCAGGCACAAGGCGTCGGTCTTGCTCTTGGGCACCCAGCGCTTCTCCGACAGGGTGTCCATCGCTTTCCACTCATCGAAACCAAGCAGCTCGGTGCCGCCCCGACGGGTCAGGAAATCCACCCTGCCCGTTGCCGTCGCCCCGCCGCAGTCGGAATACAAACCCGGCAACAGCCAGCTGCGCTTGGGCACAAAACTGTCACGGTTGGCGGAGGTTTTGGCGACCTCGGCAAAACGCGTGCGGTTGTCGCCGCTATAACGCGAAACAAAGCTGGTGAATTCGTTAAGGGTCAACGGCACCGGGTCAACCGTGACCGAGCCGTCATTGTGGTAATTCGCCTGCGCCACATCATCCATTACCTGTTTGCGCGCAGGGATCAGGCCGGCATAGGCAACCACCTGCGCATTTATCAGCACCTTCTGGATGATGTCGTCGGATGTTTCAGCGAGGTCTTTCAGGGCATTACTGTCAATCAGGTACTCCTGCAAATATGGCCCTGAATAGAGCGCACCATAGTAAGAGGGGTAAAACAGCGCAAACTTTGGGTTGTCCAAAACCCAGCCGTAATTTGCAAGATTATTGGTGTATTGCACCCAGGAAGACAGGCTCACCAATTGCGCAATGGCGACCGTGTTGGCGACCATCGCGCGATTGGTGTATGCCTGAAAATTCAACGCGCGCGCATTCATCACCCCGGCGCTATAGGCGACTGCGTCGGCGGTGTTGACAAGCTTGGTCTTCTCGCGCGAAAGCTGGCCGGTGTTGAAGAGGAAGAACAGTGCCGCAAGGCTTCCCATCATGGCAAAAATGCCATAGATGAGCGCCTGCCCTTGCTGGCAATACCATCCCTTCGACAACGGCCTGCCTGGTCTAAAACCGGCGGGCCGCATCTTTTTTTCGACTTTCAAGCCTGTTTTTTACTAGCGGGAATTGTCGTTTGTATATTTATCCAGGCCTTTTTTCGTGGTGCCTTCTGTCTCGGCGCTGGAGGCGGAGGTTTGCGCGTTGCTGATGGCCGTGCTCGCCGATTGACCCGCCACCTCTTTGGCAATACCGGCGGTCTGACTGCGGATGGTTTGACCGAAGAACTGGTAAACAGCGATTGCGGCAACGGCAATCAATGCCACGATAACGATGTACTCGGTCATACCTTGGCCGCGTTGCTCATTCTTCGGTTTAAGTGTGCTCATAAATCTCTCCCTTAAATAAAATTCAATAAAACGTTTGGCATATGGCGTTTGAATAATGACATGATATTAACACTATGCGCTTATCATTTATAGGAGTTTGAGATAGATACATCCGTTTTTATTTTCTAAAAACGCTCGGTTGCGAATCGACCGGAAATCGCTGCGAGCTAAAAACCGGTTTTTATGCGTGCTGGGCGAGGTGACTCAGGACATGGCATTCGCGATCGCGTGCGGCCTGTAGATTGGATTGCGGCCAAAAGGCCGATTACTTTGCGAACAATCAAATTCCCTAATTAATTCGGGTATGGGTCGGAAGTAATTTCTTCAGGCACTGGCACCAAAAATCCTGAAGCGTCGCCGAAAACGCCCGGCGAAAAGCACCAACATTGCGCTGGCCAGAACCACGGGCCAATCTCCCCAGCGGGCGTATGGCGTAAGCCCCTGAACAGGCTGAATCGCGCCAGTTAGCACCCCTTCGACGGCCTGCGGTAGCCGGCCAAGAACCCTGCCGCGGGAATCGATCTGCGCGGTGATCCCGGTATTTGTAACGCGCAGTATGGGGCGCCCGGACTCCAGTGCGCGCATACGCACGATTTGAATACGCTGCCCGATCGCCAGACTGCCTTCAAACCAGGCCAGATTGCTTGGATTAAGCAGCAGCGTAGCTGCCGGCAGCCAGCGACGCATCTCCTGGCCCGTCAGGTCTTCATGACAGATCAGCGTTCCGATGCGCTGCATTCCAGTAACGAATGGCACTTGATCGCTTCCACCAGCGCTCAGGTCTTTAAGCGGGATGGCAAGCGAATCTGCGAACCAACCAAATCCTGCAGGGGTGTACTCTCCAAAGGGCATAAGCCGGACTTTGTTGTACTGCACGATCCTGCCCGGGTCCGGGTCGATGTGAATCACGCTGTTATATCCATCTGAATTGGCGGCGATAGTGGCAATTCCCAAAAATAAATGGCTGCCGGTGCGTTGAGAGAATTGCTGGAGGCTGGAAAAAGTTTCATCCGGAAGTTCATTCAAAAACATCGGAAAGGCAGTTTCAGCAGTCACGATTAAATCTGCCGGGCGGCTCTCGATCATGGCGGCCAACCGTTGTGTTTGCTGGCGCATGTACAAGGGATCGAACTTGCGCTCCTGCGCAACGTTCGATTGAATCAGGCGATAGCGCAGTGGCGCGCCAAATGGCTCCGTCCACACTATCTGATTGAGCGCCAAACCTGTTCCGGCAATAAACACGATGGCCGTCAGGCTTGCGGCTCTAACATTCCTGCTGCCCGTCATTAAAGCCACCAACATCCCACTCACGTAGAAGCCGTTCCAACTCAATCCATAAAGGCCGAGCACGGGCGCATAACCGGCCAGCCCTGTGTTTATCAAGCTGTAGCCTAGCGCAAGCGATGTAAAACCGTTGAAGAATAAGCCGCGCGCCCATTCGCCCAAAGTCAGCAATGCGGAAAAAGTCCCGACCACAGCAAACGACGAAGCCAAGGAATTACTAAAGGCCGGAACACAATGCTTGTTACGTTTGAACAAAACCGCAGCGAGGAAGCAAGGCACAGCGGTGAACATTGCCAGGTAGATCACAAAAATCAATGTACTCAAAACCGCTGGAATCAGTCCCATCCCAACCTTGCTGTGGAGCGCCCCCAAAACCCATCCGCTCCCAAAGAGATGCAGCCCCATCCCGAAGGCCAATCCCAATAGCCATGCTTGCCAAGCAGTTCTGGTGTTCCATACCAGCCACAACAAGACAGCATATCCAAATAGCGGAATCGGCCACCAGCCAAACGGCTCCCAGCCCAGCACACTTAATGCACCAATCAGGCTGGAGAGCGCAAAGGAAAAAAGCAAATTCATGAAAGATCAGCAATGAGTCAGAGTGAAATAAATCGCGAAATACGCCCTACAACCCGGAGTGATGAAAAAAGACGGCACATGATTAAAATTTGACTGCGGCATAACACCTGTCGGCGAACACAACACAACGACAACACTCGCCACGGAACCGCTAGATCAAGATGAGCGTTAAGCCACAAGATGACTAGAAGTTTGCATCTCCATTGACCTTACAATCCCAAGATAATAACGGCAGAAGGCAAATATCGATACATAAAATTCTATTAGCATAAATATCATTGCTGAATTAGTTCCACAGTCCTCAAGGTGATCCGTATAGACAGATGAATGGCATACGCATTTCAGCAGGCTTCCGCTGTAAATTTTGGGTATGGACGAAGAGGGGACGGCGCGCGGGATTTAGGTCGTGCAAAACAAAAACGGCATCCTCTTCGGTTTGCCGTTTTTGTTTTGCATTTTTGGTGGCCAAGGGCGGAATCGAACCACCGACACAAGGATTTTCAATCCTCTGCTCTACCGACTGAGCTACTTGGCCATCTTCGAGCCCTCATTAATTATCACTGCACGAGGCCTCGCGAAGGCCGCCATTTAATCCCAGAACGACGCCTTTAGTCAAGTCTTATGGCGCATTTCTTAGCGATTTGCTTTGGCTCCGTCGGTACGCTCATCAAAATAGTACGTCATCCGCTTGCGCGGACTGAGGTAGTCGTATATCTCCCGCAGCAGCAGATTAGGCCTGATAGATTCAACGATTTTGATATCAGGATCCTCGGTCAGGTCATAAATAATGGCTTCTTCCTTAGGCACGGTTGGGTCGAAAATCAACACACTCGGACTCAAAGCCTGCCTTGCATTGATCGAAACAACCATGCCCACGGCTTCATTTGAAAGCTGGACGATACTGCCGGGCGGGTAAACCCCCATGCATTTGATAAAAAGTTTCAGTAACCTGGTGTCATACAATTCGCGCTCGCGGGAATACATATGGGCCAAAGCTTCGTGGGGCGTCAGAGAATCATTGGGATCGATGCGGTTGCAGTAATTATCGTAAGCATTGACGATGGCGACAATTCGGGCCAAACGCGAAATTTTGCTGCCTTGCAAGCCTTGTGGATAACCTTTGCCGTTCATGGTTTCGTGATGCTGGGCGATGATGTCGATGGCTCTTGGCGCAAGCCCCAATTGCTTCGCTATCTCTTCTCCCATATGGCAGTGGAGACGATACAGTGCCCGTTCAGCATGATTCAGCGGCTCAGCCTTCAACAGAATCTTATCGGGAATGCGGCTTTTTCCCACGTCGTGAAACAGAGCCCCCATTCCCAGAAGGCTGACTTCCTCTGCCGGCAGGCCGGCTTCACGACCCAGCATCATCGCCAGTACTGCGACGTTTAGGGAATGGTAATACACATCTTCCCCGGCAATTTTGTCATTCATCAGATGCACTGCGATATTGCGGTCAGCCAGGAGGGATTCGACCATTTCCTTGATCAGGACATCGGCCACCTGGATAGACACCTCGGGACGCGCCAACAGGTTGCGCATAAGGTTCTTGACGCTACTGATAACACCGACAAATTTTTTCTCGCAGCGCTGGATCGCCTCACGCTCCTTGCTGACGCGCTCAATGCGGCGTTTTTTTTCGGCCAGGGCTAGCTGATCCACCTCCGGCATAGGAAATGGCTCGGCCATGGGGGCGGGGTGCTCTTCTAGAGGGAGCGGATCCACGTCGCTTTTTTCCGGCACATAGATCACATCCCTCAGCCCTAGTGACAACAGGGTGTCGAGTTGTTTCTGGTCGCGAATTTTAAAACTGTTGAAAGAAAATGGATGATCCATCCATTTCAGCTCAAGATGCACGTATATGCCAGGCCGCAAACGGTCAACGGCTACGCGCAATGGTTCAGAGGGGTCGGCCGTTTTTTTCATGATTTATTGTCAAGCTGCCCAAATTGTAGCGTTTTGCCGAGAGCTTTGCTCATGCGAGCGAAGGAATTCTTGCAGATTAAGGTAAAATAAGTGGCCAGCCAACTTTAACAAGGAGCACTTCAATGTTAAAAGAATTCAAGGAATTCGCCATGCGCGGCAATGTGGTGGACATGGCAGTGGGCATTATCATCGGCGCCGCCTTCGGCGCAATCGTCAAATCGCTGGTGTCGGACATCATGATGCCGCCGATCGGAATGATTCTCGGCAATGTGGATTTCTCCAATCTGTTTCTGGTATTGAAGGACGGCAGCGCCACCGGACCATACCTTTCTTTGGCTGAAGCGCAGAAAGTTGGCGCGGTTACCATCAACTATGGCTTGTTCCTCAATGCCGTTATCAGCTTCATCATCGTGGCGTTTGCGGTATTTATCCTGATTCGCAACATCAATCGGCTGAGAAAAGAGGAGCCTGCCGCGGAACCTGACACCAAGGAATGCCCTTACTGTTTTTCGACTATCCCTTTAAAAGCATCTCGTTGCCCCCATTGTACTTCGGAGTTAGGGAGCCCTTAAGCAGACTGAAATGCACTTGCACTTTTACCAGATACAGAGTCAACTCAGCCAATGAACACGGTCGCATTTCCTTCATCAAATCTTGATCCCGCTACCGGGACGTATACGATACCAGCGCTGCGCGTCCTGTCGGAGATCGCTACCAGCCTGTCCACGGAAAACAACCTTGAAGCCCTATTGGAACGGTTTCTCGGCACGATGGTCAAGCTTGCTGGCGCAGATGCTGGTGCCGTGCGGGTTCTGACGGCAGACGGATCCCATTTGCGCCTGGTGGGCTCGATCGGGCTACCGGTAGAAATCGTCGAACAAGAGCAATTTGTGGAACTTGAGTGCGGGCTGTGCGGCGAGGCCACACGCAAGCACTCGCATCGCCACAGCACCAATGTTCATTTCTGTTCGGAGCGTAATTCTCACAGCTATTTCGGTTCGCGGTGCCAGCACATCATCGCAGTGCCACTGCGTTTCCAGGGTAATGTACAAGGCGTTTACAATTTGTTCATGGCCAGCGACACACCTGTGCCGGAAGATGTAGCGCTGCTGTTCGATTCCATCAGCGAACATCTTGGCATGGCGCTCGAGAACGCACGACTGACACGTGAAAACATGCGCATCACGCTGATGAACGAGCGCCAGATGCTTGCCAATGAGCTACATGATTCACTCGCACAAACGCTGGCTTACATGAAAATGCGCCTAGCGCTGCTACGCGATTCAATGGAGCACGCTGACACGGCGAACTCGGCGAAGTATCTTGAAGATGTGAGCGAGGGGCTGGATACGGCTTACTCCGGTTTGCGTGAACTTCTCACCCACTTCCGCAACCGGATGGATCCTCGAGGGTTGCTTCCGGCGCTTCAGGATATCGTCAACGGCTTTTTCAAGAAAACCGGGATTTTCATTAATTTTTCCAACTTAGCCCCCGATCTGAACCTCACGCCGGATCAGGAGGTTCAGGTTTTCCACATTGTCCAGGAAGCCCTGCACAACATTAATAAGCATTCGAAAGCGCAGGATGTCAGCCTGACGCTTGGACTGGATGGCAACAACCAGTACTGGGTCTGCATTGAAGACGATGGTGTCGGCATTTCCCCCAAGCGCACGCCCGATAAAGATATGCATTTCGGACTCAGCATCATGCGGGAGCGGGCTCAGCGACTGAACGGCAATGTGATAGTCGAGAAGCTACCCGAACGAGGAACACGCGTTCTGCTTACCTTCCCTGCACCAAAGAAAGAGGGGGGGGTATGAGCATACGTGTTTTGCTGGTCGACGATCACACGCTTTTCCGCAAGGGGCTGGCCGAACTGCTGGAACGCAACGCGCAGATCAGTGTCGCCGGGGTAACGGGAAGCGCTGATGAGGCGCGCCAGTTGCTTGATGAACTTAAGCCTGATGTCATGGTAACCGATCTGCACATGCAGCCTATCGATGGGCTCTCACTGCTGCGCCAGCTGCAGCTGGAGGGCAACAGCATACCCACACTGGTACTTACGGTAAGCAATGCCGAGGAAGATCTAGCCAACGTCCTTCGTGCCGGTGCGCGCGGCTATTTGCTCAAGGACATGGAACCGGACGATGTGGCTGATGCTATCGTGCGTGCTGCCCGCGGCGAAACGGTAGTCGCGCCTTCCATGACCATGAAACTTGTCGGATTGCTGCAGAACAACCAGCCCGCCGCGCAGCAACCGGCCTCCATGCTTGACCTTCTGACTCAGCGCGAACGCGAAATCCTCTCTCACCTTGCACTTGGAGAGAGCAACAAGGTAATCGCCCGCCAACTGGATATCAGCCACGACACCGTCAAACTTCACGTGCGGCACATACTTTCCAAGCTAAGCTTGACTTCCCGTGTCGAAGCCGCAATCTTCGCCGTCGAACACAAGCTTTCGAACGCACCAGCCAACTCTAACTAAACGCCGCACTCTCCCGATTATATTTACGGATTATTAACGTCATGGAATTTTTGCCTATTTTTTTTGACATCAAAGGCCAGCATTGCTGCGTCATTGGTGGTGGTGATGTAGCCGCGCGCAAGGTCGCGATGCTGTTGCACTCAGGGGGAAAGGTTACGGTTGTGGCACCGCAACTCTGCGCTACTTTAAAAAGAGAGGCCGATAGGGGCATTATTACCTATGTTCAGGCACGTTTTTCCCGAGAGCATCTGAATCAAGCCGTAATCGTTATCGCCGCAACCGATGACCGGGCTGTTAACAAGCAAGTATCCGAAGTCGCCAAAGCACAGAACATCCCCGTCAATGTCGTGGATGATCCGGAGTTTTGCTCCTTCATCATGCCTTCAGTCATCGATAGGTCACCCGTCATTGTCGCTGTATCTACGGGAGGCGCTTCTCCGGTTTTGGCCAGGCTGCTGCGCGCCCGCCTTGAAACCCTGATACCAGCTTCGTACGGACGCCTTGCTGCGCTAGCGGAAAAATTCCGAGGGAAAGTTAAACAACATTTCTCCGAATCCGGACAACGGCGGATTTTCTGGGAGAAAGTTTTCCAGGGCCCAATTGCCGAAATGGTCTTCGCCGGGCAAGAGGAACAAGCAAAAGGGGCGCTGGAACAAGCCATCGCAGAGTCCGCAGACACGCTGCCTCAAGGTGAGGTTTACCTGGTTGGAGGTGGCCCTGGAAATCCAGACTTACTTACTTTCCGCGCTCTGCGTCTGATGCAACAAGCAGACGTTATCGTTTACGACAACCTTGTCACACCACAGGTGCTTGAGTTAACCCGACGTGACGCCGACCGCATCTTCGTCGGCAAGCAGCGTGCAAACCACGCCATGCGCCAAGAGGAAATCAACGAGTTGCTAGTCAAACTTGCCAAAGAAGGCAAGAGGGTGCTTCGCCTAAAAGGGGGAGATCCATTCATATTCGGACGCGGCGGCGAAGAAATCGAAACACTTTCTGCCAACCAAGTTCCATTTCAGGTAGTACCTGGCATAACCGCCGCATCTGGCGTCGCGTCGTATGCCGGCATACCGCTGACCCACCGGGACTATGCTCAGGCTTGCGTATTCGTAACCGGCCACCTTAAAGACGGCACTATGGACTTGGATTGGGAAATGCTTGCTCGCCCCAACCAGACGGTTGTTATTTATATGGGACTGCTGGGCTTGCCGGTCTTATGCAAGCAGTTAATTTCACACGGCCTACCACCGTCTACTCCGGCCGCCATTGTTCAGCAAGGTACCACACCTAGTCAGCGTGTCGTCACGGGCACGCTTGAATCTCTGCCGCGACTTGCCACTGATGCACATCTAAAACCACCCACATTGATCATTGTTGGTAAAGTGGTGAGTCTGCAAAGCAAACTAGCATGGTTCAAGCCAGATCAGGGCTCGGAAGGTAATTTTGCGCTGACACGCAATAATTAGACGTCAAAATAATCGGAGGGGAAGCACAGCATCCCCTCCGATTATTTATTAGATTGAAATATTTTAAGTGTGCCTACCGGCTCCTACTGAACATTCAAACTTTCCTTGAGAATTCTCGGGGTTATAAAAATCATTAATTCATTTTTTTCGTCTGAACGGGTCGTCTTTTTAAATAAGTTTCCCAATACTGGTATATCCCCTAAAAGCGGAACCTTGTCGACCCCTTTCTTAGTATCCTGAATAAATATCCCACCCAGCACAGCTGTATCACCGTTATTCACCAAAATTTGTGTCTTTACTCGATTAATATCAAGAGCCCTATTACCCGCAGTATCCGGCGTTTGCGGGTCGTCCTTGGTTATTTCAACATCCAGCAATATTGAATCATTATTGAGAACCTGTGGATTAACCAACAAGCAGAGCAATGCATCTTTATAAGTTGTTGTCGGAGGCGAATTAGCGGTGCCCGGAGTTATGACAGGGAACTGAATGCCCTTAACAATCGCTGCCGGACGCTGGTTAGAAGTCATGACCCGCGGATTGGAGAGAACCGTACCTTTGTTGTCCGACTCCATGGCGGAAAGCTCAAGGTTAATCAGATTCCCTCCACTAAGATTCATCAATGTTAGCGCGAGTGTCGCTGGACTAGCTCCTGATATTGGAGAAAGCCCTACGGGAAGATCTACATTATTGACATTCAAACCCAATGGTTGCGGTAGTGAGGAGTAATTTTTGTTGCCAATTGACCCCTTAAAGCTGGTCCCCAGGCGTACACCGAGTTCTTTGCTAAATCCATCGGTTGCGGAAACGATGCGCGCCTCAATCATTACCTGTTTGGCGGGCACGTCGATGACCGCTAGCAAACGCCTAATTTCCTCATGTTTGCTAGGAATATCATTGACAATTAACATATTCGTCTTTTGATCAAAGGTAACCGTACCACGTTTCGACAATATTTTCTGAGGGCCAGCAGCAGAGCTTCCTGTAGCAGTGGAAGCCGTCGCTTTAACACCAGCAGCAGCAGGCGCACAGCTAGCGTCATCCCCTTTATCGGAAGTTGTTCCCGCCTGACCTAGAAGCATTTTATTCGCCGTATCCGCGCGGAGGTAATTCAACGAATAATATTCTGTCTGAAGCGGCTCAAGCTCGGATACTTGCTGCCTAGCCTCCAACTCCGCCTTTTCCTTAACGGCGAGTTCATCTCGGGGCGCAATCCAAATAACATTTCCGTTCTTCCGTTTATCCAACCCCTTCGCATTCAATATAATATCCAGCGCTTGGTCCCATGGAACGTCCTTTAATCGCAAGGTCAGCGACCCAGACACCGAATCACTGGTAATAATGTTCAAGTTCGTGAAATCAGCAATTACTTGAAGAACTGTGCGCACTTCGACATTCTGGAAATTCAGTGACAGTTTTTCGCCTGCATACCCCTGCTTCCCGCTTGCGACCATCTTATTTGGGTCTTCCACTACTTTCTTTACATCAACGATGAATTGGCGATCAGCCTGGTAAGCCGAATATTCCCAAAGCCCTTGGGGCTCGATCACCATGCGAGTATTTTTCCCTTGGCTAGAAGTAGCAAGCGCTTTAACAGGCGTACCGAAATCGAGCACATCAAGCCTGCGTTCGAGATTGCTTGGCAATTTGGCATCAATAAATTCCACAACCAGATTTTTGCCTACTTTGCGTATATCAATTCCAGTCGTCGAATCAGAGAGACCGACGATGATTCGCCCCTCTCCATTGCTGCCACGCCTAAAATCGATATCGTTCAAGCTGTGAATTTGTTGCCCAGTCGCAGTACCAACTCCAGCTTCGGCAAATCGCGTCGTTACGTTCGCATTTGATACGACAGTCGGTGAGTTCTGCAATGTGACGTACAAGTCCTTGCCATCCATTCTTGTTTCATAACCAACCGGTTTGGCCAGATTCATTACTAGGCGAGTGCGTGTCCCAGCCTGAACGATATTCACAGTGCGCAACGTACCCTGCCCAACTTCCATCAAATTCTTTCCAAGTGAATTGGCCGTTCCAGGAAAATCTAGCGCGATGCGTGGTGGGTTATTCGTCGTAAAACCGACGGGAGGCATTGCCAGCGCCTGCTTCAAACTGACCTTGACCTCAACTTTCCCGTTCTGCAGCGTGGTGTAAGTCACGCTTTCGATATTATTCTGATCGGTCACGGGTGCACTCGTCCCGCCGTCCGCCGCAACCGAGATGGTCGCCGCACCTGTTAACAGTACGGCGCACGCCATACGGAACATCGTTTTCATTATCAAATTCGATCTAATCATGGCGCCCTCTATTTCTTCTGTTGACCCGCATTCGATTCATCAATCAGCGTTAAGCTGCTTGGCTTTTCACTCCATTCGCCCGCGCTATCCTCGATTATTTCGGTCAGTTTGATTTCTTGTTCACTAATACTTGTTATAACGCCAAAATTGACACCCATGTGGTTCCCGACCTTCACCCGGCTTAAACTGTTGTCTGGCGCTTTGATCAAGGCATATATCACATGGTTTTGTTCCAGCGTGCCTACCATCTTTAGCTTTTCCAGTTCAAAGGATTCAAGCGGCTCCTTGCGGCGATTCAGGTCAGGCTGAAAGCCTCCGCCTCCACTTGCAACTGGCTTTAGTTTGCGTGGCGCAAATGGATCAGGCAAATTGAACGCTTCATAGGGAAAGGGTTCATAAGGCTTTACTTCTGGCAAGGGCTCTACCTTTCCCCTCATCCCTTGGCCTGCGTCGCGCACGAACTGATCCAGGTCATCATGCTGGCCACTTCCACATCCGGCCATGCCCAGCGTCATAACAGAAATTATCAACCATCTCATGGCTTCGCCCCCCCTGCGCCCTTCTTCTTGCCATCCGCAGCCGGTTTTTTCTGGGCAGAGACTTCGGCTTCATCCAAATAGCGGTACGTTTTCACAACGCCGTCCATAGTCAATCTATTGTCTTTGGAAGCCTCGATTTTTATGTCGTTAAGTGTCACTATGCGTGGCAATTGGGAAATATCGCTGGCAAAGTGCCCAAAATCGTGGTACGTCCCAGTAACCTTGATCGTTACTGGCAATGAAGCGTAAAACTCGGTCTTTGTTTCACTTGGAGCCGGCTTAAACAACTCGAATTCTAGCCCACGGCCCAATCCCGCCTGATTAATATCAACTAGAAGAGCGTCCATTTCTGACTTGTTTGGAAGCTGTTTAAGTAGCGCGCCAAAAGACTGGTCGATCTCTTTCAGTTGCTGACGATAGGTATCCAAATTGATAGCTTGTTTTTTCTTGGCGAGGAATGTATCGCGCAACGTAGCTTCTTCCTGCCGTGCGGAGTCGAGTTGTGCCCACTGCTCATTCCAGTCGAACCAGTATGCCGCAAAGACTACCACTATCAGCAGCAGCGATAGCACAGCCACCTTCGGCAGAACTGGCCAACCACCGATATCCTTAAGATTCAGTGTTTTCAAATCTTCAAGGTTCATGCCTTCTCATCCTTGGAATTGGAAGACTGCGAGATTTTTTTCTCGGCTGGGTTGCCTTTAGCATCAGGAGCCTTGGGAGAAACCAGTTTGACATCTAGAGCGAACTCACTCACCCGCAAATTATTCAGGATAACCGCCTTGGTTTCAATTAGAACTGGCGACTCCAGCCAAGGCGATTCGTCCAAGTTACGCATCAAGGAAGCCACTCTCGCATTGGATTGTGCATACCCTACCAATTTGACGTTGTTGCCTTTCCGATCTATAGATTTCAAATAGACACCGTCCGGCAACTGGCGCACAAGCTGGTCAAGCAAATGGACAACCAATGAGCGGTCTGCCTGCAAGGACTCCACGACCTTCTTACGTTCCAGAAGTGCCTGGGTCTTTTCCTTGAGGCTATTAATTTCCTCTATTTGCTTGTCAAGCTTGGTTATTTCCGCCTTTAAAAAGCTGTTTCGCCCACTTTGATTATCGATTTTAGCGGCAATCACAGTGTGGCCAGCAATAGCGATCACGGCTCCAAAAACCAAGACCAAGCCTGCCAGAATTAAAAACTGTCGCTGCCTGGCTGCCCTTTTTTGCTCGCGGTGCGGCAGAAGATTGATGCGGACTGTCATGTATCGAACCTCCGCAGAGCCAAGCCGCATGCGATCATTAACGCCGGGGCGTCAGCGGTCAGCTGCTTGGGTTTGACGCGAGAAGACAAAGCCATGTTGGCAAAAGGATTGGCTATCATGGTACTAACCTGAGTCCGGCTAGCTACCACTTCGTCAAGTCCTTGAATCATGGCACAACCGCCCGCGAGAAGTATAAGGTCAACCCGATTAAACTGGGTGGAGGAAAAGAAAAACTGCAATGCGCGCGCCACTTCCAGCGCCAGTGTGTCCATGAACGGCTGCAATGTTTCCGGCTCGTAATTATCCGGCAACCCCCCCTGACGTTTAGCTATCTCGGCCTCTTCTACTGAAAGGCTATAACGGCGCTGAATTTCCTGAGTCAGCTGATTTCCGCCAAAATTCTGCTCACGCAAATACACCGACTGGTTGTTATGCAGCACGTTGATGTGGGTCATGGCTGCACCAATATCCACGATAGCCACTGTCTGATCCCGACCGCCACCCGGCAACTGGCGTGCTATCAAGTCATATGAAGCCTGAGTGGCATAGGACTCTATATCCATCACCATCGGCTTGAGCCCCGCCGCTTCAGCTGCGGCGACACGATCGTCGACCTTTTCCTTGCGCGAAGCAGCTATCAGCACCTCAACCTCATCTGGATTATTCGCTGCAGGACCAACGATCTGGAAATCCAGATTCACCTCGTCTAAGGCAAAAGGAATATATTGGTTTGCTTCCGCCTCAACTTGCAGCTCAAGTTCCTGATCCCGCAATCCAGCTTGAACTACAATTTTTTTGGTGATGACCGCTGCTGAAGGAAGAGCCAGTGCAACGTTTTTGATGCGCCCCCCCATCTGCTTCCACGCAAGCTTGAGAGTTTCGCCCACAGCTTCGAGGTTGACGACATTGCCGTCCACCACCGCATCTTTTGGCAGCGCCTCGATCGCATATCGCTCTACGCGGTAAAGGTCCTTGCCAGCCTCTGCAAGCTCCACCATTTTCACTGAAGAAGAACTGATGTCCACACCTATTAAAGGCGGCGACTTAGCTTCCAGAAAATCGAATCGCAAGTAAATTTCCCCTTCCGCACGGCTTGGTTAGAAGCAATACGTATAATTTACATTAAATGCTATCAGCAACTATACACCCTGTAAACTAATTTAATGCAAGTTTTCTTTTGCTCGAATTTACCGTCTATAATCTCGTGCTCTTACTCTTATTACATCATACATTTCCAGAAAATCTCAATTATGACTCTCCGTTGGTGGCACTACGCCTCCCTTGTAGTGTTGGCAGGCGGTCTCATCGTAACCGCGTTGATAGCACTGGTGGTTACATTGATTTACCCTCAACTGCCTTCACTGGACATTCTGACAGACTACCGGCCCAAAATACCGCTTCGAATCTACACCATTGATGGCGCATTGATTGGTGAATTCGGGGAAGAACGGCGCGCCGTTGTTAAAATCAAAGAAGTCCCTCCCATCATGCGCCAAGCTATTCTTGCCGCCGAAGATGACCGATTTTACCAACACGGGGGAGTGGACTATGTGGGAGTGGCTCGTGCCGCCATCGCGAATTTGACGGCAGGTGGCGCTCGAGAAGGCGCAAGCACCATCACCATGCAGGTGGCGCGTAATTTTTTCCTTTCCAGCGAAAAGACACTCACACGCAAAATTAGTGAAGCCATGCTGGCGATGAAAATTGAGCACAGTCTTTCCAAGGATCAAATTCTCGAGCTTTACATCAACCAAATTTACCTTGGCCAACGCGCTTATGGTTTTGCCTCAGCGTCCCAACTTTATTTCGGCAAACCGCTCGCCCAAATTAATATTGCCGAGGCCGCCATGCTTGCCGGCCTGCCTAAAGCCCCATCACGCTACAACCCCGTGGTCAATCCAAAACGCGCAAAATTACGGCAACAATACGTATTGCGGCGCATGCATGAGCTTCGCTATATAAAGGACAGCGAGTTTCAGGCCGCTTTACAGCAACCACTTCACGTCCATCATAACTCGCAGGTAGCAGAAGTGAACGCTGACTACGTTGCCGAACTGGTACGCCAAAGCTTATTCGAGCGCTATCAGGATCAGATCTACAGCAGCGGCATCAAGGTTTATACCACTTTGCGCAGGGCTGACCAGGAAGCCGCAAATGTTGCCTTGCGCCAGGGCGTGCTGGACTATGACCGTCGCCACGGCTACCGCGGGGCAGAGGGCTTTATCGATTTACAGCACAGCGACTCGCTTCCCGATGACGCATTGGAAAGCGCACTGGACGATGTGGACCAGGTCGATGGACTAATTCCTGCAGTCGTACTTGAAGCCAGCCCAAAAAAAGTCTTGGCCTATAGCAAGAATGGTGAAACCGTAGAAATTAATGGAGAAGGCCTGCGTTTTGCCCAAAAATTTCTCGTCCCTCACTCAGAAGCGAAAACGCACCTGCGCCGCGGATCCCTGATTCGAATCTTGCCCGGCGACAAAGGCAGTTGGAAAATCGTCCAACTACCTCAAGCGGAGGCCGCTTTTGTTTCGGCGGACCCCCACGACGGAGCCATTCGTGCGATGGTGGGAGGATTCGACTTTAATCACAGCAAGTTCAATCATGTTACTCAAGCCTGGCGGCAGCCCGGTTCGAGCTTCAAGCCTTTTATCTATTCAGCAGCACTGGAAAAAGGCTTTACGCCTGCTACGATCATTAACGATGCACCGCTTTCATTGCCCGGCGCCAACGGCGGCGAGGCTTGGGAGCCCAAGAACTATGACGGCAAAACCGAGGGCCCGATGCGCCTGCGCACCGCGCTCACCAAGTCCAAAAATCTGGTTTCTGTTCGCATTTTGCAGTCCATCACGCCGGAATATGCCCAGGATTACATCACCCGATTCGGCTTCAGTGCCGCCCAGCATCCAGCCTACCTGACCATGGCACTGGGTGCAGGCTCCGTTACTCCGATGCAGATGGTGGCAGGTTACTCAATATTCGCTAACGGAGGTTACCGCGTGCAGCCATATTTCATTGACCGCATCGTGGACGGGCGGGGAGCCATACTGGCACAGGCAAAACCTGTACGTGCGGGGGTATCAGCCGAACGGACCATTGACGCGCGGAATGCATTTATCATGACCACTCTGATGCAGGACGTGGTGCGTCACGGCACAGCCATCAAGGCAATGCAACTGGGCCGGCATGACCTGGCCGGAAAAACCGGCACCACCAATGACCAAGTTGACGCCTGGTTCTGCGGCTTCAACGCAAACCTGGTGGCGGTATCCTGGATCGGCTACGACCGGCCACGCTCGCTGGGTGCGGGTGAGACTGGCGGACAAGCCGCACTGCCGATATGGATGAGCTACATGGGCAAGGCCCTTAAGAATGTTCCGGAGAGCCAATACGCAATTCCTGATGGCGTCAGCGTAATCAACATCAACCCAGAAAATGGCTTGCGCGTTAGCGATGGCGGCATTCCGGAATATTTCTACCAGGAATTTCCGCCTGCAACCCAGAATCAGTGGACAGACGATGTCATTGGCCTTCCAGGGGCAAAAAGTCCCGACGAAATCAAGGATCAACTCTTCTAGGAGCAGATATTCTTGACGCGTCACGTGACAAAAGATTCCTCCCCTCAGCGGCGCCAGATGCGCGAACTGATCGCCCAGTCGGCTGCGCGCCTGATCGCCGAGGATGGCATACAGGATTATGCTGCCGCCAAACGCAAAGCCGCCCGTCAAATCGGTGTCCCGGACAGCCACAGCCTGCCCAGCAATGCCGAAGTGGAAACCGCTCTGCGAGCCTATCAAGAGCTATACCAGAAGGACGAGCAACCGGCACGCTTGAAATGCCTGCGGCAGGAAGCCCTGACCGCCATGCAACTGCTGGAACGCTTCAACCCCCACCTCACAGGGTCCGTGTTAAGCGGAACGGCCACGCGCCACTCCGACATCAACCTGCAATTGTTTACGGACAACGTCAAGGAAGTCGAACTGTTCCTGATCAACCGCGGCATGCCTTATGAGACCGGAGAAAAACGCTTTCGCGTTAACGACGAAATGCTTCCCGTGCCGACGTTTACCCTTCAGGGCGAAACAGCCGAAATCAGGCTGGCAGTTTTTGGCACCGACGACCTACGAAAAAATGCTGCGGCTGGCAAAGCGCCTGAGCGCGCCAAAATCAGGCAAGTGGAAGCCATCCTGGCAATCGCCTGAAACCATCTTGCTCCGAACTGGCCTCATTCTTGAGAATCAGGCAAAATTGCAGCCGCACGGCGAGTTGTAAAGATATCGGTACAAACTCGCCCTTCTGGCTGAACCTTGGAATGAGAACATAGATCACGGATGGAGCACCCCGCGCTGGAAACCGAAGCTGCCACCGACAGCAGCAACTACATGATTCACTCCAGGTTGGAGATCCTCTATATCCTGCGTGCGATCCAGAACAAAAACGAGCTCGTCACCGCCTACTTCAACAATGGCAAGGATTTCATCCTGACGTCCATTATCGATGTGGATGGCGATGCCGGGTCACTGACACTCGACTTCGGCGCCGATGAAATCATCAACCGGCGTGCGCTAGCAAGCGACAAGATCATCCTGGTAACAGCGATGGATCGCGTCAAGGTACAGTTCGTAGTCGATGGCATGAAGCTAGTCGAACATCTCGGCCGCCCTGCATTCAAGGCGGCCATTCCCCGCGAACTGCTAAAGCTGCAAAGACGCGAGTACTATCGCCTCTCCACCCCTGTGATCAACCCGATCAAATGCGCCATGACCAAGGCAGGCGTCGGTAAGGTAGAAGCGACGATCGCCGACATCAGCCTGGGCGGAATTGCCATTACCGATGGCCAAAATGGGATTGCCTTTGAAATTGGCGACAAATTTTCTGCTTGCCGCATCGTACTGCCGGAAATCGGCACCGTCACGACGGAGGTCGAAATCCGCAACGTGCATGAAAACACCTTGAAAAACGGCGCAAAAATCCAGCGCGCCGGATGCATGTTCATTGGCCTGCCTTCCGGACAGCAGGCCATGATTCAGCGCTACATCATCAAACTGGACCGAGAGCGCCACGCGAAATTGGCCCAGTAATCACTTCTCCTGCAACCAGCGCGCAGCATCCAGCGCAAAATAAGTCAGAATCCCATCCGCGCCAGCGCGCTTGAACGCCAGCAGTGCTTCCAGCACACAGGCCTTTTCGTTCAGCCAGCCGTTCTGCGCTGCTGCCTTGAGCATGGCATATTCGCCGCTGACCTGATATACGAAGGTGGGCGCCTTGAATTCGTCCTTCACGCGCCGCACGATATCAAGATAGGGCATGCCCGGCTTGACCATCACCATATCCGCTCCTTCTGCCAAATCCTGCCCCACTTCCCACAGTGCTTCATCGCTGTTGGCCGGGTCCATTTGATAAGTGTATTTATTTCCACCACCAAGATTGGCGGAAGAACCCACAGCATCGCGGAAAGGCCCGTAGAAACTGGAAGCATATTTGGCGGAATACGCCAGAATGCGCGTATGGATGTAGCCCGCGCCATCCAGTGCCGCGCGCACCGCGCCGATGCGGCCGTCCATCATGTCCGATGGCGCCACCACGTCGGCCCCCGCTGCCGCGTGAGCCAGTGCCTGGCGCGCCAGCACGGCCACCGTCTCGTCGTTCATCACGTATCCGGCAGCATCGATCAGCCCGTCCTGACCGTGGCTGGTGTAGGGGTCAAGCGCGATGTCGGTAATCACGCCCAGTTCGGGGAAGCGCTGTTTCAAGGCATGCACCACCCGCGGCACCAGCCCGTCCGGGTTATATGCCTCAGCCGCATCCAGACTCTTCAGGGGAGCGTCGATCACCGGAAAAATGGCCAATGCCGGCACCCCCAGCTCGATACACTGCTGCGCCCGCTGCAGCAGATGGTCCAGCGTCAGGCGTTCGACGCCCGGCATGGAAGCTACCGCCTCGATGCGATTTTCCCCGTCCAGCACGAAAACGGGATAAATCAGGTCGCCGGCTCCCAGTTGATGCTCACGCATCAGGCGGCGGGAAAAGTCATCGTGCCGCATACGGCGCAGACGTTTGGAGGGATATTTGCCTAAGGTTTGCATGGTTGAGAATTCCGGTTACAGATCATGAAAGTATTTTAAACGACGTTCACTGCGAGCAAGTGCCGCGCCTTTGCTCCAGCCAGTTTTTTATTGCTGCCAGGCGTGCCTGTGTAACGCGGTCCTTGATGGCAGCCGGGTCCTCGCACTGTCTGGCGACAGCGCCAGCATCGATCCCCGCGGCCGTCTTCAGCACCTGGAGCAGAAAATCTTCCGGCTCAAAGGGATGATTATCGAAACCTGAACGGCCGCAGGCATCCGCGGCACAGGCCTGCAGAAACTGCTCGAAGCGCTGCGGCTGGCGCAAGGCATCGGTTTCCTGTAACAATTTCAGGAGCGTTTCAGGGCGCAGCTCGAGCGCACGGTGGACGAGCCCGTGGAAACGCGTCGTCACCAGTGCCAGATCGCGGCAATCGTTGGGGATGCGCAAGCGCTGGCAAAGCGGCTTGATCAGCTCGAAGCCGCGAATTTCATGGGCAATGTGGCGTGGCCATTCTTCCCGCGGCGTTGTCCCCTTGCCCAGATCGTGCGTCAGGGCAGCAAAACGCACCGGCAGGGGGTAATTTCGCGCTGCGGCGCAATCCACCACCATCATCACGTGTACCCCGCTATCGATTTCGGGGTGATGCTGCGCCGGTTGCGGCACGCCGAACAAGCGCTCCACCTCGGGCAGGATGCGCGCCAAGGCGCCGCATTCCCGCAAGCTATAGAACATGCGCGAGGGCTTCTTCTCCATCAGGCCTTTGGCAATCTCTTGCCACACACGTTCCGCCACCAGCGCATCCACTTCGCCGTTGTCCACCATCGCGCGCATCAGGACGAGCGTTTCCGGGGCAATGGAAAACTGGTCGAAACGGGCCGCGAAACGCGCCACGCGCAGGATTCTCACCGGGTCTTCGACGAAAGCCGGACTGACATGGCGCAGAATGCCGGCCTTGATATCCTTCATCCCGCCATAAGGGTCGATTAGGCGCCCATCTGAATCTCTGGCAATGGCGTTGATGGTGAGATCGCGCCGTGCAAGGTCCTGCTCCAGCGTCACCTCTGGAGACGCATGGACCTGAAAGCCTTTATAACCGGCCGCCGTCTTGCGCTCGGTGCGCGCAAGGGCATATTCCTCATGGGTCAGGGGATGGAGAAAAACCGGGAAATCCTTGCCCACGGGGCGAAAGCCCTGCCTGATCATTTCTTCCGGCGTAGCGCCCACCACCACATAGTCCCGGTCCTGCACAGGCAGACCGAGCAGTTCATCGCGCACCGCCCCGCCGACCTGGTAGACCATCATGGAGTGATCAGCGCCCCGCTGCGGAGCGGTACCCCTGATAAGGGCTGGATTCGACCAGGTATCCTGGCGCAATGGCTTCAAGCGCGCTCGGCGTGATGTCGAAAACCTTGGGGAACGCCGCGCTGCACACCGATTCGACCTGCATGGAGAAATAGTTGTCGCGCGTCATGATTTTCTTGCCCGGCAGACATTCAAAAAACCAGGCCTGGAAATAAGAGAGGCGGGGGGACAGGCCAATGATCTTGCGCTTGCGGCCGATCATGGCACCCACCAGTTCCACCAGTTCGCGCAAGGTATAGGCTTTCGGGCCGCACAGATCGTAACTCTGACCGAAGGTGGCTGAATTGTTGAGGCTGGAGACGTAGGCCTGAGCCACATCGTCCACGAACACCGGCTGAAACTTGGCATCCGGGCTGGCCAGCGGCAATACTGGCGCAATTTTGAGCAGGCCGGCAAATTTGTTGAGGAAGGAATCTTCGCTGCCAAAAATCACCGAGGGTCGGAAGGTGGTCACATCAAGTCCGTAGCCATCGATAAACCTGGGGCCATCAGGATGCGCGCTTTCATCCTCGCCGGGCCGCATGCCCGCGGCGAGCACGATGGCTTCCCCCAGCCCCTTGGAGCGCAGATAGGCGCTCGGCGCACTGGGACTGGCCTTCAACGCGCTCATGTGCAACAGGCGTTTCACGCCGCTTGCGGCGCAGGCGTGCACGATCTTGCGCGGCAGCTCGACGTGCACTTCATGAAAATCACCGCGGCCCTCTGCCTGGCCGGCCTTCTGTTCGTTGAGGATACCGACCAGGTTGATCACCGCATCCATGCCGGCGAAATGACGTTCGAGCTCGGCCGGATCGAAAATATTGGCCTCCAACACTTCCACACCGGGCAGCACCGCCACCTTCTTGGCATGCTCGCGCGTACGCGTCAGAACCCGCACCGCGTGGCCGGCCATAGCCAGCTTATTGACGAGATGAATACCGACAAAACCGCTGCCCCCCAGTACACACACTTTTTTAATATTCATTTTGCGCCTTAAAAAAACCGCTGCTCGGTAAACAGGACAATTTTAGCCGGAATATCGGCTGCTCGTCACGGATCGCAGGAGGGGCTGCGTTCATCCCGGCTCTGACACTCCTTTTCACCGACTCTGCCCGAGATGGTTCCCAATCTTTGCTTGAGCGTAACCAGTTGCTGTCCGAAACGGTTAGCGTAGTAGCTGGCGTTGCTCATGACCTTCTGCACGTAGTTCCGGGTTTCGGTAAAGGGAATGGACTCGGCGTAAATCGCTCCTTCCAGCGCACGCTCATCCTTCCAGCGTTTGGCCCGCGACGGCCCCGCGTTGTATGAGGCGGTGGCAAGCACCGGCTGGCCGTCGTTGGTATCGAGCACGTACTTCAGGTAATAGGTGCCGAAGGAAATATTGGTATCGAGCTGACCGATGAGGTTCTGCCGAAAATGCTTGAGGCCAAGCCGCTTGGCGATCCACTGCGCGGTTGCCGGCATCAGCTGCATCAGCCCCGACGCGCCGACGCTGGAGCGCGCCTGCTGCACAAAACGTCTTTCCTGACGGATCAGGCCATAGACCCAGGCCTCGTCGAGATCGCGCTCACGGGCGTAGACCTGCATCACGTCGCGGTGCGGCGCGGGATAGCGCAGGCCGAAATCGTGCAGTTCGCGCGTCTTGTCGGCCGTATTGATTGCGCGATCGAGCCAGTCATTACGCCGCGCAATTTCTGCGGCAGCCAGCAACTGCTTGTCGTCGAAGCCGCGTGTCGCCCATATCCACTCGCGGTTGGCATCGGTGCGCAAATTGAGTTGATACAGCGCCAAAGCACGCCGGATGCCGGGCATGGCATTGACTGCACTTATTTCGTCCGCGCCGGGTTGGTAGGTGGATACAGGATTACTGACCACAGCGCCCAGCTCCTCGGTCGCCAGCTGCCCATAGAAATTGTGCTCGCGCGATAGACTTGCCAGAATCGCGTTGGCAGGGCCGAGCTTGCCTCGCGACTTGAGCGCCCGCGCTTTCCAGTAGCGCCATGCACCCTGGTTTTGCAGCTCCTCCGGCATTGCGGCGATGCTTTGCAGGACCTCGTGCCAATCCTGTACGCGCAAGGCTGCGCGCACTCGCCAGGTCATTTGCAATTCGTTGAGGGGCGTGGCGCCTGCCTCATGGAACCATTTCAAAGCTACAGGATCATGCTTGCGTGCAGCATGAAAAGCCATCTGTCCCCAGACATAGCCTTGTTCTTCGCCGCTGAACCTGGCGCGCAAGCGCTCCCAGTAAGGCTGTGCGGCAGCCGGCGAGCTGCGAGCCAGACGGTAAACGGCGAACATGGCCAGTTCGCGACCCGGGCGGCTTTGCGTGTCGATGGCACCCGAATCGAGGAATTGCTGCGGGTTGTCGGCCACCTTTTCCATGTTTCGCAGGCTGTCCCTTTGCGCCTCGGGCAGGTAGTCCAGGACTAGCTGGCGCGCCACACCGATGTTGCCCATTTCCAGCGCCAGCCGGATACGCGCCCATGCATCCTCGACACCGAACGTTCCGGCCGCGAACAAGGCATCGAACAGCGGCTTGCAGGACGACGGCAATTCGCCGCCGCTCAGCCATTTCCGCCGAGCGTCCCGTGCAACTGAATCGTCGCCGCCCTGCAACCTTGCCTGCAGCGCAAAACAGGCGAGTTCGACATCATCATTGCTCGCCAGCGCCGGATATTCTGCCTGAAATGTTGCCCAATTCTGCTGCCGCCCGAGCATCCTCAGCCAGTCGGCGCGCAGGCGGTCGGAAAGAGGGGTATCGGCGTTGCTCGCGATAAAGCTGCGCACCTCCTCTTCACTGGCATCCTTGAGCCGCATCTGGATCTGGTAATAGGCCAGGTAAGGCGCCAGCACGTCGCCGTTCAGGCGTTTCGCAATCGCATTCAGTCGCGCGGCATCGCCCGTGCGAAACGCGTCCCGTGCCGCCAGAAAATCGTCGTCGCGATTAGCCGCACCTGCTTGCGACAGCGACAACAGGGCAAAAACCAGAACGATCAGTTTAAACATCACACTACTCGGGAAGGAACATAAGCACGCGCGCTAGCGCACGGCATCAGCCCAATTATTGGGCGTTTCGTAGAGACGCACGCGCTCCAGGCGCAGCTGGTTTCCATAGGTGTCGACATAGGCCTTGTCAAGTACGCGGAAGGCTTCTGCCGCAAGGTTTTCCGCAGTTGGAACGACATCCAGCACCACCGTCTTGTGTTCGGGCAGCGTGGCCAGGAATGCCACCACGGCAGCATCCCCCCGGTACGCCAGGAACGCATGATCCCAGTGGTTGACCAACATTTCCTTGGCAATGGTTTTGACAGCGGAAAAGTCCATCACCATGCCTTGTTCGGAAACACCCTCAACGTCGATAATCTGGCCGGAAAGCGTTATTTCAAGCGCATAGCGATGGCCGTGCATATGCCGGCACTGGCTGTCATGATTGGGGATGCGGTGGCCGGCATCAAACTCCAGCCTGCGGGTAATCAGCATGTCGAAAAGCGCTCGAAAAATGAGCCCGAATTATATCATTCATCCTTGCCCGAGGCGGCGTTCAGTGGTTCAATCAAACGCATGAGCACCAAAATCCCCCAACTCACGGCCACGAACCACAGCCGCGATAGCGCCGGACTTCGCTACGTGTACCCAGTAGTATCGCGCCGCGCTGGCGGCGTGTCGGTCGGCATCAATCTCAACACCAACAACGCCTGCAACTGGCGCTGCATTTATTGCCAGGTGCCGAACCTGCAACGCGGCAGCGCTCCGCCGGTCGATCTTCTCTTGCTGGAAAGGGAATTACGCGGTTTTCTGAATGAATTGCTGCATGGCTCTTTCATGCACGACAACGTTCCGCCGGAAGCCCGGCGCCTCAACGACATCGCCCTGTCAGGCAACGGTGAGCCCACCAGCGCCGCCGAATTCGAACAGGCCATCGAAGTGATCGGACGCGTCATGGACGAATTCCGCCTGAACGGCACGATCAAATTGGTGCTTATTACCAACGGCAGCCTGATTCATCGCCCGTCGGTACGCAATGGCATAAGAAAAATGGCGCAACTGAATGGGGAAATCTGGTTCAAGCTGGATAGCGCGACTGCACAAGGTCGAATGCGCATCAACCACAGCCGCCAGACAACGGAAACCGTACTCAAGAATTTACGCGTTGCAGCCAGTCTTTGTCCAACCTGGATTCAGACTGCGACATTTGCCCTGGATGGCCAGCCTGCACCAGCGGATGAACGCCAGGCTTACCTGGAACTTCTGGCGCGCTGCCAGGCTGAAAGCATCCCGCTGCAGGGAGTACTGCTATATGGTTTGGCACGTCCTTCGCTACAACCGGACGCGCCGCGCCTGAGCAAGGCACCCAGCGCCTGGCTCGAGGCGCTCGCACACGACATCAAGCAACTGGGGCTAGCAGTAAAACTCAGCATTTAGTGCACGTTGCTGCCGGTTTCCTTGTGAGCGCTGCGTACAGCCTTCTTCATGCTCTTGTAAAGATCGGCGTGGGCCCGCTTCATGTATTCCACGATCTCGAAATCTTCACGCTTCACTTTGGAGAGATCGACTTGCTCCATATGTACCAGACGCAGCAATTCGCGCACCGGCTTGGGCATGTCGCGCCCGCTTTCATAACGCGAACCGCCACTCTGGGTGACGCCGATCTTGGTCCAGAATTCCTGCTGGTTCATACCGAGCTTGCGGCGGATTTCACGCGGGTTAGTAATTTTTTCGAAAAGTTTCATGATTAAGCACCTCAAGCAAATGATTTAAATAGTCTGTTCGGCCGATGCCCGACAAATGACAGGAAAATAATAACACAGAATAATGGTTTTCCCTATAGACATGACAAATTTTTGTGTGGTACGAGGCGAGCATAATGCTATTGGTTTACGAACAATACGCTCTCGTTTTCTCACTGTAAATAAGCTAAAATTCCCAATTTTTGCAGAGACTGCAATGGCATTGATCGTACAGAAATACGGGGGCACTTCGGTCGGCAACCCGGAACGGATAAAGAATGTCGCACGGCGCGTGGCGCGCTTCCGCGGCCTCGGTCACCAGGTCGTGGTCGTAGTGTCCGCCATGAGCGGCGAAACCAACCGCCTGCTGGCGCTGGCCAAGGAAATCCAGAGCACACCGGATCCACGCGAACTGGATGTCATGGTTTCGACCGGGGAACAGGTAACCATCGCCCTTCTCGCCATGGCACTCAAGGACCTGGGACTCAAGGCAAAAAGCTACACCGGCGCGCAGGTGAGAATTGTCACCGACGATGCGCATACCAAGGCACGCATCGTTTCGATTGACGACGACAAGATCCATACCGATCTCGACGCCGGCCACGTGGTCGTGGTCGCGGGCTTTCAGGGCGTGGACGAAGACGGCAACATCACCACCCTCGGCCGAGGCGGCTCGGACACCACAGGCGTTGCGCTGGCTGCCGCGCTCAAGGCCGACGAGTGCCAGATCTATACCGATGTGGATGGCGTCTATACCACCGATCCGCGCATCGTGCCGGAGGCGCGCCGCCTGGACACCATCACCTTCGAGGAAATGCTGGAACTTGCCAGCCTCGGTTCAAAGGTGCTGCAGATCCGCTCGGTGGAATTCGCCGGCAAATACAAGGTAAAACTGCGCGTGCTCTCCAGCTTCGAAGAAGGCGGCGATGGCACGCTGATTACATTTGAGGATGACGAGAAAATGGAAAAAGCGATTATTTCGGGCATCGCGTTCAATCGCGATGAAGCAAAAGTCACCGTGCTAGGCGTACCCGACCGCCCGGGGATTGCTTACCAGATCCTGGGGCCGGTGGCGGAAGCCAACATCGACGTGGACATGATCATCCAGAACGTCGGCGCTGACGGCACCACCGATTTCACCTTCACCGTGCACCGCAACGAGTACGCAAAGGCCATCGCCATCCTGAAAGGGGTTCAGGCCCATATCGGCGCCCGTGAAGTAGTCGGCGATGAAAAAATCGCCAAGGTCTCGGTAGTGGGTGTCGGCATGCGCTCCCACGTCGGCATCGCCAGCGCCATGTTCCGTACCCTGGCGGAAGAAGGCATCAACATCCAGATGATTTCCACCTCGGAAATCAAGATCTCCGTGGTGATCGACGAAAAATATCTGGAACTTGCCGTGCGCGTCCTGCACAAGGCATTCAACCTGGATGAAAGCAGCACGCCGCTGCTGACCACAAGCAAGTAACACGGAATGAAGGGGCTCCCCGCCCCTTCTTTTTCGCCCGTCAGCTCTGTATCATGCATTTCACCTTTAGGTAGCGTCCGCCCATGAAAACCACTTTTCTCGATTTTGAACAGCCCATCGCCGAGCTCGAAGGCAAGATCGAAGAGCTGAGCAACGTTCAGGAAGACTCCGCGCTCGACCTCTCGCAAGAAGTTGCGCGCTTGCAGAAAAAAAGTCTGAGCCTCACCAAGGACATCTACGGAAAACTCGGCGCCTGGCAGATTTCGCAGGTTTCGCGTCATCCGCAACGGCCTTACACGCTGGACTATCTGCAGGGCATTTTCACCGATTTCGAAGAACTGCATGGCGACCGCGCTTATGCCGACGACCCGGCCATAGTCGGCGGCCTGGCTCGTTTCGACGGGCAGTCGGTCATGGTAATCGGCCACCAGAAGGGGCGCGACACCAAGGAAAAGATCCGCCGCAATTTCGGCATGCCGCGCCCCGAGGGCTACCGCAAGGCGCTACGTCTGATGCGCATGGCGGAAAAATTCGGCATTCCGGTGATGACCTTTATCGACACCCCGGGCGCATATCCCGGCATCGGCGCCGAAGAGCGGGGCCAGTCCGAGGCCATCGCGCGTAATCTTTACGTCATGTCCGAGTTGCGCACCCCCATCATCTGCACCATCATCGGCGAAGGCGGCTCCGGCGGCGCACTGGCGATTGGCGTCGGTGACGTGACCCTGATGCTGCAATACTCCAGCTACGCCGTCATTTCGCCCGAAGGCTGCGCCTCCATCCTGTGGAAGAGCGCGGACAAGGCGCCGCTCGCTGCTGAAACACTCGGGATCACGGCCAATCGGCTCAAGGCGCTGGGACTGATCGACAAGATAGTCAGCGAACCGGTCGGCGGCGCTCATCGCGACCCTGACACGACGATGCAGACGCTTAAAAAAGCGCTGCAGGAAAGCATGAACCAGATTCAGGAAAATCCATCGCTGGACGAACTGCTGAAAACGCGTTACACGCGGCTGATGAGCTATGGCAAGTTCAAAGAAAAAGCTGCCTGACCCAGCCGCCCACGTCGCACAATTCCTAGATAAACGGATTCAACCCGGCCAACACCTAATGCTGGCATTAAGCGGAGGGGTGGACTCCGTCGTTCTGCTCGACATCCTGGCCGGCCTACGCGGGCCGCTGCAGTTCCATCTTTCCGCCACGCACGTCAACCACCAGCTCAGTCCCCATGCGAGCGACTGGGCTGATTTCTGCGTCGCGTGCTGCCAGGATTATGGCGTTCCGCTTGAAATCGCCAGCGTCACGATCACTCCTGCCGGCGACAGCCTGGAAGCAGCGGCACGGGCCGCACGGCATGCGGCGCTGGCGCGCTCCACTGCAGATTTCATCGTTCTGGCGCATCACCTCGACGACCAGGTCGAAACTCTGTTTTTGCAAATGCTGCGCGGCAGTGGCGTGGCGGGTGCAAGCGCCATGGCAGAAGAAAACCAGCGCCTGCTGCGTCCGTTGCTGGAACTTCCGCGCACTGCGCTGGAACGCTACGCGCGCCGGCACGAATTAGCCTGGGTGGAAGACGAAAGCAACCTGGACACGCGTTTCGACCGTAATTTCCTGCGCCACCGCCTGCTGCCCATCGTCGAGGAACGCTTCCCCGCCTACCGCGAAACGCTCTATCGCGCCAGTCGCAACTTCGCCGAAAGCGCACATCTGCAGGACGAACTGGCACGACTCGATGGCGCCAAAGCGATCGACGACAATAAGTTATCCGTTACTGCCCTGGCGCGCCTGCCCGCCCCCCGCGCCCGGAATCTCCTGCGCCATTTCCTCAAATGGCATTGCATCCCCGCTCCCAGCGCCATCCGCCTGGAAGAAATGCTGCACCAGTTGCTTACCGCGAAACGTGATGCCCGGGTCAAAATTCCGCTCGGCGCATTCGAGCTCCAGCGCTTCATGGATCGCGCCTGGGTGATTCCTGCGCTCACCCCGCCGCCCGCCTCCCTAAGCTACCCTTGGCAAGGTGAGAATGAAATACAGCTCCCGGAATTAGGCGGCGTTCTTAAATTCTGGCCGTCAAGCGGCCAGGGCATCAGCCTCGCCTGCCTGCAACGCGAACGCGTGACCATCCGTGTGCGGCAAGGCGGGGAGCGATTGCGGCCAGACAGCACACGCCCTAGCCGCAGCCTGAAAAACCTGTTTCAGGAAACCGGCACGCCGCCGTGGTCGCGCCAGACCTTGCCCTTACTGTTCAGCGGGGACAATCTGGCGGCAGTGGTGGGAATCGGCATAGATTGCAAGTTCCAGGCCTTGCCGGACGAACCGGGCATCATGCTGGAATGGCAGACCTGATCAGCCGAGCCGCTGTAACATGATTTTCATATTTCTGTCACATTTCCCCGTTACCCTGTGCCACCTTTTCTTCCAACGATGAGACCTTTTATGGACTTGGCCGAGCCTCGGCTGCAATTCGGCCCCCGCAATGGGCACGAGCAACGACCCACATCAGAAAGTGAAAACCTGCAAAGGCTGGACGAGATTCTCGTCAAACGCCAATTGACGCCGTTTTTCCAGCCCATCCTCAACCTTTCCAGCGGCCAGATATTCGGCTACGAAGGCCTGATCCGCGGCCCTTCCGACAGTCCGTTGCACTCCCCCGCCAATTTGTTCAAGGCCGCCGAGATGGGCAACCGCCTGGCCGACCTGGAGCGGCTGTGCCGCCTGGTCACGCTTGAGAATTTCGTCAAGCAGCAACTGCCGGGGCGACTGTTCCTCAATGTCAGTCCCGAATGCCTGCTGCAGTCGGATTTTCGCCAGGGGGAAACGCTGCGCCTGATTCACCAACTCGATCTGAATCCGTCCCGAGTAGTGATAGAACTCACTGAAAACAAACCGATCTACGATTACAACCTGCTGCGCGAAGCCGTCCACCACTACCGCTCGATGGGGTTCGAGATCGCCATGGACGACCTCGGAGCCGGATTCTCCAGCCTGCGCCTGTGGTCGGAACTGCGCCCGGAATTCGTCAAGATCGACATGCACTTCGTGCAGGGCATCAACCAGGACCCGGTCAAGCTCCAGTTCGTGCGCTCCATCCAGGTCATCGCGGAAAGCCTCGGCACACACGTGATTGCCGAAGGCATAGAAACACAGGCTGAGCTCAATGTCGTCCACGATCTCGGCATCGCCTTCGGGCAGGGATACCATATCGCCCGCCCCAAGGCGATTCCGCCGCTGTCCGCTCCGGCCGAGGTGGTAGACAGCCTGAAGCTCAACCATATTGCGGTTTATCCACAAAACAACCCGCTGCACAAAGCCGTCACCGCGCGCAAGCTGCTGCGCACGGTTCCCACCGTTACGGACACCACGACGGCCGAGGCGGTTTACCAGATATTCACCCGCGATCCGGAACTGCATGTCCTGCCGGTTGTAAAGGACGGACGGCCGCACGGCCTGATCAGCCGCTTTTCCCTGCTCGACCGCTTCGCCCAGCCGTACCAGCGCGAACTTTACGGCAGGAAGTCCTGCGCCCGCTTCATGGACAACCACCCGCTGACGGTGGAGCAGTCCCTCAGCCTGCAGGAACTCAGCCGCATGGTGGCCGAGGGCGAACGCCGTCATCTTGCGGACGGGTTCATCATTACCGAAGCGGGGCAATTTTTGGGTATAGGCAGCAGCCAGGACCTGATCCGCGAAATCACCGAACTGCAACTGCAGTCGGCCCGTTATGCCAATCCCCTTACCCTGCTGCCGGGCAACGTGCCGATCAACGAACATATCGAGCGCCTGCTGCAAAGCGGCAGCGCCTTCGTGGTGTGTTATTGCGACCTCGACAATTTCAAGCCATTCAACGACCGCTACGGCTATCGCAAGGGCGACGACATGATCCAGCTGGTAGCCGGAATCCTGCGCGAAACCAGCGATCCGGAACGGGATTTCGTCGGCCATATCGGCGGCGACGACTTCGTGACGATCTTCCAGAGCGACGACTGGGAATGGCGCTGCGAGCAGACGTTGCGACGCTTCGACGTTGCAGTCCAGGATCTGTTCGACAGTGCAGACAAGGCAAACGACGGATTTCATGCACAAAGCCGCCAGGGTGAGGCACTATTTTTTCCCCTCACCAGCCTGTCCATCGGCGCGGTTCCCGTCATCCGCGGCGCTTACCGCTCGCACCACGACATCGCAGCAGCAGCAGCCGAAGCAAAAAAACAGGCCAAGCTGGGCCAGGGCAATACCCTGTTTATCGAACGTCGCATCATCACCTGACCGGCTCTTCGGAATCCGAGAATCGGAATTCATAATTCTGTAACATTGACTGACTAAACTTTGCTTCTGTTTTACGCCCTACTTCATTCCACAGGAGAGTTCTAGATGAAACTGCAATTCAGTCGTACCCTGATCGCCGCTGCAGCATTCGCTTTCACTACCGGAGCTTTCGCCACCGACATCACCGGTGCCGGCGCAACCTTCCCCTACCCGATTTACGCCAAATGGGCTGACGCCTACAAAAAAGAAACCGGTATCGGCATGAATTACCAGTCCATCGGTTCCGGTGGCGGCATCAAACAAATCAAGGCCAAGACCGTTGATTTCGGCGCGTCCGACATGCCCCTCAAATTTGAAGACATGGAAAAAGACGGCCTGACCCAGTTCCCCACCGTGATGGGTGGCGATATCCCGGTCTACAACCTGCCCGAACTCAAAACCGGCGAAATCAAAGTCACCGGAGAAGTGCTGGCCGATATTTTCCTGGGCAAGATCACCAAGTGGAACGACCCGAAACTGGTCGCATTGAACAAGGGCGCCAACCTTCCAGATCAAGCCATCACCGTGGTACATCGCTCGGACGGTTCCGGCACCACTTTCATCTGGACCAACTACCTGTCCAAGGTGAGCGAAGAGTGGAAAGCCAAAGTGGGTGAAGGCACTTCCGTGCAATGGCCCGTTGGCACCGGCGGCAAGGGCAACGAAGGCGTAGCCAACTTCGTGAAGCAGATCAAGGGCTCCATCGGCTATGTCGAATACGCCTATGCCCTGCAAAACAAGATGGCATCCGGTATGGTAAAAAACCTGGACGGCAACTTCGTCAAGCCTAGCGACGTCACTTTCAAGGCCGCCGCCGCCAACGCCAAGTGGGACAAAGCGCCCGGCTTCTATCAAGTGCTGACGCAACAACCAGGCAAGGAAAGCTGGCCCATCACTGGCGCCACCTTCATCCTGATGCACAAGGCACAGGACAATCCGGAACAGGCCAAGAGCGTCCTGAAATTCTTCGAATGGGCCTACACCAAGGGCGACAACATGGCACTGGAACTTGACTACGTCCCGATGCCGGAAAATGTCGTAAAACTGATTGAGGGATCGTGGAAAGCCAACATCAAGGGTGCTAACGGCAAAGCCGTGTACTAAGCCCTGGCAACTGCAAGAAAATAGGCCGGGCATGTTGTATGCCCGGCCTGTTCACGGGTATGACCCTGAACGATTTTCAGCCGTTTCAGCAATATGGCTGAAAATCGTTCAGCGCCATTTCATGAATAAAATGGACCAACACTAGCATGAATACAACAAATTGCCAGGCAACCGCTAGTGCCGGGATTCAAACTGGTTATAATCATCAGTTTACAAATCAACCTGCACTTTCTTCAGTTCTACGAAGCCAAACGATGTCAAAAATACACTCCGCAGCGACACTGAAAAGACAACATCTGTTTGACCAGATTTTTCGTAACACGACGTGGCTGTTTGCATTTCTCGTCTTCGCGCTGCTCGCCGCCATCATCGGCTCTCTCTTTATCGGCAGTTTGCCGGCGATCAAGTCCTTCGGCTTCGGCTTCCTGTTCAGCTCCGACTGGAATCCCGTCACCGAAAAATTTGGCGCGCTGGTGCCGATCATCGGCACCCTGGTTACCTCAATTATCGCCCTGTCGATCGGCATCCCGGTCAGCTTCGGCATCGCCCTGTTCCTCACCGAAATGTCCCCGCCCTGGCTGCGCCGCCCCCTCGGCACGGCGATCGAACTGCTGGCCGGCATTCCCAGCATCATCTACGGCATGTGGGGTCTGTTCGTGTTCGCCCCGCTGTTCGCCCAACACGTGCAGCCCTGGCTGCAGAGCACTTTCGGCGGCCTGCCGGGTATCGGCCTCCTGTTCGAAGGGGCGCCGATGGGCATCGGCATGCTGACCGCCG
>JBDKRR010000248.1:0-1856 GCA_039683315.1 Sulfuricella sp.
CCGCCAGCCTACGGCAGAGCGTGGGCGCCCTAATCCGGCGCGTCGAGTTGTGCCAGATCCCATCTCGGCTTGATGGGGAAATTCATGGTGCGGCGCCCTTCGCGGCGCAGACGCATGGCGCCGGCGAAGGCGATCATGGCGCCGTTGTCGGTGCAGAATTCCAGCTTGGGATAAAACACTTCGAAACGCCTTTTCGCCGTGGCATGGTTGAGGCCGTCCCTGAGCTGTTTGTTGGCGCCCACTCCGCCTGCCACGACCAGTCTTGAAAGGCCGGTTTGCTTGAGCGCGGCGACGGCTTTCTTGCTCAGCACTTCCACGATGGCGTCCTGAAAAGCGAGGCAGATGTCGGCGCGGGTCTGTTCGTCCAGCTCCTGCGCGTCGTTGCGGTGCTGGTTGGCGAGCGTGAGCACGGCGGTCTTGAGACCGCTGAAGCTGAAGTTCAGGTCGCCGCTGTTGAGCATCGGGCGCGGCAGCTTGAAGCGTCCCGGCGTGCCCTGCAGCGCCAGCTTCGATAGCGCCGGCCCGCCCGGATAGCCCAGGCCCAGCAGTTTCGCCGTCTTGTCGAAAGCCTCGCCGGCGGCGTCGTCCAGCGTGTCGCCCAGGGTGGTGTACTGGCCGATGCCGGTTACTTCCATGAGCTGGGAGTGGCCGCCCGACACCAGCAGGGCGACGAAGGGAAACGCGGGCGGATTTTCTTCCAGCAGGGGTGCCAGCAGGTGTCCTTCGAGATGGTGTACGCCAACGGTCGGCACTTTGAGCGCGAAAGCCAGCGCGGCGGCGATGCTCGCGCCCACCAGCAATGCCCCGGACAGGCCGGGCCCTTCGGTGTAGGCGATGCCCTCGATGTCCTGCAGGGTGCAGCCCGCTTCCTTCAGCACCTGGCGAGTGAGCGGCAGCACGCGGCGGATGTGGTCGCGCGAGGCCAGTTCCGGCACCACGCCGCCGTATTCGGCGTGCATCGCCACCTGGGAGTGCAAGGCGTGGGCGAGCAGGCCGCGCTGGGTGTGGTAGAGCGCGACGCCGGTTTCGTCGCAGGAGGATTCGATGCCGAGAACTAACATAGTTGTTCCAATACCTTGAGTGTGCCGCCGACTAGAAAGTCGATTTCTTCCTCGCTGATGACATACGGCGGCATGAAATACACCGTGTTGCCCATGGGGCGCAGCAGCAGTTCGTTTTCCAGTGCCAGCTGGTAAAAGGCGCGGGAGAAATGGGGTGTGTCGCTTTCGGCCTCGAACGCCCAGATCATACCGGTATGGCGGAAGTTCTTGACCCTGGGGTGTTCGCGCAAGGGCTGTGCCGCTTGCGTCAGGTAGGCGGCCTTGGCGCGGTTGGCCGCGATGACCTGGTCCTGCTCGAAGATGTCCAGCGTCGCCAGCGCGGCGCGGCAGGCCAGCGCGTTGCCGGTGTAGGAGTGGGAATGCAGGAAGCCCTTGGCCGTTTCGTCGTGGTAAAACGCCTGGAAAACTTCGTCCGTCGTCAGCACGGCCGAGAGCGGCAGGTAGCCGCCGCTGATGCCTTTCGACAGGCACATGAAATCGGGCCGGATGCCGGCCTGTTCACAGGCGAACATGGTGCCGGTGCGGCCGAAGCCGACCGCGATTTCGTCGGCGATCAGGTGGACCTTGAACTCGTTGCAGATGGCCCGCGCCTGGCGCAGGTATTCGGCGTCGTACATGCCCATGCCCGCCGCGCCCTGTACCAGCGGTTCGACAATGAAGGCGGCGGTCTCGGCATGGTGCTGTTGCAGGTGCGCGCGCAATGCCGCCGCGCAGCGCAGCGCGAAATCGCGTGGCGACTCGCCCGCTTCGGCGTGTCGCCAGTCTGGAGTCGGCACTTGCGTGCTGTGGCGCAGC
>JBDKRR010000249.1:0-2708 GCA_039683315.1 Sulfuricella sp.
TCCAGCCATTCGCCGATTTCGCGCTCATGAGCGTCACCCTTCAACAACAGTGACTGGCGGCGGCACTCCTCGGCGAAGCCAGCGCGCCGGGTATCCGGCACCCATATCTGCACCGGGCGTAGCCCGGCAGCGCGCAAAGCGGCGCGGTGGCGTCGAACCCGCTCAGATGTACTTGTTCTCATTTGAAAATCTCCAATAAACATGTGTTACATGAAACGCATGTTGGTCTGCTTTTGCGTTACATGCAACATCCCGAAATAGCCTCATGTCTATGTTTTCGCGTTTTATTCTTCTGCAACGACCGCAGCTGGGGAGGCCGTGCGGGTGAGCCAGACGGCGAGCAGGAAGCTGCCGGCGACCGCCACGACCACGCCTCCGCCAAAGAACATTTCCTTGCCTTCGCTCCAGGCCGCGATCGACGGCAGGGCCAGTTTGACCACGCCGAAGGCGGCGACCAGCAGGCTGACGCTGGCGACGACCAGGCTCATCACGCGCGAAGCGATCAGGGCGAGCTGGTCGGCGCGGCAGATCAGGCGCGAAATCCACAGGCCGTTGACGCCGTCGGTGACCAGCATCCCCAGCATGAACAGCAGGCCGAGCATCAGCGCCTCGCGCCAGCCGCCGAATTGAGTGGCCGTGAGGGCGAACAGCGCAGTCTGGCTGATCGTGTCGAAGGACAGCGCGAACAGCGCGCCCACCAGTGCCACCAGGCCTGGGCTCGCCGCCGTCGTCAAACGGCCGAGGAAGCGGCCTTTCAGTCCCACGGGGCGCACCACCTGCGCCGGGTCGGTGCGCAGCACGGCATAAATGTTGATCAGCCCGAGGGTGGCGAGGAAAGCGATGGATACCCAGGCGCCGAACAGCTCCAGCCATTCCGGCGTCTGCCAGCGCCGCGCGAAGGCGCTCACGGCCAGTGCGATGGTCACCACTACCGCCCCGTGACCGAGCGAAAACAGGGCGCCGCAGAAGCGGGCGAGGCGGGGGTTGGCGCGGGAGTTGAAGCGGGTAAGGCCGTCGATGGTGGCGAGGTGGTCGGCGTCGAAGCCGTGCTTGAGTCCGAGAATGAATACCAGCAGGCTGAGCGCGAACAGGTCGTTGGGCAGGTTTTCCATGAACACTCTCCGTGGTACGGGGTGTGAAGAAATTATAAAACATCATACATCTCCTTGGCGGCGGTGAGCAATAATCCTTGAAACCTTATTTCACCGCGAAGGGTGCGAAGGTTCACAAGTAAAAACAAATGGTTAATCAATTTCGGCGCATTACCGAGGTGGCGCGGAATTTGCCCCCCTTTGCAAAAAGGGGGGTGTGGGGGGATTTGAAAATGGTGAACTGTCGCCGAATCTAAAATCTCCCTCCCGTCCCCCTTTTGCAAAGGGGGAAGCTGCAGTGCGGAATGCAAGAGTGGCGCAGGTTTATTTGCCGTTTTGAGCGGCTCACAAACTAAAGACCCCGGCTTTGCCGGGGGATGCTTGCTGCGACTTGATGACAGGCGCAATACTTGCTTGGACCAGTGCCAGTCAATAAATGGTAATGGCTCATGAGCAGCGTCATTTTTTACGAGAAGCCCGGCTGCACGGGCAATGCGCGGCAGAAAGCCCTGCTGCGTGAAGCCGGGCACGAGCTGGAAGCGCGCAACTTGTTGGTGCATCCGTGGACTGCCGATGCATTGCGCCCGTTCTTCGGCGGCCGGCCGGTCGCCGAGTGGTTCAACACTTCCGCGCCGCGCATCAAGAGCGGGGAGGTGGCACCGCAGATGCTCGACGAGGCGGCGGCGCTGGCCTTGATGCTGGCCGACCCGCTGCTGATCCGGCGCCCCCTCATCGAGTGCGAAGGGCGGCGCGAATGCGGCTTCGACGCAGAAATCGAGCGCTGGCTGGCCATCGCGGCGCCCGCCGGCAATCTGGAAGGCTGTCCGCGCAACAGCGTGAATGCGACCCATGAGCCCCACGCCTGCCCCACTCCGGCGGGTGCCGCATGATGCGGTTTTTCCAGCCCGCCGTTTTCCTCATCGACCGGCTGCGCTACCCGCACAAATTCGCGCTGATCAGCTTTTTCTTCGCCTTGCCGCTGGCGCTGGCGTTCTATTTCTACCTTTCCGAGACCGGCGAAAGGATCGATTTCGCGCGCCGGGAGATGCAGGGCAACGCCTACCTGCGCCCGTTGCAGAAACTGGTGGAGCAACTGCCCCAGTCGATGTCGCTGGCGGACGCGTTCCTGCGCGAGGAGCCATTCGCCGTGGAACACCTGCCCAACAAGCAGGCGGAAATCGACGAGATCATGCGCGCCCAGCAGCAAGCGGACCGGGAGCTGGGCAACGTCCTGGCCGTGGCCGATCAGGCGCGCGTCGTCCGCGCCGACTGGGACGACCTGAAAAAGCACCTGCCGTCCCTGACCCCGGCCATCAGCAACGACCTGCACCGCAAGCTGCAGGCCGACGTGCTGGCGCTGATGTCGGCCGCCGGGGATGCCTCCAACCTCATCCTCGACCCGGACCTCGACACCTACTACACCATGGATGCCTTGCTGCTCAAGCTGCCCGAGAGCCTCGACCTGCTATCCAACATCCGCCTGTTCGTCGCCGCCCACGCCGGGCAGTCCCTGACCCCGGAGCAGCGCGCCGACCTGGTGACCCAGGCCGGCATCGTGCAGGCCAACCTCGACAAGCTCAAGAAGGGCATGAAAGTGGCCTTCGCGAACAATCCGGG
>JBDKRR010000250.1:0-2463 GCA_039683315.1 Sulfuricella sp.
GCATGAGCGGCAAGGCGCGCCGCATCGTGCGCGAGCTGTTCGCCGCCTTCCACGACAAGCCCGCCCTGCTGCCGCCGCAGTACCAGGAAAAGGCCCTGGTCGACAAGGCGCGCACCATCGCCGACTACATCGCCGGCATGACTGATCGCTATGCCCACCGCGAGCACCGGCGGCTGTTTTCGATCGAAGAGATGTGAATGAAGCGCACCATAAAGTCCGGAAAAGCCCATCGCGCAACCCTGTCGTCTCCGGCTTCGTTCCCGAGTCGCATCAATGGCGTGGATATGGCTCGCGGCGTCGCGCTGGCACTCATGATCTGCTATCACTTCTGCTTCGACCTCAACTATTTCCAGCTAGCTGAGTTCGATTTCTACCACAGCGCATTCTGGCTATTCGCACGCGCCATGATCGTGACCCTGTTTTTATTGCTTGTCGGTATCAGTCTGCATCTAGCCACTGCCAACGGCCTGCGACGTGCATCTTACCTGCGCCGACTGGTCACGTTGGTGGCCTGTGCCGCACTGGTCAGCGCGGCGAGCTATAGCATGTACCCGGCCAGCGGCATATTTTTCGGGGTACTGCATTTCATTGCCCTCGCCAGCCTGCTCGGCCTGTTTTTTACGCGTTTTTATGGCATCAACCTGGTAACTGGCGTGACATGGATTGCAGCTGGCTTGTTGATCCAGCACCCATGGTTCGATCAACCTTGGGCGAACTGGATCGGGTTGATGACCCACAAGCCAGTCACGGAAGACTATGTGCCGCTCTTTCCCTGGTTTGGAGTGGTATTGCTGGGACTGTTTTTGGGCAAAAGCCTGACGCGTTCGGCACAAGGAAAAAGACCGCAAAAGTCACTCCCCACAGCGTATGGAAACCGTATGCTGGCATTGGCCGGGCGGCACAGCTTGGCAATTTATATGCTACATCAGCCTGTTTTGTTGGGAATTCTCTACTTTTCAATCAAATTAAAAGGATATTTCTGATTCTGTCTACAGCCATCCCAATCTCTTCATATTTATCTAGCCTGAAATATTCAGTCTTAAGGTTTACTGCAGCCATCACGCTGGCGGCGACCCCCGCAGCGGGGGCAGAGCAAGTGTTGTGCCATTACGCTTATGGCGGAGAAACCAAAATTCTGTCGGCCCACCCGGTGCAGTCGCCCTATGGGGTAAAAGGCATCAAGGTGGGGTCCTACTTCCAGTTGCGCCTGGTATTCCAGGACCAACCCGCCAACCTGGCCGCCATCAAGATCTACACCTACGTCGACCGCGACGAAGGCCCGACGCTGATCCACCAGGCCAGCTTCCCCTACCCCCCGCCCGGCAACAGCGCGTCCCGCTACGGTTTCAGCGGCCTGCAGTCGGTCTACGAACCGGTGCGCGACAGCGAGCTGCAATACTGGTGCGAGATGGCAAGGGACAAGGGAGCGCGGCGTTGAACTTGATCCAAGTTAGCCTGAAATCGCTGCGCCTGGCGCTGGCCGGCCTGCTGCTCGTCTGCGCCCCGGTTATCGCCGATCCGGTGCGCCTGATCTTCGTTGGCGACATCATGCTCGACGACGGCCCGGGGAAAGTGATCCAGTCGGGGCGCGACCCGCTGGCCCCTTTCGCCGCCACGCTGGCCCAGGCGGACTTCACGGTAGGCAACCTCGAATGTCCGGTCGCCACCGTCGGCCAGCCGCTGGAAAGCAAGATTTTTTCCTTCCGCGCCCATCCACGCGTGCTGCCCATCCTCAAAGGCCGCTTCAACGCCCTGGCCGTCGCCAACAACCACTCCGGCGACTACGGCAAGGACGCCTTCGTCGAAACCCTCACGCTGCTCGAGAAAAACGGCCTGCCCTATTTCGGCGGCGGGCGCGACCTTGCCGCCGCCCATGCGCCGCTGTGGATCGAACGTCAGGGCCTGCGTATCGCCCTGCTCGGCTACAACGAATTCAAGCCGCGTTCCTTCGAGGCCGGGCCGGACTGGGCCGGCATTGCCTGGAGCGAAGACAGCCAGGTAGTCGCCGACATCCGCGCCGCCCGTGCCGCAGGCGCGGACCTGGTGATCCCCTTCATGCACTGGGGCTGGGAGCGCGAACTGCAGCCCAGTGAACGCCAGCGCCAGCTGGCGCGGACGATGATCGACGCGGGGGCGGATGTGGTGATCGGGGGGCATCCGCATGTGACGCAGGGGGCGGAATATTATCGGGGGAAACTGATCGTTTATAGCCTGGGCAACTTTGTCTTCGACGGCTTCGATCCGCCAGAAATCCCGGAAACTCGGGAGGGGTGGGTGCTGCGTTTGAGCGTGGACCGCAAGGGACTGATCGCGTGGGATACCGTGGCTGCACGAATGGATCAGGAGGGGACGCCGCATCCTGCTCCGGGTGCTGAGACGCCTTGCGGCAAGGCCGGGGAAGCGGCGGTTAGGGTGTGCAAAAATCCGTAATTTGTTAAGACTTTCTTGAGCGGCATGCCAATC
>JBDKRR010000251.1:0-3658 GCA_039683315.1 Sulfuricella sp.
GGGGCAGGTGGGTAATGCACAGCACCTGGCGCTCGGCGCCGAGCCCGCGGAGCATTTTCCCCACCACTTCGGCCACGCCGCCGCCGATGCCCACGTCCACTTCGTCGAATATCAGTGTCGGCACCGCCGCCACTTTGCTGGTCATGACCTGGATCGCCAGGCTGATGCGCGACAACTCGCCGCCGGAAGCCACCTTGGCTAAGGGCTTTGCCGCCAGACTGGAGTGAGCGCTCACCAGAAATTCGACCCGCTCCAGACCGTGGGCATCACTCTCCTCCAGGCCGTGCAGCGCCACTTCGAAGCACCCGCCCGCCATCGCCAGTTGCTGCATCGCCTCGCTAACCCGTGCGCTCAGCTCTTGGGCGGCGCGCCGTCTTTCCCCGCTCAGAGTGGCAGCCTTGGCCAGATAGACCTCACGAGCCGCGTCCTCCTGCTGCCGCAGCTCCGCCGCGGAACCCATGTGCTGCAGCCCCGCGAGGCGTTCTTCACGCTCCTGCAACAAAGCCGGCAAGGCTTCCGGCATCACCCGGTACTTGCGCGCCATGCCGTGCAGCGCCTCGATGCGCTGCTCGACTTCGCGCAGCCGCTCGGGGTCCAGATCCAGACGCTGCGCATAATGCCGCAGGCTGTAGGCGGCTTCCTGCATCTGCGCGGCCGACGAATCGAGAATGGCCAGCGGCTCACCCAGGGCGGCATCGTATTCCAGCACCTTGTTGAGTCGCCCTATCAGGCCGTTGAGTTGCGACAGCAGCGCTAGGTCGCCATCGGCAAGCAGTTCGACGCCATACTGTGCACCCTCCAGCAGGCTGGCGGCATGCGCAAGCCGGGCGTGCTCCGCTTGCAACTCCGGCCATTCCTCCGGGCCGAGATCGAGCCCTTGCAGTTCGCGCACCTGCCATTCCAGCTGTTCCAGCTCGGCCAGCGCCGCCTCCGAGTCTTTTTCCCAAGCTGCGCGACGCTCGCGCAAACCTTGCCAAACACGGTAGTCCAGGGCCACTTCGCGCGCCAGGGCACCCTGTCCGGCATAGGCATCCAGCAGGTCGCGCTGCAGCGCCGGCTTAAGCAGGGATTGATGGGCGTGCTGACCATGGATATCCACCAGGTATTCGCCCGCTTCACGCATTTGCTGTAGGGTCACGCCATTGCCGTTGACGAAAGCGCGCGAACGGCCCGTGGCATCGATGCTGCGGCGCATCAGGCACACCCCGTGGTCGCCGGCGAGATCGTTTTCTTCCAGCCAGGACTGCAACTGGGGCAGCTGGCCGATATCGAATTCCGCCGACAGCTCGGCGCGTTCGCAGCCGGCACGCACCACGCCGGCATCGCCCCGCTCGCCCAGCACCAGGGCCAGCGCGTCGATCAGGATGGATTTCCCGGCGCCGGTTTCGCCGGTCAGCACGGTAAATCCGGAACTGAATTCCAGCTCCAGCCGGTCGACGATGACGAAATCGCGGATAGTGAGTGAAAGCAGCATAATTATTGGGTAATGGGTGATGAGGGATGAGTAATGTGGGGAGGCCGGTTTCCCACCACCCATACCCCATTACTCATCACCAGGTTATCCATCACAGCTTCTCGCCCCAGCGCAGCTTCTGGCGCAAAGTGTTGTAATAACTGTGGCCGAGCGGATGAAGCAGGCGGATATTGTTTTCCGAACGACGCACCACCACCCAGTCGTTCTGCTGCAAATCAATATGGCTCTGGCCGTCGAAGTTGACGCTGGCATCCACCGCATGCAGCAGCAGGACTTCCATCACGCTGTGGCTGTTGACGGCGATCGGGCGGTTGCTCAAGGTATGGGGACAAATCGGCACCAGCACCATCGCCTCCAGCGTCGGATGCAGAATCGGCCCGCCGGCGGACAGCGCGTAGGCTGTCGAACCGGTGGGCGTGGCCACCACCAGGCCGTCCGAGCGCTGGCTGTAAACGAACTGGCCGTCGATGAACACCTCGAGTTCGATCAGGCGTCCCGAGGTGCCCTTGCTCACCACCACATCGTTGAACGCATAGGCCTGATAAACCGGCTGCCCCTGCCGGCGCACCACGGCATTGAGCAGGAAGCGCTCCTCGGCGGCAAATTCTCCTTCGAGGATTTCATCCATGGTCTCCAGCATGTCCTCGATGGAGACATCGGTGAGGAAACCCAGACGCCCCTGGTTCACGCCCACCAGCGGCACGTCGTATTCGATCAGCTCGCGGGCGATGTTGAGCATGGTGCCGTCGCCGCCCATGACCACCACCAGGTCCGCTCGGGCACCGATCTCTTTCATGCTCACCGCGGCATAGGGCACGCTGCCGATGCGTTCGGCAGTCTGCTGCGAAAGCAGCACCTCGAGCTTGCGCTGCTGCAGAAAATGCGCCAGCCGCAGCAGCGGTTCGCTCAGTTCGGCACTATTGTATTTGCCGATCAGGGCAACGGTCTGGAACGGGGTTTTCATGTCGCGAATTATAACCGCAAGTTATTGCCTCAAAGATATTCAAATCAGTAAAATGGACCGATGCTCAACGAACGCGCCCAACTCCTGCTCAAGACCCTGATCGAACGCTATATCGCCGAAGGCCAGCCGGTAGGCTCGCGCACCCTGTCCAAGCATTCCGGCCTGGACCTCTCCGCCGCCACCATTCGCAACGCGATGGCGGACCTGGAAGAGATGGGCTTCATCGTCAGCCCCCACACTTCCGCCGGTCGGATACCGACGCCGCGCGGCTATCGCTTCTTCGTCGACACACTGCTCACCGTGCGTCCGCTCGACCAGGTTCAGGTGCACCAACTGGAAAACCAACTCCATCCTGCCGACCCCCAGCGGCTGATCGCTTCCGCATCGAAGCTGCTGTCGGACCTGACCCTGTTCGCCGGCATCGTGATGACACCGAAGCGCCGCTCGCCCGCCTTCCGTCACCTGGAGTTCCTGCCCCTCTCGGAAAAGCGCATCCTGCTCATCATCGTCACCGCCGACGAAAACGTGCAGAACCGCATACTCCTTACCGACAAGGCTTACAGCCCGGCTGAACTCACGCGCGCAGCGAACTTCTTCAACCAGCACTACGCCGGCTGCACCCTGGAAGAAGCGCGCACGCGCATGCAGGATGAGCTGAAACGCCTGCATCAGGACATGACGTCGCTGATGTCGGCAGCGCTCGAAGCCAGCAGCCAGGCGCTGGAACCAAGCGAAGGTTATGTGCTGTCTGGAGAGAAAAACCTGCTTCACGTCGACGACCTGTCGTCCAACATGTCGAGCCTGCGCCGGCTGTTCGACGCCTTCGAGCAGAAAACCACCCTGATCCAGCTGCTCGACGTCAGCCAGGGCGCACATGGCGTGCAGATATTCATCGGCGGCGAATCTGGCCATGCACCGCTCGACGAGTGCAGCGTGGTCACCGCCCCCTACGAGGTGGACGGGCAGGTGGTCGGCACCGTGGGCGTGATCGGCCCGACGCGCATGGCTTACGAGCGCGTGATCCCGATCGTGGACGTGACAGCCAAGCTGCTGGGCAGCGCCCTGTCCTACCACTAACCACCCTCAACCGCAAAGCGCGCCATGTCCAATTTTTCCCCTGAGCCCGCGTATCAACATGGCAGCCCCAGCAAGATTGGCATCCTGCTGATCAACCTCGGAACGCCGGACGCCCCGACCAAAACCGCGCTGCGTCGCTACCT
>JBDKRR010000252.1:0-14871 GCA_039683315.1 Sulfuricella sp.
GTCGAGCAGAAGCGACTCGCGCTCTTCTTCCGGGAAGAAACTCACGATCCGGTTGATGGCGTGGTAGGCATTATTGGCATGCAAGGTACCCAAGCACAGATGGCCGGTCTGGGTAATGATCAATGCCTGCTTCATGGTGGCGGTATCGCGGATCTCGCCGATCAGCAGCACATCGGGCGCCTCGCGCAAGGCATTGATCAGGGCCGTGGCATAGGATTCGGTATCGATCCCGACCTCGCGCTGGTTGACCAGCGACTTGTTGTGCTTGTGGACAAATTCGATCGGGTCTTCAATGGTGAGAATGTGCCCCGCCTTGCTCGCGTTGCGGTGGTTGATCATGGCGGCCAGGGTAGTGGACTTGCCCGAACCGGTGGCGCCCACCACCAGGATCAGACCGCGCTTCTCCAGCACCATATCCTTCAGCACCGCCGGCAAACTCGTGCCGTCCAGCGTGGGGACCTGGTGGGTGATATAGCGTGCGACCATTGCCACGCTGCCGCGCTGGCGAAACACGTTGATGCGGAAGCGCCCCGCACCCGGCACGGAGAGCCCGAAATTCAATTCATTTTTTGCTTCGAAGGTGTGGATCTGCTCCTCGTTCATGATCCCGTAAATCGCCCGCTTTACCATCTCGACATCGAGTACCTGGCTGTTGAGCGGCCGCAATTCCCCCTCGATTTTTATGTATGCCGGTGCGCCGGCCGAAAAGAACAGGTCGGAAGCCAGCTTCTCCGCCATGAATTTAAAGGCTGGTGTGATATCTATTTTGGGCTCCTGGCTACTTTCCATATGCACTCAATCCCGCGACAGCAATGATTTCAGGGCACCGAACAAGCCTTTTTTGCCCTTTGATTTTTCTCCCTCTGCGCCCGCGTCAAGTTTGGCAGCAGCGCTCGGATCGAGCTTGGCGTAGGCGGCTTCGGGGTTGGCACGTTTTACGGCGATTTTCTGTTTAATCGCCTGCTGGTGGCGACCAAGTTCCACAAAATTGGTCGGTTTTCCAATCAGATATTTGGCGAATTCGTCGAGTAAGGTTTCATCCACCTCGTCGGCGTCGAAGGTGAATTCGTTAACGGTCAGGCCGTTTAAATTTTTGATGGCGAGGAAAATCTTGGCGTTCTCGAAGTCGGCGGAAAATTTGATGTGGACCGGGATTTCATTCACCACGTCGAAGGTGGCGCGGTCTACATGGCCTTTTTCATTCTTGAATTCTGTGCACTGGAACTTGACGTTGGCCTGCCACAGGTACTGTCGCTCCATCTCGATCAGCGAGGGGGAGTTTTTCTCGATCACTATTTTCTGGCCGGTCTTGCAGGAAAAACGCAGATAGATCACCTTGATGAATTCTTTTTCATCGACGTGGAAGCGATCGGTGTTCACCACGAAGCGTTCCGGGCGGAAGTCGTCTATTGTTCCGAAGCCGTCGATGTAATAGGTTCGAGTCGTGCTGGCGGAAACCGTGTTGAGGTGTTTTACCAGTTCCTGCAAATACAGCAGTATCGCCCTGAGCCTCGACTGCACCAGCAGAAAACTTTGCGTCACCTCCATGGCACGCGCCTGCGTCAGGTTCTGTTCCTGCTCTTTTAGCGCATCTGCCTCTTTTTTCAGCTCGTCAAGAAAAGCCATGTTCGTCCTACCCCAAATAACCGCAATAAACCCTGTTCATTGTATGCCAAAAAGTGGAAAGGGAATAAATCGGCCATGCAGTATAATTTTTCGCTAATATTCGATTTCACGGTCGTCCATTTCGCATGTGGGCCTTGCATCTTGCAGTTGCGGGAAGAAACCGATAATTAACGACAATTAAGGAGTAAACATGGCCACAGTAGAACTGAACAAAGACAATTTCGCCGGCATCATCAACGGCAACGATCTCGTGGTCGTGGATTTCTGGGCGCCGTGGTGCGGACCGTGCAAAGCTTTCGCGCCCACCTACGAAGCCGTCTCGGAAAAGGTCTCCGGCGTCACTTTCGCCAAGGTCAATACCGAAGAAGAGCAGGAACTGGCGCATCACTTCCAGATCCGCTCGATTCCCACACTGATGATTTTCCGCGAACAAGTCATCATCTTCGCCCAGCCCGGCTCCATGCCCGGCCAGGCGCTGGAAGAGGTCATCGAGCAGGCGCAGGCGCTGGACATGGCGGAAGTGCACAAGCAGATCGCCGAAGAAGAAGCTAAACAGCAGGGATAGAAACCGGAACCGGCGCTACTCGCTTACCGCCCCTCGCCCGCGCTTGACCTCTGCGCGCTGCTTCTTGCTTTCCAGGCGGCGTTTCTTCGAGGCCAGGGTCGGCCGGGTAGCGATGCGCGGCTTGGGCTTCTCGGTCGCGCGGCGAATCAACTCCACCAATCGGGCAATGGCGTCCTGCCGGTTGCGTTCCTGGGTACGGAAGCGTTTGGCCTCGATCACGACTTCGCCTTCGGTGGTCAAACGGTTTCCCGCCAGCCGCAGCAAGCGGGCGCGCACGTCCTCAGGCAGAGAAAGCGAATGGGCCACGTCAAAGCGCAACTGCACGGCACTCGACACCTTGTTGACATTCTGGCCGCCCGGCCCGGACGCGCGAATGAATTGCAGCCCGATTTCGCGCTCGTCGATAGCAAGGTATGGCGTAATTCTGATCATTACGCCATGGTAACAGCCAAAAACGCCTGACAATAACAAATCGGACGACCTGCTCGGATGTGTTGGCGCGCTTGATTTCTCCGTACAATAGAACCGATATCAAGCGCTGACAGGACCTCCACAATCATGCCAAAAGCGAGTCGGCCGACTTCTTTCCCCCGTGGTTTTGCCACAATCCTGATCATCACCTCGCTTTACGCCGCCCCTAGTTCGCAGGCTGCGGTCCTGTGGAGCGACGGGATTACCGATATCGGGTCGACCGGCTATTTGCGGGCGGGCATCGGCGACTCGGGCGGTCACACCCAGTCCTGCTTCCAGGCGCCGGGCGCAGGGGCCAAATACCGCCTTGGCAACGAATGCGAGGTTTATGGCCGTGCCAGTCTCTTTTATCGCCACCGCCTCCAGGAGGGAAACGCAGCCCCCTATTTTCATGCCGAAGCGCAGCCTGAGTTCAATGGCGCCTATGGTGACACCATCGAATACAAGGCCATGGCGCAAGCTTTCGTGGAAATCGGCAACCTGCGCGGTACGCCGGCCAAGGCATGGATCGGGCGACGTTATTACAAACGCCGCGATATTCATATCAACGACTATTTTTACATGAACCTCAAGGGCGACGGCTTCGGCGTACGCGACATTCCCAGCGGCTTCGGCGACCTGGCCTACACCTTCCTGCGACAACACACCTCCCCCAGCGGCCTTGGCCTCACCTCTTCCGACGAGGCGGTGACGCACAATCACGAATTCGGGCTGCACAACGTCAAGGCCAACCCCGGTGGCACCCTGATGTTCGATCTGCGCCACAGCGCAATTCAGGACGAATCCTTTTCCGCCGGCGCCGGAACGGTAACGCTTCACGCCGCTCAGGGCTGGGCGGCCACAGCCCAGCATAGCCAGCAAGGCGTTTTCGGCGGCACCAACACGGCCGCGCTGCAATATGGCCGCGGCGCAGCGCGTAGCGCCTGGAACTCTCCCTCGGAAAGCGCCGCCGCGCTGGCACGGCTGACCACGGCGGAAGGCGCCGCCGGGCTGGAAGCCGCCACCACCTGGCGCCTGGTGGAACAGCATCTATACGATGGAGACAAATGGGCCATGCAGAGCGCCATGATCTGGGAAAAGCGTGATTCGCGACAGTTCGATGACACCGATCAAACCTGGGTCAGCCTTGGCGCCCGGCCGATGTATTTCCTCAATGACCACTGGCGGCTACTTGGCGAGGCCGGTTACGACCGGGTGCGCAATCGCGCCTCGGGTGTTAGCGGCTACCTGTGGAAGCTCACCGCGGCGCTGGAGTGGGCGCAGCAGCGGGGTTTCATGTCCAGGCCGGTTTTGCGCGGGTACGTGACACGTGCCGGATGGAGCGACGCCTTTCGTGGACAGGTGGGCGGGAGCGAATTTGCCGATGCGACGCAGGGCTGGAATGCTGGTGTCCAGTTGGAAGCGTGGTGGTAAGATTTGCTTAAAACCTAGGGAGACGAAGGATGCGCAAGGTCTGGATAGCATTCGCTCTGGCATTATTCCTGGCGGGCATCTACTGGCTGATTCCGGGGTTGCGTACGCCCGCCGGAAAAACTTACGTAATCAGCGTAATTCAACTGACCTCGGTAGACTCGACGACCTTCGCTGGCCTGGTGGAGGGCTTGGCGGAACGGGACTACAAGGAAGGCAAGAATGTCGTTTTTCTGAATGACGGCCCCGCAGGCAGCATCGACAAGCTTGCGCCCATGATCGCCCGGCATCTTGCCCACAAGGTCGACATGATTTTCGTTTCGAGCACGCCGGCAGCCCAGGCAGTAAAGCAGGCGACCGAGGGGGCAAACATCCCGGTGGTGTTTGCCCCGGTCAATGATCCGGTCGGGTCAGGCATTGTGCAGAGCATCCAAAAACCGGGCGGCAACATTACCGGGATAAGGCTGCCCGCAGGAGACGACCTGCGCATGCAGTGGCTAATCAGGCTCGCGCCGCACGTCAAACGCGTACTGGTGCCTTACACACCGGGCGACAAGAGCGCGCTGGCCTCCCTGGAACTGGCCCGACAAGCGGCGCAAACGCTGGGATTGACACTGATCGAGCGCGAGGTCGGCAACGAGGCAGACCTGCGGCAACTGTTATTGTCGCTTCCTGGCGAGGCCGAAGCCATTTTTCTTCCCCGCGACAGCAGCGTGGAGTCGCACATCCGGGAAATTGTCGCTGCAGCGGATCGGCGGCGCCTGCCACTGTGCGCGCCCAGCCTAAGCCAGGTGGAAGCGGGCGCGCTGCTGAGTTACGGCTTCGTGCATCGAGAAATCGGCCGTCAGGCGGCGGGACTGGTCGACCAGGTGCTGCGCGGCACGCCCCCTGCAGACCTGCCGGTGGAAACGGCGGAAAGCCATCTCGCCATCAACCTGCGAGCTGCCCAGGCGATCGGACTGTTCATACCGGATGAAATCCTGCTCCAGGCCGAGAAAGTGATCCGGGAATAACATGAATCACGCCAGCCTGCGCAATCAGCTGATCGCAGCCTTTGTCGGCCTCGCGGTCGTTCCGTTGCTGCTGGCCGGAGCGTTGCTCGGCTGGCACATCTATTCGGTGCACCTCAACGACGCCTATGCGCGTCAGAAAATGCTGGCTCAGAGCGTTGCCGAGCAGGTCACGAATTTCCTGGGACGTTTTGAACTGGCACTGGACGACGCGTCAAGCTTGTCCGGTTTCGTCACGCTGGACACCGACGCACAACGTCATGTGATGGAACGCCTGCTCGCCAAACAGAGCGCTTTCCGTGAAGTCTGGCTGTGGGACGATGCCGGCCGCGAACGCATCCATCTATCCAAGTACCGGCTGCCCCATGCCGCCGGCTACCGGGATGTGACCATCGAGAATCTCTTTCACGAAACGCTCAAATCCGGGCACAACCAATTCGGCCCGATCTATTACGACCCCACCAACAGCGAACCCACGCTCGACATGGCCATGCCGCTGAAGGACCAGCGTAGCGGAAAAACCGTCGGCGTGCTCGGTGCTCAACTGCGCATCAAGGCCATCTGGTCACTGGTCTCCAGTGTAAAAACCGATAAGGGGGAACTGGTTTATATCCTGGACACAAAGCAGCGCATCATCGCCCACCGCAACCCCTCCGTAGTGCTGCGCGAGATCCGCGCCAGCCTGCGCCCCGACCAGCAGCAAATCGGCCTTGACGGCGAAGAGGTGTTCGTTGCCACCTATCCCGTGCAACTCGGCCAGCAGACCTATACCGTGGTGGTCGAACGCGCCGTTTCGGTAACCCGGATTCCCGCGCTGACCGGCGTAAAGATTGTCGGAATCGTGATGGTTCTGGCCCTGGGCGTTGCACTGGCGATATTTTTCACCGCCATGCGCCGGATTGTCGCGCCCATTCAGGAAATAGCCTCGACCGCGCGCGCCATCCGGGACGGAAATCTGGAACGTCAGGTAGCGGTGCGCAAAAAAGATGAAATCGGCGATCTGGCGAGCTCTTTCAACAGCATGACGGTCAAGCTGCGCAGCACGTTGCTGGATCTGGAAAGCGAAATACAGGAGCGCAAACAGAAAGAGTTCGAACTGCACAAGATCAACCAGGCCTATATCGCGCTCTCCATGTCGAACCGCGCGGTTATTGTTGCCCGTGACGAAACGGAACTGTTCCGCGAAATCTGCCGCATCGTGATCGAGGAATGCGGCTACCGCTTGTCCTGGATCGGTTTGGCCGAAAACGATGAGGAAAAAACCGTGCGTCCGGTAGCGCAGGCCGGGTTCGAAGATGGCTATCTTGAAACCCTGCACCTCACCTGGGCCGACACGGAACGGGGCCGGGGGCCGACCGGCACGGCCATTCGGGAACGTCGCGCGATCATCAACCAGGACATACACAACAATCCGGCATTCGCCCCCTGGCGGGAGCAGGCATTGAAGCGCGGTTATGCTTCATCCGCCGCTTTCCCGCTGATCACGGGCGACCAGGTATGGGGCGCACTGATGGTTTACGCTGCCGCTCCGAGCGCGTTCATTGAAGAAGAAGTCCGGCTGCTGTTCGAACTGGCCAACAACATCGCCTTCGGCGTGGCGGCGCTACATGCCGAAAAGGAACGCCGGCATGCGGCGGAAGTATTGCGGCAGGAACGGGATTTCATCGGTGCGGTCCTGAATACCGCAGGCACCATCATCGTGGTGCTGGACCGTCATGGCCACATCGTCCGTTTCAACCGTACCGCGGAATTGCTGACCGGCTACAGCTTCGACGAAGTGGCCGACCAGCCATTCTGGGAGAATTTTCTGCTGCCTGAAGAAAAGGCGGCGGTGAAGGATGTATTCGACAACCTGGCTCAGGGCCAGATGGTCGCGCGCTACGAGAATTACTGGCGGATGCGCGACGGCTCGCGGCGCCTGTTCGACTGGTCCAACGCAGTCCTGCTGGACAGAGCCGGATCCATCAACTACATCGTAAGCATCGGCGTCGACATCACCGAACGCAAGCGCGCCGAGGACGCCTTGCGCGAGTTGAACGCCTCGCTCGAACAGCGGGTGCGCGAACAGACCGAAGAAAACCTGCTGAAGGAACGGTTGCTGCTGCAACAGTCGCGGCACGCCGCGATGGGGGAAATGGTCAGCATGATCGCGCACCAGTGGCGACAACCGCTCAACTCCCTGGCCATCCTGCTGGCCAACATCCGCGACGCCTTCGAGTTCGGCGAACTGGATAAACGCGGCATGAGCGAGTTTCACGATTTCGGCAACAGACTGATACAGCGCATGTCGAAGACCATCGACGACTTCCGCAATTTCTTCCAGCCAAAATTACCGGACGAGTTCGACGTCGCAAGGGAAATAAGAGATACGGCAAGCCTGGTGGAACCCAGCCTGAGGAACAACAATATCGCGCTGGAAATTCAATGCGAGGAAGGTGTGCAAGCATTGGGCTCGGCCAACGAGCTGGGCCAGGTCGTACTCAACCTGATCGTGAACGCCAAGGAGGCCTGCCTGGAACGGAAAGTCGCCGATCCGCGCGTCACCATCAAACTGTTTCGGCATGATGGAACGGCCAGGATTACGGTGGAGGATAACGCCGGCGGAATCAGTCCGGAGATAGCGGAGCGGGTGTTCGACCCCTATTTCACCACCAAGTCCATGGGCACCGGGATCGGCCTCTATATGTCGCGCATCATCATTGAGCGCCACATGGGTGGGAACATCAGCTTCACCAATACCGGTTCCGGCGCGTGCTTCACCTTGAATTTTCCTCTCGTCCCGCCACCTGAATCGAAAGAATAGGCCGCCAGCGGCTGCGCCAGTGCTGTTCGGGAAGCGTCCGAACCGCCGCGAACCCGAACTCAGCTGCCGTGAAAGCATCCTGTAAGCAAATCCCGATAGACTAGGCGCCCCTCTTAACGCAACACCAATCAGGCGTGTCCAAGATAGAAACGATTCAAATGTCGGGCGGAAGAGATGCGATCTTGCTGCTGCATGGCCTTTATGGCAACCCGTTGGAAATGCAGTACATCGGGCGCAAGCTGCAGCGCGCCGGATACGCGGTGGAAATTCCCTACATTCACGGATGCGGCGTTGCCGACACACGTTCTCCGCGCCAGACCACACCCTGGGAGAACTGGCTGGAGCAGGTCGATGCGCACTTCCGCATCATGCAGCGCACTTACGAACACGTCAGTGTCGCCGGCCTGTGCATCGGCGCGGATCTGGCACTCGCACTGGCGCTGGAGCACAGCGCGGACATCCACGCCTTATGCCTGTACTCGACGACGCTCTACTATGACGGCTGGAACGTCTCCCGGTTGCGCTTCCTGCGCGCGCTCGCCTACTACACGCCCTTGCGCTACATGCTTTCCTACCACGAACGGCACCCCTATGGTCTGAAAGACGAGCGCATTCGCCAGTGGGTCGCGAAACAAATGGAGAAGGGGGTGGAAACACCTGCGGGCGCGGCCAGATCGCCATTTACCGGCGTTTATCAGGCAGAACGGATGATGCGCCACTTGCGCCGCAACCTGCATCGCATTACCGCGCCGACACTGATACTGCACGCACTGGAAGACGATTTCGCCAGCCCGAGAAGTGCCGATCTAGTCGAAAGCAGGGTGTCATCCCCGACCGTTCGCAAGGTGATACTGCAGGACAGCTATCACATTATTACCCTGGACAACGACAAGGAGCGCGTCGCCCGGGAAACACTGGACTTCATGGCCGCGCAAACCGGCAAAACCAGCCAGACCATGGCGCTGGCGGCATGATCGATAGCGGACCAAACCACATACAGGATCAGACAAACACCATGGATTCATTACACAGCGTCCAGCAACTGCTAATCGAAGAATTCGGCCTGACGCCGGAACAGGTGCATGGCGAAGCCACACTCGAGGATTTGGGCGTCGATTCGCTTGCCACCATCGAGTGTATGTTCCTCCTCGAAGACATGTTCAAGGTGCGCTTTCCCGGAGGCGATACGGTCGTCATCAAGACGGTCGGCGATATCGCACGCGAGGTCGACCTGCTGCTGGCCCAGCAGGCCAGTGCCGCACCGGCCCAGATTCCGGCGCACGTGTGAAACGTGTCGTCGTCACGGGCATGGGCACCGTCGCCCCCCTGGGTAGCGATGTGTCTTCCTTTTTTGCGGCACTGCTGGCCGGACACTCGGGTGTGCGCAAGCTTGACACACCCTGGGCCGAGTCGCTCACGGCGGGCGTCGTCGCGCCGGTAACCGAGGAAATCGCCGGCCACTTCCCCAAGCTCAGGCTGATCTCGCTGGATCGCGTGTCGCAATTGTCGCTGCTCGCCGCACGCCAGGCGGTCACCCAGGCGAATATCGATTTTTCCGGCGAGCAAGGCGAACATTGCGGCGTTTACTGGGGCACCGGCATGGGCGGCGCAAACACCCTGGAAAGCGCCTACAACGACCTGCTTGTCCACTCCGCCACGCGCTTGAAACCGACGACCGTGGTCATGGTCATGAACAATGCGTCGACCGGCCAGATCGGCATCGAGTTCAACATCCGTGGACCGAGCTACACCTATTCCTCGGCCTGCTCTTCATCCGCAGTGGCCATCGGCGAAGCCTTCCGCGCCATCCGCTTCGGTCTGGTCAAAACAGCCATCGCCGGCGGGGCCGAAGCGATGCTCACGCAAGGGGTCATCAAATCCTGGGAATCGCTGCAAACCCTTGCCCGGGTAGACGCAGAGCGCCCCGAAACATCCTGCCGGCCGTTTTCCGCGGACCGCTCCGGTTTTGTCCTCGGCGAGGGCGCAGCCGCGCTGATCCTGGAAGAAGAAAGCGCGGCAAAGGCCCGCGGAGCAACGATACTGGCCGAAATCGTGGGCTACGGCAACACCACGGACGCGACGCATATCACGCAACCGGAGGCGTCGGGGCAGGCGCGGGCGATGCGCCTGGCACTGGCGGAAGCCGGACTGAACCCTGAACAGGTCGACCACATCAACGCCCACGGCACCGGCACCAAGGTCGGCGACCTGAGCGAAACCCACGCGATCAAGCAGGTGTTCGGCGCACAGGCCGGGCGGCTTCCCATCTGCGCCACCAAGGCCCTGCATGGACATCTCATGGGTGCAACCGGCGCTGTCGAAATGCTTGCCGCCATCGAGACGCTGCGCTCGCGCACCGTGCCGCCAACTGCCCATCATTTTCACCCCGACCCCGAGTGCGATCTCGATTACGTCAGCGAAGGCCCGAGGGAATTGCCCAAGCTCGACGTCGTCATGTCCAACTCCTTCGGCTTCGGCGGCAACAACGCGGTCATCGCGGTAAAACGCCATTCCTGAGCCCCGGGGAACGCCCGATCGGGCTGCGTTTAACGTCTACAGCCGGATTCGTCGTGGCATAATAGCCTGTCAGCATGCAAGCGCTTTTTGTCCACTACATTCGGAGAGAAACCTAAATGAAATCCCTTCGCCTCGTCGCGCTGTTCTTCGCCCTGTGCCTTTCGCTCGGCGCACATGCCGCAAACCCGATGGTCGAGATGAAAACCAACCTCGGCAGCTTCACGCTCGAACTCTACCCGGACAAGGCGCCGAAAACCGTCGAGAATTTCCTCAAGTACGCCAAGACTGGCTTTTACAAGGGCACGGTGTTCCACCGCGTGATTGATAATTTCATGATCCAGGGCGGCGGATTCGGCACCAACCTGCGCGAAAAGGACGCTTTCCCGCCAATTCAGAACGAAGCGACCAACGGACTCAAGAACGACATTTACACCATCGCCATGGCGCGCACCATGTACCCCCACTCCGCCGCCGCGCAGTTCTTCATCAACGTGAAGGACAACGTCTTCCTCAACCACACTGCACCCACCCCGAACGGCTGGGGCTACGCAGTGTTCGGCAAGGTGGTGAAAGGCCAGGACGTGGTGATGAAGATTTCCAAAGTAAAAACCGGCGCGCGCGACCCGCTGCCTTCCGATGTGCCACTGGAGAACGTGGTAATCGAGGACGTAAAAATCCTTCCTTAACCGACAGCCTGCCAAACGGGAGTTATGAACATGGATAACACAGCCCAAAAGGACCGTTTTTCCTTAATCAGAAAAATTCCGCTTTCCTTCCATAACCCCGTCGTCGCGCTGCTGCTTTGTCTGGCAACGTTTTTCGCCGCCAGTTTCAACGCCATGGCGCAAACCACCTACACCTTTGCGGTGGTCCCCCAGTTCGAGCAGCGCAAGCTGTTCGCGATCTGGAAACCCATCGTGGACGAGGTGGCGCAACGCAGCGGCCTCTCGCTCAAACTGGTCGCGACGCTTTCGGTGCCGGAGTTCGAACACGGCATTGGCCAGGGGGCCTTCGATTTTGTCTATGCGAACCCCTATCACATCATGAAAGTGAGTACCACGCAGGGATACATCCCGCTGGTGCGCGACAGCGCGCCCCTGCGCGGGATCCTGGTGGTGCGCAAGGATAGTCCCATCCATTCCCCGGCGGAGCTGGACGGCAAGACCGTCGCGTTTCCCTCGCCGAATGCGCTCGGCGCTTGTCTGCTGATGCGAGCAGACCTGGCCCGGTTATTCAAGGCCACGGTCAAGCCGCTCTACGTCAAGACGCACAGCTCGGTCTATCTGCATGTAGTCAACGGTCTGGCCAGCGCGGGCGGTGGAGTGGAAAAAACCCTGCAAGAACAGGATCCGAGCATACGCGATGCGCTCAAGGTGCTGTATACGACCCGGGACATGCCCTCTCATCCGATTGCCGCCCACCCCCGCGTGCCCAAGGAAGTCAGAGAAAAACTACGCAACGCGCTGCTGGAATTCGGCGCCACCAGGGAAGGACGTGAGATGCTCGCCAAGGTGCCGATGGAGCAGGTCGTATCCACCTCGATCGACGACTACACCGCGATGCGCTCCTGGGGACTGGAATCCCTCTGGGTCGATGAGTGACTCTCTTAGGGAACCTCTGATTAAGTCAAAAGCGGATCGCGTTACATCGAAAACGGGCTTGAGCACACCCGCCAGGGGCGTCCCCGCCGAGAGCGGCGGCAAAGCCGCTCGCACTGGCGAGAAGGCGCGCGACGAAGGTCGTAGCCGAGCCTACGACGCCGAAGAGCGCAACGCGGCGCAAGCCCGCATTCGATGTAACCCGGAGGGTCGTGGTTTTGCGGGTGCCAGGCAAGAAGTGAGGCGCACCGTGCAGTCATTCTGCACAAGCACCTCGCGCCGCCGCATGGCGCCCGCAAAACCACGTCGCGACCGCGTTTGACTTAATCAGAGGTTCCTCAGTGTCCCTGCGTGCAAAACTTCTGTATCCACTGCTGCTGATCGGGCTGCTGATCGGGATATACCTTTACGCTTTCTGGGTTCCCAGGACACTTGCCAACGACGAGGCCGCCCATTTCAGGGCAGTGGATCAGCATCTGGACAGCGTAGTGGAGGCAATGATTCCGCTCCTGCTGGGAAGCCAGCTGGACATCGTGCACGAAAACCTCAACGCCCTGAAAGCAAAGAATCCGGCGTGGGTCGACTTCCGACTGACCAATGCTGAAGGCAAGCAGCTCTACCCGCTGGCCTCATCAACCGAACCACGTAGCCAAATACCCCCCCCAGGCGTACGTACGCTGCGAAAGAAAATTCGTTATCTCGACACGGACCTCGGCACCCTGGTGGCAAAAGTTGATCTGGCGCCTTCGCTGGCAAACACACGCCAGGAGATCAGGGAATTGTCCCTGATTCTGCTCGGCGTGATGGCCGCTCTCATGGTAACGATCATCGCCACCACGGAAATCACGGTAGGAAGGCCGCTGCGCCAATTGGCCAAAGCATCCGTCCGGCTCGCCAGGATGGATTTCGACACGCCGTTGCCCAAGGCCGGGCCGGATGAAGTCGGCAAACTGGTAAGCAATTTTGCTTCCATGCGCAACGAACTGCAAAACTACAATTCGAGCCTGCTGCATGAGATTGCCGAACGCAAGGACGCCGAGGAAGCGCTCAGACAGTTGAATGAAACCCTGGAACAACGCGTCAGCGATGAAGTCGCGGCAAACCGCGAAAAGGATCATCTGCTCATCCAGCAGTCGCGCCTGGCCGCCATGGGCGAGATGGTGCACAACATCGCACACCAGTGGCGGCAACCGCTTAACTCCCTGGGCCTGATCATCAGCAACATCCAGGACGACTTCAAGTTCAAGGCCATTACCGAGGAAACCCTGGAACGCGACGTTTCCGACGCCAGGCGCCTGATCGAAAAAATGTCCACCACCATCGACGATTTCCGCGACTTCTTCCGCCCCGACCGCGAGAAATCCAGTTTCGACGTTGCAGAGGCCGTCAGGGAAGCGGTTTTCATCGTCATGGCCGCACTCAAGAACAACAGCATCGAAATCGCCGTGGATGTACCCCCTGATTTGACCGCAACCGGCTTCCCCAGCCAGTATGCACAGGCCGTGCTCAATCTGCTGGTCAACGCCAAGGAAGCGATCCTGGAGAGCGAGACCGCCAACGGACAAATCCGCGTCGCGCTTAGAAAGGAAGGAAAGGAAGCCGTTCTTACCGTGGACGACAACGGCGGCGGCATCGCGCAGGATGTCCTGCCGCGACTGTTTGACCCTTATTTCACCACCAAGGATCAAGGAAGCGGAATCGGTCTATACATGGTCAAAATGATAATTGAGCGTAACATGGAAGGTAAAATCAGCGCGGCCAACATTAAAAACGGCGCCCGATTTACTTTGAGCATACCTTTGGAAAAAGTCTCGTAAAATTACGCCACTACTATGAAACCCGACAACACCACAGCCCAGGTCGACTTCGATTTCCTGAAAACGCTGTCCATTCTATATGTCGAAGACGATGATGAAATTCGGGAACTTCTGACCCGTTTTCTGCGCCGCCGGGTCGGCGCGCTACATACCGCCATTAATGGCCAGGAAGGCATTCAGGCCTTCCGCGAACACCAGCCGGATGTGGTGGTGACCGACATCAAAATGCCGGTAATGGACGGACTGGAAATGGCTTCGATCATCAAATCGTCGGTCCATGAAGTCCCCATCATCGTGATCACGGCCTACAGCGAGCGCGACTACTTCATCCGGGCCATCGAAATCGGGGTGGACCAGTACGTCACCAAGCCGGTCAACACCGACACTCTGCTCCAGGCCATATTCAAGAGTGCCAAGAACCGCTTCCACAAAAGGGAGATGGACAAGGCCGAAAAGCTCATCATCGACTCCCTGGAACAGACCATAGGCGTGCTTTCGCGGGCTATCGAGCTGCGCGACCCATACACCGACGGCCACCAGAAGCGGGTTTCCCTGCTGGCGACGGCCATCGCAGAGGATATGGGCATGCCCTCCGACACCATCACCGGCATCCGTCTCGGCAGCCTGGTTCACGACGTGGGCAAGATCCGCGTGCCGGCCGAGATCCTGAGCTGCCCGAGAAAACTGTCCACCATTGAGATGGACATCATCAAGACCCATCTCCAGGCCGGCTACGACATCCTGGCCGGCGCCACCTTCCCCTGGCCCGTGGCGCGCATGGTGGTGGAACACCACGAGCGCATGGACGGATCGGGTTACCCGAAAGGCCTCAAGGGCGAGGAGATATGCATGGAAGCGCGCATCATCGCCGTGGCCGACGTGGTCGAGGCGATGACCTCTTTCCGGCCTTACCGCCCATCGCTGGGGATTGAAGCCGCCGTGGACGAAATCCAGAAAAATCTGGGCAAGCTTTACGATCAGGATGTGGTGGACAGCTGCATACGCGTACTGGAAAGAAGCAGCTTCAAATTCAGGGGCTGAATTAGGGCGTGTT
>JBDKRR010000253.1:0-5133 GCA_039683315.1 Sulfuricella sp.
CGCCGATCCCGACATCCGTATCGAGCCCGCGTGGAAGGTGTCCATCGTCTACGGCATGCCGTGCGCCATCTAGCACCATCTACCCGCCGCCTATTACCTCGCCGCCCCTTTCGCGGACGATTTCGAATCCGCCGTTCTGCACGCCATCAACGGCGGCGGGCAGAACATGTCCCGCGCCATGCTGGCCGGCGCGCTGGTGGGCGCACAAGTCGGCTTGAGCGGTATTCCGCGGCGCTTTATCGACGGTCTGGAGAATGGGGAGGAATTGCTGGAACTGGCCATGAAGCTTGGCGCGCTGGCCGCCAGCTAGGGAGGCCGCGTAGCCCCCTGTCATTGCCCCACAAGGGGATTCCGATTCACTACGAACTGAAGTTCGTGTGAAATCGTATACGAGGAGCGAAGCGACGAAACAATCTGTAATCTGTTGACTTGGCCGGGCCGAGATTGCTTCGCTGCGCTCGCAATGACAATCAGGGCTGCAGCGTCGCGTCTTCGACGAGAACTTTATAGGAATAGCCCGAACCGAAATCCTTGTCGGTGCGCACGATGCCTTTCGCCGTCACGACATCGCCGGTCTTCGCCTGACTCATGGTCGTCACCAGCACATCGTTCGTCTTGTCCGCGGTGGAGCCCGAGCCATCGCGCAGGTGAACCCAGTTTTTTCCCATGATATTCGGGTTGTACTTCACCACCTTGCCGCGCACCACAACCGGCTTGTCCTTCAGTTCCGCGCCCTTGGTCATGATTTCCGCAACGGTCCGCGCGTTCGCGCCGCTCGCCTTGGGTACGTGGATATCGCCGGTGTCCGCCGTGCTGGCAAGGCCGGCATGGGCCGAGGTCACGTAAGAACCGGCAGCTGGCGCATGGCTTCCGGCGCCGCCCAGTGTGCCGAAAAGAATGGTCGGGAAGGTTTTCTTCAGCGACTTGCTTTCGAAGTTGTGCATCACCATCACGTTTTCAATCGTGACTTCGCTGCCTTTGCGGACCTGCGTCTTGTTGACGGCTGCCCAGGTCTCGCCGTCCTTGGTCTTGAGGCGCAGGTAGGAGTAGTTTTCGACTTCCTTCACCTCTAGGACCTCGCCTTTGACGGCGGCGGAAGGGGGATGGGCGGGGATTTCGGCGGCCCAGGCGAAGGGGGCGGCAGCGATCATGCAGATCGTCAACAGGGCTTTCATGGTCTGGATATTCCTTGGGAGGCAGAAGGCGCAAGTATAGCAGCGGATTCAAGGGCAGCCTGCATGGGACTGCGCGCGAAAACCGGAATCGGGTGCATGCCGGTTATTCACCAGATCGGAACGGTTGTCGATGTCGATGAGTATGCCGGGATCGTCGCAGTCCAGGTATTGCAGGCTCGATGCATGAGCCGCGAGCAGGGAAGATGCGCCGCGATCGCCGCCGAGGCTGGTCAGCTCGTTGAAAAAAGCCTGCGCAAAACCGACCGGATGGCCGCGCCGCCCATAGTAACTGGGAGCAGCGAGGGCAGCACCGGCGCGCAGCAGGCCTGTTACGGCGTGGATGGTGTCGGCACGGATGAATGGCATGTCCGCCAGCGCGATCAGCCAGCCGTCAGCATCCGGCGCCGCCCTTACGCCACAGGCCAGGCTGCCACCCATGCCGACTGCGGCACCCGGGCAGTAAGTCACGCGCAAGCCGGCCTCTTCGTACAGCCGCGCCAGCACCTGGTCGGCGGGGCGCACCACGGCGATGGCGCGATCGACGCCGCACAGTAGGTTGCGCCCCGACTTGACGCCGAGCGGCGTGCCATCGTCCAGTGGGAACAGCAGCTTGTCGCCGCCGAAGCGGCTGCCTGCGCCGGCTGCGAGCAGGATGCCGGTTATCACGTGGCGACGGCCGCTTGGCGAGCAAACGTAGGTTCGCGCGCGGCAGGAGAAGCTGTGCGCAGGATGATGCCGTGACGCAATGCAGTCAATTCGGCCAGGACGGCCACGGCGATTTCAGCCGGGGTACGGCTGCCGATGGGCAGACCTACCGGTCCATGCAGGCGGGCTACGGCCTCTGCGTCGAGGTCGAACAGCCGCAGCCGGTCGCGGCGCCGGGCGTTGTTGGACTGCGAGCCCAGGGCGCCGACATAGAAGGCCGGCGACTTCAGCGCTTCGAGCAGGGCAAGGTCGTCGAGTCTGGGGTCGTGGGCCAGCGCGATCACCGCGCTGCGCGCATCCGGGTTAAGGGCCCTGACCGCGTCGTCCGGCATGGCGGGTAGGAGTTCCGCCTCCGGCACGTCCCAGGCGAGGCGGTATTCCTCGCGCGGATCGCACACCAGCACCTGGTAATCCAGCGCCTGGGCCATGCGGGCCAGGTACTGTGAAACCTGGCCCGCGCCGATCAGCAGCAGGCGCCAGTGAGGCCCGTGGACGACATGCAGCGTGTGCCCGTCGCAGTGCGTCATTTCGTCGGCTGCGGGGGCATACAGGCTCGCCAGGCCGGTGGCGAGTTCGAGGCGCCGTCCCACCAGCCTGCGCTGATTCAGCATGTTCAGGAGCGCCTGCAGCAGAGGTTTGCCGGGGGCATGCTCGAGCACCAGTTGCAGCTTGCCGCCGCAGGGCAGGCCGAAGCGCCGCGATTCTTCTGCGGAGCCGCCATAGCTGACGACTTCCGGCCGAACGACCGGCGCCAGGCGCACGCGTTCGATCAGGTCGGCCTCGATGCAGCCGCCCGAAACCGATCCCGCAGGCAGTCCGTCGTCGCGCACGGCGAGCAGCGAGCCCACCGGGCGCGGCGATGAACCCCAGGTCGCCACGACCGTGGCCAGCATGACCTCATGGCCGGCCTCGCGCCACTCCAGGCATTTCCGGAAAACTTCCACGTCGGCGCTTTGCATCATCCTAGAAACCTCAGTTGGACGTGGTGGAGTGTGCGGTTTTTGCGGTGCAGGGCAAGGCGCAACGACGCGGAATGGTCGTTCCATTCCAAGGAGTTGTAACGCCGCCATGCGCCGCAAAAAACGTGCAATCCACCATGTAGCGGACTAAACAAATTGGTGAACCCATAATTCATGAAATGATCTATATAAAGTTAGTTGATTACGTGCTTAATTAAGCGGTCAACTGAGATTTCTAGGATTAAGTGCTCCTGAGTTCTGCGGTTTCGAACGGCAGGCGGCGCAGACGCTTGCCGGTCGCGGCGAACAGGGCGTTGGCCACGGCCGGGGCGAGCGGCGGGACGCCCGGTTCGCCGACGCCGGTGGGCGCGGCTTCGGACGGCATGATGTGTACCTCCACCTGGGGCATTTCGCTGATGCGCAGCAGCGGGTAACTGTCGAAATTGGCTTGTTCGACCCGCCCGTCCTTGAGCGTGATCGCGCTGTTGCGTGCAGCCGATAGCGCGAATCCGATGCCGCCTTCCATTTGCGCCCTGACCTGGTCCGGGTTGACCGCCAGTCCGCAGTCCACGGCGCACACCACGCGGTCCACGCTGAACGTGCCATCGGGGCGGACGCTGACTTCCGCCACCTCCGCCACGTAAGTGTGGAATGACTCGTGCACGGCGATGCCGCGCCCTCTGCGCACCCCTGGTTTTTCCGCCAGCGGCTTGCTCCAGCCGGCCTTGTCGGCGGCCAGCTCCAGCACGCCTTTGAGGCGCGGCTGCTGCGCCAGCAGGTCGCGGCGAAACAGGTAGGAGTCGCGCTTCGCCGCCAGGGCCAGCTCGTCCAGAAACACCTCGGTCGCGAAGGCCGTATGGGTGTGGCCGACGCTGCGCCACCACAACACAGGTATCCCCACCTTGGGCGAATGCAGGTCGACATGCAGGTTGGGGATGGCGTAAGCCAGATTCGCGGCGCCTTCGACCGAGGTCCTGTCGACGCCGTCCTTGAGCATGCCTGCTTCGAAAGGCGTACCCGCGACAATGGACTGGCCGACGATGCGCTGGCTCCATGCTAGCGGACGACCCTCTGCATCCAGTCCGGCACTCAGCGCGTGGACGAACATGGGGCGGTAAAATCCGCCGCGCAGGTCGTCTTCGCGCGTCCACATGAGCCGGATCGGCGCGTCGAGGTGGCGCGTCGCCCTGGCTACGGAGACGGCCTCGGCGATGTAGTCGGAGGCCGGGTTGGCGCGCCGGCCGAAGCTGCCGCCCGCCAGGGTGGTGTGGATGAACACCTGCTCCGGTTTGAGTCCGGCGATGTGCGCGGCGGTGGCCTGGTCGGAGGTCTGCGACTGGGAACCGGCCCAGATTTCGCAGCTGTCGTCCTTGAGTCGCACCACGCAGTTGAGTGGCTCCATCGGGGCGTGGGCCAGGAAGGGGAACTCGAAGCGCGCTTCGAGCTTGGTGGGTGCGGCGGCGAAGGCCGTGGCCGCGTCGCCCTCGTTGCGCGCCACAGAGCCGGGCTTGTCCAGCAGGTCCAGGTAGCGCTGGCGCAGTTCGGAAGTGGAAGCGCGTTCGGCGGCGCTTTCGTCCCATTCGATCTGCAGCGCATCGCGGCCCTTTTTCGCGCTCCAGAAATCCGCGGCGACCACGGCCACGCCGCGCGGCACTTCGACCACGGCGCGTACGCCGGGCGTCGCCAGCGCCCTGTCGGTGCGCACCTTGGCGGCCCTGGCGCCGAAGCTGGGCGGGCGTGCCAGCACCGCGGTCAGCATGCCCGGCAGCCTGAGATCGCCGGCGAACTGCGCGCTGCCGTTGCTTTTTGCCCTGGTGTCGGTGCGCTTGAACTGTTTGCCGATGTATTTGAAATCGTGCGCGGACTTGAGACCAACATCCTGCGGCACCGGCAGGGACGCCGCGCTCTCGGCGAGCTGGCCGTAGCCGGCCTTACGGCGGCTGGAGGCGTGCAGCACCATGCCGTCCCTGGTGGAGAGACTTTTCGCGTCCACCTTCCACATGTCCGCCGCCGCCGCGATCAGCATGGCGCGCGCCGTGGCGCCGGCGCGGCGCAGTTGCAGGTAGGAGTTGGCCATCGAACTGCTGCCGCCGGTTCCCTGCATCTTGCCCCACTGCAGGTTGTTGTAAAGCGTGGCGTCGGCTGGGGCAGACTCCACCCGGATCTTGTCCCAGGGCACGTCCAGTTCCTCGGCCACCAGGGTCGGCAAGCCGGTGTTGACGCCCTGGCCCATCTCCAGGTGCTTGACGATCACCGTTACGCTGCCGTCCGGCGCGATACGGATAAAGGCATTG
>JBDKRR010000254.1:0-1807 GCA_039683315.1 Sulfuricella sp.
GTAGTGTCTGGGCCATGGCTGTCAGCCTCGAAATCGGCAACAGGCACGGGCTCCAGCGCTACCTCAACCACCTCGGTCAGCACCGGGATGACATCCACCGGTTCTTTCACCACTTCCGTCAGGACAGGGAAGTCCTCCGTAACAGAGCCCCGGGCAAGCGCATCATGGTGTTTTTTCAGCAGCGCATCCATCTTGGCGAGGACGTCGTCGTGGACCAGGTTCCCGGTTTGCTGGCTCATGATGCGGCTTTTCCGGACTGGCTCATGTCGTGGGAACGTATCTCGTAACCCCGGTCGCGATAGAAGCGGAAGCGCTCGCGCGCCGCCAGTCGGTCCGCCTCGTCCTCCGTCACGATCTCGATGAGGCGCTGGAAACGGCTGAAAAAGGCCGGTCGTTCACTGCCCAGGTTCAGCAATACCTGGTCATGCGTCAACTCGCCCGGATCGCAATCCACGATCACCGGCGTCACGGTCGCCAGCGGATCGCGCGCACGGCAATGCGGCACAAAGCCGGTAGCAGGAGTCGTCCACAGCATCTGGTCCATCCTTGCCGCTTCACCTTCGTCCGCCGTCAACACCAGGACGCGCAAGTCCTGTTCCAGCGCCTTGGCACTAAGCTTGCAGGCGAGCAGTCGCTTGTCCTGGACGTGGGTATAGAAGTCGATTTGGGTCATATCACCTGTAGGGTGGGTTAGCGTAGCGCAACCCGCCGGATCTTGGTGGGTTACGGCCTGATTGCCTAACCCACCCTATGTTGCTTGTCTATTTGCCTTCGCCTGCGCGATTGAGCAGAAAATGCACCAGCAGCGGCACGGGCCGTCCGGTGGCGCCCTTCTCCTTGCCCGACTTCCAGGCCGTACCGGCGATATCCAGATGCGCCCACTCGTAGTCCTTGGTGAAGCGCGACAGGAAGCAGGCCGCCGTGATGGCTCCGCCGGCACGCCCGCCGATGTTGGCGATATCGGCAAAGTTGCTCTTCAGCTGCTCCTGGTACTCGTCCCACAACGGCATGTGCCAGGCGCGATCATAAGTGTACTCGCCGGCGTGCAACAACTCGCGCGCCAGCGGGTCGTGGTTGGCGAGCAAACCGCTGGCCTGGTGACCGAGCGCGATGACGCAGGCGCCGGTAAGGGTGGCGATATCCACCACCGCTGCCGGTTCGAATTTGGCGGCGTAGGTCAGCGCATCGCACAGGATCAGGCGACCTTCCGCGTCGGTATTGAGGATTTCGATGGTCTGGCCCGACATCGAAGTGACGACGTCGCCCGGCTTGTTGGCATTGCCGTCGGGCAGATTTTCGCAGGTGGGGATGAGGCCCACCACGTTGAGCGGCAGCTTCATTTCCGCGATCGCCCGGAACACGCCCAGCACGCTTGCCGCGCCGCACATGTCGTACTTCATTTCGTCCATCTCGGCAGCCGGCTTAAGCGAAATGCCGCCGGCATCGAATGTGATACCTTTGCCCACCAGCACCACCGGCTTCTGGTTTTTGGCTGCGCCGGCATACTGCAGCACGATCAGCTTGGGAGGCTGGCGGCTACCTTTGGCGACGGAAAGGAACGAGCCCATCTTGAGCACTTCCATATCCTTCTGCTCCAGCACTTCGATTTTCAGCTGGTGCGTTTTGGCCAGTTCCAGCGCCTGCTCGGCGATGTAGGTCGGGGTGCAGATATTGCCCGGGAGATTGGCGAGATCCTTGGCCAGGTTCATGCCCTGGGCGATGGCCAGTCCCTGGGTCAGGGCCGCTTCGCCAATTGACAGCTCGTTGCGCCGCGGTACGCTCAGCACCATCTTGCGCAATGGGCGGC
>JBDKRR010000255.1:0-4018 GCA_039683315.1 Sulfuricella sp.
CGACTGCAGTGGACCCAAGAGCGCCCGCACTGTGCTGCTTCTTCCCGTCGTCGCTGCGCCCGTGCTGGAGACGGCGCGTGGCGGCGTGCTGCGCGAGGGGCTCGCGTTCGATCGCTGCGATGTCGCCGTGGTCACGAATATCGGCACGGGCGACCACCTGGGCCTCAGCTATATCAGTACGGTCGAGGATCTCGCCGTGGTCAAGCGGGTTATCGTCGAGAACGTCGCTCCCGGCGGTGTTGCCGTGCTCAATGCGGCCGACCCCATGGCCGCTGGTATGGCCAGTGCCTGCCCGGGCTCGGTGACGTTCTTTGCGCTTGATCGCCAGCACCCGGTTTTAGCCACGCACCGCGCACGCGGGCAGCGCGTGGCCTATGCCGAGGGCGATGCGATCGTGCTGGCGGAAGGCGATTTTGAACAGCGCCTTCCCTTGTCGGGTATTCCCCTTACGCGTAACGGTACCATCGCGTTCCAGGTCGAGAATGCCATGGCTGCCATCGCTGCTGTCTGGGCTCTGGGCCTTGACTGGGATGTTGTTCGCGCGGGGCTTTCGACCTTCGTCAACGATGCGCAGACCGCGCCGGGACGCTTCAACGTTTTTTCTTACCGGGGCGCCACTCTAATCGCGGATTATGGACACAACCCGGATGCCATTCTTGCGCTGGTGCACGCCATCGACCAGATGCCGGCGAAGCGCCGGATCGTCGTGATCAGCGGCGCTGGCGACCGGCGCGACATCGATATCCGTCATCAGACGCAGATACTGGGCGACGCTTTCGATGAGGTCATCCTGTACCAGGATCAATGCCAGCGCGGTCGTGCCGACGGAGAGGTGTTGGCGCTGCTGCAGGAGGGCTTGGTACAGGCGTCTCGCACCAAGGTGATCGAGGAGATCCGTGGCGAGTTCCTGGCTACCGATACGGCGCTGACTCATCTCGAACCGGGCGACTTGTGCCTGATTCTGGTCGACCAGGTTGATGAGGCGCTGGCCCACATCGCGAAGCGGATCGCCGAGGGCTGATTGATATTTTGAAGGTGGCGCTATCTTGAACTGGCGCGAAATGGAAATAAAAAAGGCGGGATAGCATCCCGCCTTTTTTACGCTAGTGCCTGATTACTTGGCAGCAGGTGCTTCAGCGGCAGGAGCGGCAGCTTCTGCTTTCTTGGCAGCTTTCTTGGCTTTTTTGTGCTTCTTGGCGGCTTTCTTGGCAGGAGCAGCGGCTTCAGCCTTGGGGGCTTCAGCGGCAGGAGCGGCAGCAGGAGCAGCTGCGTCAGCAGCAACAGCGGAGAAGGTAACAGCAGCGAAAGCGGCGGCGATCAGGGCGGACAAAAGTTTGCTCATGGTATTTTCCTTGTTAATTAAAGTTAAATTTGCGCAGCACTTTTGATTGGTGCTGAATCCTTAACGCGATCGATTTGGCGTCGGTTGACAGGTTCGTTTTATTATTTTGCCGTTGTCATCTCTCGCCATGTTCCCGGCGCCAGTCCTTCAAGGCTCCAGTCGCCGATGCGAGAGCGGATCAGACGCAGGGTGGGGAAGCCGACCTTGGCCGTCATGCGCCGTACCTGGCGATTTTTGCCCTCGCGGATAACCAGCTCGATCCAGCTGGTGGGGATTTCTTTGCGGAAGCGCACCGGTGGATTGCGCGGCCACAGGCCGGGTGGTTCCGGGATGACTCGGACTTTGGCGGGCTGGGTGGTGAAGTCGCCCAGGTTCACGCCGCGTCGCAACTGCTCCAGCGCTTCCGGCGTGGGGTTGCCCTCAACCTGTACCCAATAAGTCTTGGCCTGCTTGTGGCGGGGGTGGCTGATTTTGTGTTGCAGGGTGCCATCATCAGTTAAAATCAGCAGTCCCTCGCTGTCGGTGTCCAGTCTGCCGGCAGGGTAAACGCCGGGTATTTGCACGTAGTCCTTGAGCGTGGGGTGCATGCCGTCGCTACTGAACTGGCAGATCACGCCGTAGGGTTTGTTGAACAAGATGAGCATGTTTTCAAGAATGGGCAGGATTGACGAGATTATAGGGGCGTTTCCATTTTCCCGTTCATCGAGTTAATCCTGTCTGTTTTTTTCGATTAGGAGCAATACATGTATCAGCACATCAAAGTGCCTGCCACAGGCGAAAAAATTCGGGTCAACAGCGATTTTTCCCTGAATGTCCCGGATTGTCCCATCGTTCCCTTTATCGAGGGCGATGGTACCGGCGTGGACATTACCCCGGTCATGATCAAGGTCGTGGACGCTGCCGTGGACAAAGCCTATGTCGGCAAGCGCAAGATTGCATGGATGGAAGTCTACGCCGGCGAGAAGGCCACCAAGATCTATGACGCCGATACCTGGCTGCCGGAAGAAACGGTGGCGGCGGTGCGCGAATACGTGGTGTCGATCAAGGGTCCGCTGACCACGCCGGTCTCGGGCGGCATCCGTTCGCTCAACGTGGCCTTGCGCCAGATGCTCGATCTGTATGTCTGCCTGCGCCCGGTGCGCTATTTCCAGGGGGTGCCCAGCCCGGTCAAGCACCCGGAACGGGTGGAAATGGTGATTTTCCGCGAGAACACCGAAGACATCTACGCCGGCGTGGAGTGGGAAGCTGGCTCGGCCGAAGTGAAGAAAGTGATCGCGTTCCTGCAGCAGGAAATGGGCGTCAAGAAAATCCGCTTTCCTGAAAGTTCGTCCATCGGCATCAAGCCGGTATCCGTCGAGGGCAGCGAACGCCTGATTCGCCGGGCGATCCAGTACGCCATCGATAACAAGCGCAAGTCGGTGACCCTGGTGCACAAGGGTAATATCATGAAGTTCACCGAGGGCGGCTTCAAGAAATGGGGCTACGAGCTGGCGGCGCGCGAGTTCGGCGCGGAACTGATCGACGGTGGACCGTGGATGAAACTGCCTAATGGTATCGTCATCAAGGATGTGATCGCCGACGCCTTCCTGCAGCAGATTCTGTTGCGCCCGGAAGAATACGATGTGATCGCTACCTTGAATCTCAACGGCGACTATATTTCCGATGCGCTGGCAGCCGAAGTGGGCGGCATCGGCATTGCGCCGGGGGCAAACCTGTCGGATTCAATCGCGATGTTCGAGGCCACGCACGGCACGGCGCCGAAGTATGCCGGCAAGGATTACGTCAATCCCGGCTCGATTATCCTGTCGGCCGAAATGATGCTGCGCCACATGGGCTGGATCGAAGCGGCGGACCTGATCATCAAGGGCATGGACGGCGCGATTGCCGGCAAGAAAGTCACCTACGATTTCGCGCGTTTGATGGAAGGTGCGACGCAGGTTTCCTGCTCTGCTTTCGGTGACGTAATGATTCAAAATATGTAAATCAAATAGTTCTGAGTGCGCCCCCTGGTTTCAGGGGGCGTAAAAAAGCCCGTGGTGAAAACCACGGGCTTTGATCATTCTGAAGCTGTATTAGGCAGCTTGAATGTTAGAGGCTTGTTTGCCCTTAGGACCTTGGGTCACTTCGAATTGGACCTTTTGGCCTTCTTTCAGGGTCTTGAAACCACCCATCTGGATGGCGGAGAAATGCGCAAACAAATCTTCGCTGCCATCATCAGGAGTGATAAAGCCAAAACCTTTAGCGTCGTTAAACCATTTTACGGTACCAGTTGCCATTACATGCTTCCTTAAAAAATTACGGGCTCAAACCCAATGAATATGCTTGAAATTCAAGACCGCAAACGGAAAAACCGGTACTGCAGAAAACTTGAAGCCAAACATAGCCGTCTTTTTACGTCCAATATGACAGCAAGTCAAGCATTATTCGACGGCATGTCAAATATTAGTTCTTGCCCTTGAAAAATTCGTCATTAGCGTCACAATTGGTACTATTAATCGAGTGTGATGAATATGCCCGGCAAGTATCGTGAAAGCACAGTATTGGAGGGGCAGCGCGCCAAGCTGAAGCCGCCTTCGCTGTTCAAGGTGATCCTGCTTAACGATGATTACACGCCAATGGAATTCGTGGTGATCGTGCTGCAGCGCTTTTTTGCCAAGGACCGCGAACAGGCGACGC
>JBDKRR010000256.1:0-7554 GCA_039683315.1 Sulfuricella sp.
GGAGAAATCGGTTTTTTCCTGCGCGTTGGCGACCTGCGTTTTTTCGCCTTTGAGGGCGCCCAGCTGGGCCTTGGCTTCGCGCAGCCGCGCCGCGATGTTGATGCCCTTCACCGCGCCGTCGCGCAGCACGAGCCCGGCCTTGCCCTGCAAGGTTTTCTTCATGGCCCCGACAGTGCCGCCTTCCGCGCGCAGGTCGAAATTCACGCTGCCCCTGCCTTCCAGGACGTCCTTGTTCAGGGCGTCTTTCAGCAGCGGGCCGATGCTCACCCCGCTGATGTTCTGGCGCGCCGCGATCCTCGGCCCCGCCGCGTTGAGCAGCATGGCACCGCTGGCCGTTCCCTGGTAGAGGCTGGCCGCGAGCGGGCTGACATCCAGTTGCCCCCCGCCGGCCTTGAAGTCCAGCCGCACGTTGCTGGCCTTGACGTTGTACAGCTTGAGGCTGCCGACCCCCACGCTGCCGCTGGCGTCGAGCGTTTTCAGCAGCGAGAAGTCGAACGGCTTTTCCGGCTGGCTTTGCGGCGCCTTGGCCGGCAGGTAGCGGTCGGCGTCGATGCGGTCGACGTCGAGATCGAGCGCGATGTGCGGGTTGGCGAAGGGACTGATGCCGGCTTTGAGCTTGATGTTGCTTTCATCCAGGCGCGTGACGAGGTTAACTTTCACGCTCTGCGGCTGCAGGCCGAGCTGTGCTGAGCCGGCGATGTCCAGCTTCATGCCCCCGCCGGGCATTTTCTTGTCTTTTGCCGCCAAATTGCCTTTCAAGTCGGACAGGGCGAATCGCTTGTCCTTGAAATTGCCGTTCAGCGGCGAGGACAGCTTTCCCTTGTATTGTGCGCCGGGCTGCGTGGCGCTCACCTCGACGTTCAGCATGCCCGCCCGGAACGACCGGCTGTCGCCCGCGATGGAAGGGATGCTCGCCACCAGGCTCATCTCTGCGCCGTCGCCCTGCTGCACTTTCGCCACCAGCTCGATCTTTTCCGTCGCCATCTTGTCCGCCGCCCACTCCAGCCTGGGGGCGATCAATCTGACATCGATATCGTCAGCACCCTTTTTCCCCGCCACGGCCGCCGCGAGGTTTTCCGCCAGCAGCGTGCCCGCGCCCTGGTCCAAAGCCACGTCGCCCTTGAGACCCACGGCAAGCTTGCTCAATCCGGCCGCCTCGCCCTGGATTTCGAGATTCATGCCCTTGACCCCATAACGCTTGGCTTCGGTATCGAAGGTCAAACCGGTTTTTACATGGAAGTGAGCCTTTACCTGCGGCTTGTCGCCCCGCAGGTCGAAGTCCGCGTCGACCTCGGTGGGCTTGCCATTGGCCAGCCTCCCGGTCCTGACCTTGATATCGCTCAGGGCCAGCTGGCGTCCACCCATCTCGTCGCGGAAGGAAAGGGCGCTCTTGTCGACGTGTACGCTATCGATGTCGAACTTGATCTGCTTGTCCTCCTCTTCCTTCTTCAGCAGATCGTCGAAATTGGTCGTGCCATCCCTGAAACGCACGAGATTGGCGCGCACGCCTTCGATGCGCACCTGGTCCACCACCAGTTCCTTTTTCAGCAACGGCCACCAGGACAAATAGAGGCGGGCGCTTTCCACCGCCGCGAATTCCTTTTCGCCCTGAAACTCGCTCACCGAAGTACGCCCAAGATCCAGCCCCAGCTTGGGAAAGAAAGCCAGCTTGATATCGCCGGCCAGAGTGAGCGTGCGCTGCTTTTTCTCTTTCACCATCTGCACGAGTAGTGGCTTGTAGTCATTGGGATTAATCGTCAGCGAGGCGACCACCAACAGCAGGACAAAGAGAACCCCTGTTCCAGCAAGCGCGGCAAGGCCGTATTTGAGGTACTTGTTCATGGCTTTGAGCCCAACGGGGAAAGGACTTCGAAACATAGCGCAGCAGCCCGTCAAACACAAGCCGCCGCGGCGCAATGCTAACAAACAACATTCACTATTTTTCGTATCTCCTTATTTCTAAAGCATATAACTTTTAGTTCATGTTTTTCACCTAACTACTTGTCGCATAAACGAAAAACCGTGTTTCGACCTTGACCTTGCCTGTTTTTTTATCTATAGTGGGGAAAAGTGGCGGCAAGTGGGGAATTGTGGGAAAACTTGCTACCTGACACCAACAAAAGGGGCGATATGTTTCGCGGTTCTGCCACGCTAAATCTGGATAGCAAGGGAAGATTGGCTGTGCCGACCAGGCACCGCGACTTCCTGCAATCCTATTGCGGCGGCCGCCTCATCCTCACTGCCGACCCCAGCAAATGCCTGCTGCTTTATCCCCTGCCCGACTGGGAGCCGATCGAAAAGAAGCTCAACAGTCTCTCCAGCTTCAATCCCCAGACCCGCAGCCTGCAACGCCTGCTGGTGGGCAATGCCAACGATGTCGAACTCGACAGCGCGGGCCGCATCCTGGTGCCCACCTCGCTGCGTCAGTTCGCCGGGCTGGAAAAAAGCGTGGTGCTGGCAGGGCAGGGCAACAAATTCGAAGTGTGGGACGAAGAAAAGTGGAACCAGCAGAACGCTGAGGCCCTGGTGTTCCGCGATGGCGGCATGCCGCCGGAACTGGAAGGTTTCTCGCTTTGAAAGACGTCGCGCAGCACGTCACCGTGCTGCTCGCAGAAGCAGTGGACGCGCTGAACATCCAGCCGGGCGGAATTTATGTCGACGGCACCTTCGGGCGCGGCGGGCATAGCCGGCTGATCCTCGAACGGCTAGGCAAGGACGGCAGGCTGATCGCGCTGTACCGCGATCTGGCTGCAATAGAAACGGCGCGGGCCATTACGGACCCGCGCTTTTGCATTTGTCACCGCAGTTTTGCCGGTTTGCGCCCGGCACTGCAGGAACTGGGTATTGCCAAAGTGGACGGCGTGCTGCTGGACCTGGGCATATCGTCCCCCCAGATCGACGAGGCGGAACGCGGCTTCAGCTTCCGTTTCGACGGACCGCTGGACATGCGCATGGATACGAGCAGGGGGCAAACCGCGGCGGAATGGCTGGCGCAGGTGCCGGAAGATGAACTTAGGGAGGTCATCAAAAGCTATGGTGAAGAGCGGTTTGCTAAACAGATTGCAAGAGCGGTTGTTGCGGCGCGAGCGGGAGAGCCAGTCGTTACTACACGACAACTTGCCGAGATCGTGGCAAAGGCGGTACCCCGGCGCGAGCCAGGCCAGGATCCGGCGACGCGCACCTTTCAGGCTATACGGATTTTCCTCAATCAGGAACTTGAGGAGCTATCGCTAGTGCTGCCGCAATGCCTCGATCTGCTGGTGCCCGGCGGCCGCCTGGTGACCATCAGCTTCCACTCCCTGGAAGACCGTATCGTCAAACGCTTCATGCAGAGCGAAGTCAATCGCGACACCCTGCCGTCGCGCCTGCCGCTGCGCGCCGACCAGCTGCCGCAGCCGCGCATGCGCCTGATCGGCAAGGCGTTGCGCCCTTCTGCATCTGAAGTCGCCGCCAACCCCCGTTGCCGCAGCGCGGTGATGCGGGTAGCCGAGAGAACCGGGGTCGCCTGATGGTCAAGCTGAACCTGTTGCTGATGGTCATTGCGGTGCTTTGCGCCATGGGAGTGGTCACGTCCCAGCACAAGGCACGCAAGATGTTTATCGACCTGCAGCAGGAAGAGTCACTGGCGAAACAGATGGAAGTCGAATGGGGCCAGTTGCAACTGGAACAGAGCACCTGGGCCATGCACGCCCGCATCGAAAAGATCGCCTCCAGCTACCTCCACATGAAAATGCCGGACCCCGCCAAAACCCAGGTCATCCCGCTGCAGGCCCAAGCCCGCGGAGCCAACCCGTGAGCCTCGCCACCACGACCCTGCGAGTCCGGCTGCCGCTTTGGCGCGCCTGGGTGGTGGTCGCCCTGCTGCTGCTGTGGTTTATCGCTCTATTGGTACGCGGGCTGTATCTGCAGATACTGAACAATGATTTTCTGCGCCAGAATGGGGACGCGCGCTACAGCCGCGTGATCGAGCTTTCCGCGCACCGCGGCATGATCACCGACCGTCAGGGCGAACCGCTGGCGATCAGCACCCCGGTGGAATCGGTGTGGGCCAGCCCGCAGGATGTGGAACTGACAGCGGAAAAATCGCGTAGTCTGGCCAAACTGCTCGATCTCAAACCCGCGGAAATAGAACATCACCTGCACGGCAGCCAGAAGGAGTTCGTCTACCTCAAGCGCGGTCTGCCGCCCGAGCAAGCCGCCAAGGTCATGGACCTGGGCATCCCCGGCATCTTCCTGCAGCGCGGCTACCGCCGCTATTACCCGGCGGGCGACGTGATGGCCCACGTGCTGGGCTTCACCGACGTGGACGACAACGGCCAGGAAGGCATGGAGCTGACCTACCAGAGCTGGCTGGCCGGCAAGACCGGCAGCCGCCGCGTGATCAAGGACCGCGTCGGCCACATCATCGAGGACGTCGCCAGCGTCAAGACGCCCCAGGAGGGCCGCAACCTCGCGCTCAGCATCGACCGCAGCATCCAGTACCTGGCCTTCCGCGAACTCAAGAGCGCGGTGGAAACGCACCATGCCAAGGCCGGCGCCATCGTGGTGCTGGACGCCAGGAGCGGCGAGATCCTGGCGATGGCCAACCTGCCGACCTACAACCCGAACAACCGCGTCAAGCTGAACCGCAACAGCACTCGCAACCGCAGCATCACCGACAGCTTCGAACCCGGCTCGACCATGAAGCCGTTCACCATCTCGGCAGCGCTGGAAAGCGGCAAGTTCAAGCCGGGCAGCATGATTGAAACTGCGCCCGGATACTTCTCCATCGGTCCGGCGACCGTCCATGACGCCCACCCGGAGGGCCTGCTCAGCGTGGCGCAAGTCATCCAGAAATCAAGCAACGTTGGCGCGGCGAAGATCGCCCTGACCATGCAGCCGGAATACATGTGGGACACCTTCAACCACATGGGCTTCGGGCAGGTGCCGCACAGCGGCTTCCCCGGCGAGGCCAGCGGCAGGCTCCGCCCGTACAAGACCTGGCGCCCCATCGAACAGGCCACCATGGCCTACGGCCACGGCATTTCGGTCAGCCTGCTGCAGCTGGCGCGCGCCTACACCGTTTTCGCCGACAACGGCGAACTGAAGCCGCTGTCGATGCTGAAACTGGACGAAGCGCCGGCCGGCGAGCGAGTGTTCTCGCCGCAGACCGCCCAGGCGGTGCGCAGCATGCTGGAAATGGTGGTGGAACCCGGCGGCACCGCCCCGCGCGCGCGCATCGTCGGCTACCGCGTGGCCGGCAAGACCGGCACCGCGCACAAGGAAGAAAACGGCGGTTACGCCAAGGATAAATACGTCGCCTCCTTCGTCGGCCTCGCCCCTGCCTCCGACCCGCGCCTGATCGTCGCCGTGATGATCGACGAACCCGAAGGCCAGTATTACGGCGGTCTGGTGGCGGCGCCGGTGTTCAGCAACGTCATGGGCGGCGCGCTGCGCATGCTGTCGGTGCCGCCCGACGCGCCCACCACCAACACCCTGCTGCCGGACGATGAGCCGGTGGTGAAGGAGGGAGTATGACTATCGAGGTGAGGGGTGAGGGGTTAGACGTGAGGGGTAGTGCGGCGGTTGATTTCCTCTCCCGCTCAGGTACTCAGCGTTTGGTCGCCGACAGCCGCTGCGTCCACCCCGGCGACGCCTTTGCCGCCTACCCGGGCGACGAAGCCGACGGACGCCGCTTCATCGCCCAGGCGATCGCCGCAGGGGCTAGCTGCATCCTGTGGGAGCGCGACGGCTTCGAGTGGGACGCCGCGTGGAACATCCCCAATCTCGGCATAGCCGGGCTGCGCAAGGAAATCGGCGCCATTGCCTCTGTAGTCAATGGCGAGCCGTCGCACCGCTTGTGGATGATCGGCATCACCGGTACCAACGGCAAAACTTCCTGTTCGCACTGGCTGGCCACCTGCCTGGCCGAGCTGGGCAAAAAAACCGCACTGGTTGGCACGCTGGGGAACGGCTTCCCCGGCGCGCTCTCGCCCACCGCCAACACCACGCCGGACGCCGTCACGGTCCACAGCGTGCTGAAGGAATACGAGGCGCATGGCGCCTCCGCGGTGGCGATGGAAGTGTCTTCCCACGGCATCGATCAGGGGCGCGTCAACGGCGTGCACTTCGACGTCGCCCTGCTGACCAACCTGTCGCGCGACCATCTCGACTACCACGGCGACATGGCCAGCTATGCCGCCGCCAAGGCCACCCTGTTCGACTGGCCCGGCCTGCAGTACGCGGTTCTCAACCTGGACGATCCGTTCGGGGTGGAGCTGGCCGGCAAGCTGGGTTGCAGCGGCGTGAAGGTGGTGGGTTACGGCTTTCACGGCGAGGCACAAGGCTGCCAGATCGCAGTCAAGGGACGCGACCTGCAAATGGGCGCCGACGGCCTGCGTTTCGAGGTGGCCACCCCATGGGGCAAGGCGAACATCGCCAGCGCCATGCTGGGACGCTTCAACGCCTCCAACCTGCTCGGCGTGCTGGCCACGCTGCTGGTGAGCGGCGCCTCCCTGGAGCAAGCGGTTGCCGCACTGGGCCGGATTCAGCCGGTACCTGGCCGGCTGCAGCAGTTCGGCGGTGGCGACAAGCCGCTGGTGGTGGTCGATTACGCCCACACCCCGGACGCGCTGGAAAAGGTCCTGCAGGCCCTGCGCGAAATCGTCGGAACGCAAGGCAAGCTGAGCTGCGTGTTCGGCTGCGGCGGCAACCGCGACAAGGGCAAGCGGCCGCTCATGGGCGCCGTGGCATCGGCCCTGGCGGACCGCGCCATCGTCACCAGCGACAACCCGCGGCACGAAGACCCGCGCACCATCATCGACGAAATCGTTGCCGGCATGGGTTCCAATTTCCATGTCGAGGAAGACCGCGCCGCCGCCATCGACCAGGCCATACGCCAAGCGAAATGCGGCGACATCGTGCTGATCGCCGGCAAGGGCCATGAAGATTACCAGGACATCAACAACGTGAAACTACCTTTCAGCGACGCAGAAGTCGCCCAACGCGCATTGCAGGAGTACCAGCCATGCTGAACCTGAGCCAGGCCGCAACGGCGCTCGCAGCACGCCTGCAGGGGCAGGACGCGACCTTTACCGGCGTCACCAGCGACAGCCGCGCCATCAATAGTGGAGACCTGTTCGTGGCTTTGCGCGGCGAACGCTTCGATGCGCACGATTTCGTGGTTCAGGCAATCGCGCAGGGCGCCGCAGCCGCGCTGGTGGACCAGTCGGCCGCCGTGAAACACGCCGAAGAATGGAGAGACCTGCTGCTGATCGTGGTGGACGACACGCGCCTGGCACTAGGGAAACTGGCGGCGTTCTGGCGCGGCCAACTAAAACTCAAACTAGTGGCGGTCACTGGCAGCAACGGCAAGACCACGGTCAAGGAAATGCTCGCCGCCATCCTGCGCGAGACGGCGGGAGAGGAAGCCGTGCTGGCGACCCAGGGCAACCTCAACAACGATATCGGCATGCCCTTGACCTTGCTGAAACTGCGCAAGCCGCACAAATTTGCCGTGATCGAAATGGGCATGAATCACCCCGGCGAAATCGCCTCTCTGACCGGCATCGCGCG
>JBDKRR010000257.1:0-8870 GCA_039683315.1 Sulfuricella sp.
CTCAGACTGTGCCCCAGGCCGATGATGGCCTTCGATATGGTCGCGTCGTCAAAATCATGAGGCACGCCCTGGACGAAAGAGCGATCGATTTTGATGGCGTTAATGGGGAAGCGCTTCAGGTAGCTCAGGGACGAATAACCGGTACCGAAGTCATCGATGGAAAAGCACACGCCGAGGGACTTCAGCTGCTGCATGATGCCGATGACGTCGTTGGTGCCGCGCATCACCATGGTTTCGGTCAATTCCAGTTCCAGCCAGGCAGGGTCCAGTCCCGTTTCATCCAGGATCTGCGCCACCTTTTCCGCCAGCGTCCGGATGCGCAGTTGGCGCGCCGACAGGTTTACCGCAATGCGCATGGGAGCGAAACCGTCCTTCTGCCATTCCACGTTCTGGGTGCAGGCACGGCGCATAACCCACTCGCCGAGGGGAACGATCAGCCCGGTTTCTTCCGCCAGCGGGATGAAGTCCGAGGGCATGACCAGGCCGCGCTCCGGATGGTGCCAGCGCACCAGCGCTTCCGTGCCGGTTATTGTTCCCGTCGTCAGCGACACCTGGGGCTGGTACATGACTTCCAGCTCATTCTTTTCAATGGCCGCACGCAGGCTGCTTTCCATGGCGAAAAGGTCTGTGGCGCCCTCGCCGACCGACGCACGGTAGTACTGGTAAGTGTTGCGCCCCGTGGATTTGGCGTGGTACATGGCGACATCGGCGGTTTTGAGCAGGCCTTCCGCCGTGCTGGCGCTGTTGGGGTAGATGGCGATACCGATGCTTGGACTGATTTTATACGGCTGCTTTTCGGTCGAATAAGGCAAGGCCAGCGCATCGATGATTTTTTCCGCCACCAGGCCCGCCGCCTGTGTATCGGGAATATCGGGTAGCAAAACAGTGAACTCGTCGCCGCACATTCGCGCGACGGTGTCGCTGGAACGCACACAGTCGCGCAAACGTTGGGCAATTTCGACCAGCAGGGCGTCGCCCGCCTTGTGGCCGACCATTTCGTTTACGCTGCCAAAGCGATCGAGATCAATGAACAATATGGCCAGTTTGCGCCGCTCACGCCCGGCCATGACAATGGCCTGATTGAGACGGTCCTGGAGCAGCATGCGGTTGGGCAGGTTGGTAAGCGGGTCGTAGTAGGCCAGGTGCTGGAGATGAAGTTCGTTTTCCCGTGCAGTGGTGATGTCCGAAAAAATTGCCACGTAATGGGTTACGTTGCCGTCATCATTCCGCACGGCGCTGATGGACAGCCACTCCAGGTAAATTTCGCCGTTCTTGCGGCGATTCCAGATTTCCCCTTCCCAATGCCCTGTGTCCCTGAGGCTCTGCCACATAAGACGGTAGAAATCCGCGTTCTGACGATCGGATTTCAGGATATTGGTTTTGCGCCCGACCACGTCTTTCAAGCTGTACCCGGTGATGTGGCTGAACGCGCTGTTGACGTTGAGGATGGAACCGCTGGTGTCGGAGATCATGACCCCCTCGGTCGTGTATTCGAACAGCTTGTTCGCCAGGCTGGTTACTTCTTCGCTCCAGTGGTCATGGCGCATGAGCGGGAGAGGCAGGTAATGCCCGAAGATCGCCTGACGGAAGCGATTCAGTTCATGGAGGAAGGAGGTATAAAGCCCATAACTGACGGTGCGGTTTTTGGCCGACTCCAGCAACAGGCTGCGCGCGGCGTGGTGGAGATGCTGGTGAATCTTGCCGAGCGCGATGAATGTCGGATGGTTGCGCAGGACGGGATCCTCGACCTTGTGGTACCACTGCCCGAACTGGCACAACAGATGGGGGGCATCGGCAACGTCGTCCGCCTGGTGGTGAAGGCGGCAGATGAGGGTCTCGTACAACCGGTTGAGCCATTGGTTATGGTGGGCAAGCGCATGCTGCAATTGCTGCACGCACTCACGTGCCTGCTTGGACTCCAGCTCCTGGAGGAGGGCACTCGTCATACGATCGTCTCAATCTCGGGAAAAAACCCGACAGGTGATGGTCATTACAGATAATTAACATTTTCATGTTATTTCAATGGCCATGCTGCTGTAAAGGTTTTACTGCCGCATCTCTGATATGCGGCGAGTCAATGCAGGAATTTGTCGCCCAGTTCGAACAAGCCGATGACAATTTCGAACAGGATCAAGCCGATCACATACCACTCCAGCCTGTGCAGCTGTTTGTTGTCCCATACGTCGGCAAGTGTCTGTGCGGTATCGGAAATCAGGCCCAGTTTGCGGTCCAGCGCGGATTGCCGCTCCTTCAGTTCAAATTCGTCTTCCAGCTCGGCATATAAACCTTCCAGCTGCGGAAAATTCCATAGCGTTTCCGGCTTGTCCCCGATTTCTGCCCGCCCGACCATGCGGTGCTCGATCAGCAGCATGCTGCCGATCTTGGACAGCAGCTTCCTGGAATCCGCGCTTACCCTGCCGTGCAGCGCCAGCTCCTGCGCCAGAGGTTCGATCTTGTCGAATTCTCCGGCCACCTTTTTCTCATAAAGGGAAAGCACCAGATTCTTGCTTAAGGCATCGGCGATCACCTGCAGCTTCTCCAGCGAGATCTCGTCCAGCGAAACGGCGCCACTCTGCACGCCGACGCTGCCCATGCCGCAATGGATCACCAACTCCTCGGTTTCCGGCATCTCGTAGGAATTGGTCAGCAGCGGAGCGAGGGAAGCGATGAACCTGACCTCGTCCAGCGCCTGCACCCCGAAAAACACCACCACGCCATAGCGGAACAGTACCGCCACGCCGCCCTCGGCGTTGACTTCCAGCGTCAGCGGCGTGGTAGCCAGGCAATCGGCGATCTTGAAGGACCTCAGGTCCAGCCGGTCGGCAAGCAACAGCGCATGGGCTTTCATATCCGCACGGATATTGAGCCGCAGGCCGGCTGACGTCGATGCTGCGCCGCTCTTTTGTTCCATAGCCAAAGCCGCATTATCAATCATGACAAGCCCCTGAATAAGCAGCAACAGTTTATACGTTCATTTAGGTTTAGCGACCGCAAAAAACCACACCCCGCTGCGACGGATGCACCTACTTATTCCGGCGCAACCGGTCATCATAGTGCAACAAACCCTGGATATAGTCTTATGTATTCACAAGACTATTTCAGGAGAAGCATCATGGCTGCAACATATCACGACCGGGCACTGACATTCGCACTGGCAGTCGATTTGTGCTCCCTGTGGAAACATAAAACGGGAAAAACCATGATTTCCGTTGACGATCTGATAAAGATCAAGGAATGGATCAGCACATCGGGAACCAATATCCTGAAATATCCGACCATGTTGTCCCTCGCAGCCAGCGGCCTGGATGATTTGATAGCCGAAAACCATCAAGTCGGCGCGCCCAGCGCCAGCCTGTTAAGAATCTGAGCGCTTTCTGCTCGGCGTAGCCGGTTATCACCCGGCCAAACCACCCCCAAACACAAGAACTACCCTGGGCTATCCGCCGATGACGCAACGCAAGCCGACGGAGCGGGCACCGGCACCTTGACCTTGAACGGATCGGCACCCCAGGCGATCAATTCCATCCTGCCGTCCAGGTGCTCGACGATGGCGGTGCAGCTGTCGACCCAGTCCCCGCAGTTGAGGTAAACCAGCTCGTCGACCTGCTTGTTCATCGGCCAGTGGATATGGCCGCAAATCACGCCGTCCAGGCCTTGCTCGCGCACGTGGTGGATGACCGAGTCCTCGAAATCGAAAATGAAGTTGACGGCCGTCTTGACCTTGCGCTTGGCGTAGCCCGCCAGCGACCAGTACCCAGGGCGGCGCAGCGTGCGGCGCAACCACGACAGCCAGCCGTTGAGGCGCACCAGCAGGTTGTAGGAGATATCGCCGAGCACGGCCACCCACTTGTGGTGGCGCGTGACCTGGTCGAACTCGTCGCCGTGCAGCAGCAGGTAACGTTTGCCGTCGGCGGCGGTGTGGATGTACTCGTCCTCGATGCGAATATCTCCAAAGGACGCGCCGATGTATTCGCGCAGCACCTCGTCGTGATTGCCGGGGATGAAAATCACCTTTTCGCCGTGCCGCGCGCGGCGCAACAGCTTCTGCACCAGGGTATTCTGATCGCGCGACCAGTAGATGCTGCCGCGGCTCATGGCCCAGAAATCGACGATGTCGCCGATCAGGAAAAGATGCTCCGATTCGTATTCGCGCAGAAAGTCGACCAGTCTGCCCGCCTGGCAGGCCGAAGTTCCCAGGTGGACATCGGAGATGAAAACGGATCTAGCTTGCACCATCGGTCAGGTATTCCGTTCGTGACCGGGATTAACCGGCTTCCTGCGGCAACAACACCAGTTCGCGCAGGCGCTCTTTCGTCTTGGTGTATTGATCGAGCCGCCAGTCCTGCATGATCGCCATGGCCAGCTTGAAATCGTCGTACGGCAACTGGTAAAGCTCCGCGAGAGAGAGCTTTTCCTTCAGGCACAGCGCCTCGACGAGGTGTCTGAAAAATTCATTTCCCCGGCTGCCAGGCTTGCCGATCAGGCGTTTTTCAAGTTTCTTCAAGGTATTCATGATGTCATTTCCAAGTAAGTGACCAGCGCCATCCCGCCAGGACAGGTTTCAATAACCTCTGCTCCAGATCGGGCAGTCGGGGTTCGACAGGGGCATTGCCTTTCCCGGCAGCACTTCCGGAACCTGCCGATTGTGCGTCTTGTGGCAACAGCTTCCCGCAACGCCGCTCAAGGCGGCATAGCCAAATCGACCGTTGCGTACCCTCGGCCCCACCCAGTAGTGACAGTTGCCGCATACGCGCAGTGGCTCGGGGATGAAAATCACATTAGGCTGATGGCTGAAAGGGATGGATTGTGCGGTGGCGATCATGAAGTACTCGATACGGTTATTAGGTTTCTTCCCGCATTAAGCCACCTGAAGGTTGCAATAGTATTACGCGCAAACAGCTTGCTGGTGCCCCGCTTCCAGAAGCTGGCGCACCAGCATGCCGATCTCCTTTTCCTCGTCCGCGGCCAGATTCAGAACTGGCTTTGTTCCCATGGCAGCGAGCATCACTTCGTTGTCGTGGTTGGATTGCTCGTCGAGGCGAAAACCGAGAAACGCCAGCGGATCGCAAATCATGGCCCGAATCGGGGGGGAATGCTCGCCGATGCCGCCGGTGAACACCAGGGCATCGATGCCGCCGGCCTTGGACGCGAAGGCGCCGATAGCGGCGCGCACCTGGCGGCAAAAATATTGCACCGCAAATTGGGCATCAGGACTATTGCTCTCGATCAGGGCAGCCATTTCACAACCTTCTCCCGCCGAGAGCGCGATCAGCCCCATGCGATGAAAAACCAGGTCGGCCAGTTCGTCGGCGTTGTAGCGCTTTGCCAGTTCCAGCATTACGCCCGGGTCGAGGTCGCCGCTACGCGTACCCATGGGGATGCCGCCCGCCGGTGTATATCCCATGCTGGTATCCACGGACTGGAGATTTTCCAGCAGACACAGACTGGCACCCGAGCCCAGGTGGGCGACCACGACGCGGCCATATGCGGATTCGCCCAAAATTCCAGGCAGACTGCGTGCCACGTGGGAATAGCTGATGCCGTGAAACCCGTAACGATGTATGCCCAGATGCTGCGGGATGGGCAAACGTTTCGACAGTTCCGGCATGGTGGCGTGGAATGCCGTATCGAAACAGGCAATCTGGGGCACGTCGAAGCGTTCCCGGCACAAGGACACGCCCAGGATATTGCCCGGCATGTGCAGCGGGGCCAAATGGGTGATGCTCTCCAGGCGTGCGAGTTCGGCCGCGTCGACGAGGCGCGCCGGGTCGGTGATGTCGCCGCCGTGAACGAAACGATGCCCCACGGCATCCGGCGCATCGCCCCCCAGATCCTTCATCAACTGGTCGAACGCCTCCGCGTGGTCGTGCGGAAAACCCTGGCCGATGTGCTCGTAGCGAAAATTGCGTCGCGCGCCGTCGGCGCGGAACAGGCTCGCCTTCAAGGAAGACGAACCGCTGTTGACGGTCAGGATGCTCATGTACTGTTTCACAGGCTGCCGCCGACGGAAACCGGGACGACCTTCCAGATATCCTCGCAGTATTCGCGGATGGCGCGGTCGGACGAAAAATAGCCGACGCGCGCCACATTCAGGATCGACATGCGGCTCCAGCGTTCCAACTCGCGGAAGCGCTTGCCGACGTCTTCCTGGCACGCGACATAGGACCGAAAATCCGCGCAGCACAGGAAGGGATCGTGGTTGTACAAATTTTCCGTCAGCGGGGTAAACAGCTGGCGATCCCCGTGGGAAAACAGCCCCGAATCGATGAGCGCTAGCGTCGCCTTCAGTTCCGGGTCCGTTTCCACCGTCTGCCAGGGCCGGTAGCCGCTCGCCCACAAGGCCTCGACCTGTTCGACGTTGCGGCCGAAGAGGAAGAAGTTTTCATGGCCGACGGCATCTCGAATTTCGACATTGGCGCCGTCCAGCGTGCCGATGGTCAGGGCGCCATTCATCGAGAATTTCATGTTGCCGGTGCCCGAGGCCTCCTTGCCGGCGGTGGAAATCTGCTCCGACAGATCGGCCGCCGGATAGATCCACTGGCTGGTTTTGACGCTCAGGTCGGGGATGAACACCACTTTCATGAGCTGGTTGACCTGGGGGTCGCGGTTGATGGTTTCCGCCACGGCATTGATCAGCTTGATGATCAGTTTCGCCATGCGGTAGCCGGGGGCCGCCTTGCCGCCGAAGACGAAGGTGCGCGGCGCGAATTCCATGTTGGGGTTGTGCTTGAGCCGGTTGTAGAGGGCGACGATATGCAGCACGTTGAGGTGCTGGCGCTTGTATTCGTGGATGCGCTTGACCTGGACATCGAAGAGCGAGTCGGGGTCCACGTCGACGCCGACGGTACGCCGGATGTAGTCGGCAAGATCCACTTTCGCGCCGCGCTTGACCTCGCGCCAGTCCGCGCGGAAAGCGGCGTCTTCGGCATAGGGTTCAAGCTCGCCCAGGCGCTCCAGGTTGCGCAGCCAGTCGCCGCCGATGGTGTCTCCGATCAATGAACTGAGGCGCCGGTTGGCGAGGGCGATAAAGCGGCGCGGCGTAATGCCGTTAGTCTTGTTGTTGAATTTTTCCGGCCACATTTCGTGGAAATCGCGCAGCACCGTTTCCTTCAGCAGTTCGCTGTGCATCGCGGCAACGCCGTTGACGGCGAAGCTGCCGACGCAGGCGAGATTCGCCATGCGCACCCGCCGCCCGTTGGCTTCGTCGATCAGCGACATGCGCGCGAGGCGCTGTTCATCGCCGAGAAAGCGGGTGCGCACGTCGTCGAGGAACAGCCGGTTGATCTCCTGGATGATCTCCAGGTGGCGCGGCAGGATGCGCTCGAACAGCTCCAGCGACCAGGTTTCCAGCGCCTCCGGCAGCAACGTGTGGTTGGTGTAGGCGAAGGTGCGGCGGGTGATGTTCCAGGCCTGTTCCCACGGCAACAGGTACTCGTCGGTCAGCAGGCGCATCAGCTCGGCCACGGCGATGGCCGGGTGCGTGTCGTTGAGCTGGGCGACGAACTTGTCCGGAAAGCGGTCGAATTCGCCCACGTCGCGCAGGGCGATGCGGATCATGTCCTGCAGCGAGCAGGAAACGAAGAAATACTGCTGCTTCAGGCGCAGTTCCTTGCCTGCTTCCGGCTCGTCGTTGGGATACAGCACCTTGGAGAGGTTTTCCGCCACCACCATGTCGTTGACCGCGCCGTAGTAGTCGCCGAGGTTGAAGGCGTGCAAGTCGAAAGACTCCCGTGCTTCCGCCTTCCACAGGCGCAGCAGGTTCACGTTGTTCACGCCATAGCCGAGAATGGGCGTGTCGTAGGCCTGGCCGTAAACGGTATAAGCCGGAATCCAGGTGGCGCGCCGCTGGCCTTGTGCGTCGGCCGAGCCCTCGACATGTCCGCCCAGGTTGACCGGGTAACGCAGCGTGGGGCGCGGCAGTTCCCAGGGATTGCCGTTGCGCAGCCAGGCATCGGTGACTTCCACCTGCCAGCCGTCCCGGATTTCCTGGTCGAAGATGCCGAACTCGTAGCGGATGCCATAGCCGATGGCGGGAATCTCCAGCGTCGCCAGCGAATCCATGTAACAGGCCGCCAACCGCCCGAGGCCGCCGTTACCGAGGCCGGGTTCGTGCTCCTGTTCCAGGATCGCGTTCAGGTCCAGGCCGAGCTCGCGCATGGCCTGCTCGACGTTCTTGCACAGATCCAGGTTGAGAATATTGTTCCCCAGGTGGGGGCCCAACAAATACTCGGCCGAGAAATAGCACACCGTCTTCGCCCCGCTGCGCTTGTAGTCCTGGCCGGAAGTGATGAAGCGGTCCAGCAGGCGGTCGCGGATGGTATAGGCCAACACCCGGTAGTGGTCCTGTGGCGAAGCCTTGGTCAGGGGCAGCCCGGTGACGTAAAACAGGTTATCGATGAAAGCGCGCTTCAGCGCCTCCACCGAGCGCCCGGTACGGGTGTGCTCGTGGCTGGCTTCGTGGGCCAACTGGTCCATATTTACGAATTCGTTCATTGTGAAATCCCGCAAAATTTCGGTCAGCAGGTAGGTTGGTGCTGAACGCAGTGAAGCCCAACATCGTCCGAGCGTGCATGTTGGGCTTCGTGCCTCAGCGCCAACCTACATTTTTCAGTACGGCCACGTCCAGCCATCGGCCTCGGGCAGATCCACGCCATGCTCGTAGGCGTAGTTGCGGCACTCGAGCTGCTTGTCGCGCAAGCGCTCCTTGACGTGCGCACCGGACACGCGCAGGGCGGGAATGCGGTCGATCACGTCGATGGCCAGGCTGAAACGGTCGATTTCGTTCTGGATGGCGAGTTCCAGCGGCGTGTTGATGCTGCCCTTCTCCTTGTAGCCGCGCACGTGCATGTTCTTGTGATTGGTGCGGCGAT
>JBDKRR010000258.1:0-2258 GCA_039683315.1 Sulfuricella sp.
TACTCGAGCAGGGTCGATGTGGGCATCGGCAGCCATTGACCATGCTTCAACCACAGCAACCCCTGATAACCCAGGACTCCAATGACCCAGAGGATGCAGACAACGGTCAGTACATGGCCGATCCTGATGACCGCCTTGTCCCAAAAATCAAAGCTGGCGGGGTATGTCACGTTGCACGCCCTCATAGATGCTCGCCTGTTGTTTCGCCGAGATCTGGTTGAGTAGGTACTCGAGGTTCTGTAGCCGCTGAGCTGTGTCTAGGCGCGCCTTCTCAATCGCGCTGTGGACGGAGTGGAACCCCCAAACCAAGACCACAGCCAGCGCTATCCAGCGCTGAGTCTCCAGGTCTTGCATGGATAGCCAGATCACCCCGACGATGACGCCCAGGCCTATCGCGCCCCACTTGAGAAACTTCTTCATGCAGTCCTACCCTTCGTGATCGGTTGCTTCTTGAGCCCCGTTGAGGGGCTTGAGCGTCCAGTATGCACACCCGTGCTGCGGCATGCCGTTGACGATGTTCCCGTGCAGGCACCACACAGCCGCGGTGCCGGCAACCCAGTGGCCGAAGTGCTGGCAGGCCGAGCAGGGCCTGTCCGTGGAGGCGGCAAGGTGGGAATGCATGTACTGGATATTGGAAGCTTTCCAATAACTTTCCAACAGGCAAGAAAAAAGCCTCTGGGCCGGTTGGCCTAGAGGCTTGATTCATAACGGTATTTATGGCTCCCCGACCTGGACTCGAACCAGGGACCTGCGGATTAACAGTCCCCAATTCGATCGGCCCTGGAAGCCGCATAAACGCTCACAAATAGCTTTCTTCAATCAAATATTGTGCCCGAATGGACAGGCGGGTCGGTTCACGTAAGCCGTTGATTCCCGGTCTCCTCCACTCGGTCAACTACTGGATATTGGAAAGCGTGGCATGCCTCTTTGCCAGAGCCAAGGCAATCCTGATCAGCACGTCGTCGCCGAACTCTTGCAGCGCTGCATTCACTGCCATGCAAACCAAACGGATGTTCCCTGGTTCGTACCCTTTGCTGCTGTCGATACGGTCTAGGCTGGGAGCCCACAGTCGCTTACGTCGAGACCGTGACGTGAGCATGGTGTCCGCTGGGCCGTGTTCAAACTCTATGCCAGAGAACATGCAGCGGCCGGCTGCTTGGCGAGACAGATCGAGAAGATCCTCGATCGTGATCGTGCATGGAAGCGCTCGCGAGTTAGCGTTCTTCCTGGCATTCCGAAGCAGTGCCCGCAGCGCATGCAGCGGCAGTTCGGCTTCTGATTTCCTGTAGAGAGTGCGCGCCACGTGAGCGCTTGTGTTGTACCTCTGAACCAACGCACGCCACTTCTCTGCGTCCCAGACCGGGCCGATCTTGAGCCAGACGACTTTCCCGCTTTCTCTGTCCTTGACGACGTAGTAGAGCTGTTTTCCACGCCTGTAGACGCTCTTCGGCAGCGCTCCATCACCCGTCATCAGATAGCCACCTGGTTGGCCTGCACGGTCTCGCGCCAGCGCTGCTTCACGTAGATCTCGGTGGTGGCTTTGTCCTCGTGGCCACACAGCGCCTGGATCTCCTCGATGGGCACGCCGGCCTGCCACATGTCGGTGGCGCCCTTGCCCTTGAGGTCGCGGAAGCCGAAGCTGGGCATGGCCTCCAGGCCGCGCTGGGTCCGGGTCTTGTTGGCCTTGCCGATGGCCCGCTTCAGCATGGCGCTCAGGCCGTCGTAGGTGTAGGCCGCGCCCTCGCGCGTGCGCACCAGCGGCTGCCGCAGCTTGGGCACGTCGCCCAGGCTGGCCCGGATCAAGGCGTTGAGCTCGGGGCTCACGGCCACGCGCATCCGCTTGCCGGTCTTGCCCTGCTTGAACTGCAGGATCCGCTGGCCGCCGTCCATGGCCAGCACCGTGGTGTCCCAGCCGATGATGTCGCTCTCCGGCCGCTGCAGGGTCCGGTAGGTCAGCTCCATCATCAGGCGCACCGAGGCCGGCGCCACGGCCCACACATCCCGGAACTCGTCGTGGGTGACGTAGCGCTCCCGCTACGTCTCGTCGTTGCGCTTGATGCCGCTGGCCCGCAGGCAGGGATTGACCTGCAGGCCCGGCACCTGGCCCGTGCGGATCAGCCAGCCGAAGCAGCTGGACAGCGCCGCCTTCTCGCGGTTGGCCGGCACCGGGCGGCCCAGTTCGGCGTTGGTCTCCAGGTAGTCCTGCACCATGGCCGGCGTCACATCGAGCGGTGTCATGGGCGGGGCGAAGAACAGCC
>JBDKRR010000259.1:0-6330 GCA_039683315.1 Sulfuricella sp.
CAAGTCCCTGGCTCGTTATATCGCCCACAAGGGGTCGATCACGGTCAACGGGGTAAGCCTGACGGTCAACTGGGTGAAGGATGAGGATTTCAGCATCAACCTGATTCCGCACACCATCGAGGCGACCAATTTCAAACATCTGTGTGCCGGCAAGAAGGTCAACCTCGAAGTTGACCTGGTCGCGCGCTATCTCGAACGCATGCTGAGCTACGGCAAGGAAAATTAATGAACATCAGCCCGATACAAGACATCATCGCCGACTTCAAGGCCGGCAAAATGGTCATCCTGGTGGATGAGGAAGACCGCGAGAACGAGGGCGACCTGGTACTGGCAGCCGAGTTCGTCACGCCGGAGGCCATCAATTTCATGGCCAAGCACGGCCGCGGCCTGATCTGCCTGACCCTGACCGAAGCACGCTGCCGCCAGCTCGACCTGCCGCTCATGGTGTCGAGCAACAAGGCGCCGCTGGGCACCAACTTCACCGTTTCGATCGAAGCGGCCGAAGGCGTGACCACCGGTATTTCCGCCGCCGACCGTGCCAAGACTGTGGTGGCTGCGGTCAGGAAGGACGCCGGCCCGAACGATATTGTGCAGCCTGGCCATATTTTCCCGCTCAAGGCGCAGAACGGTGGCGTGCTGGTGCGCGCCGGACATACCGAAGCGGGTTGCGACCTGGCTGCGCTGGCAGGCCTGGAGCCGGCCGCGGTGATCTGCGAAATCCTCAAGGAAGACGGCGAAATGGCCCGTCTGCCCGACTTGCTGGAATACGCCAAACTGCACAGCCTTAAAATCGGCACCATCGCCGACCTGATCCACTACCGCAGCCAGACCGAGCGACTGGTCGAGCGCGTGGCGGAGAAAACGGTGCAGACCGCTTATGGCGCGTTCCAGCTGATCACCTATCACGACAAGACCGCCAACGAAGTGCATCTGGCGCTGGTCAAGGGCGAGATCAAGGCGGGCGAGGAAACCCTGGTGCGGGTGCACGAACCCCTGTCGGTGATGGATTTCATCGACGCCACCAGCTTCGAGCATTCCTTCAGCGTGCAGCAGGCCATGCAGGCAGTGGCAGATGCCGGCAAGGGCGTGATCGTGCTGATGCGCCGCGGTGGCGAGACGGCGGCCGACCTGCTGGAGCGCGTCAAGCGCAGCGAACCCAAGGCCCCGGCCAAGGTGGATCTGCGCAACTACGGGATCGGCGCGCAGATCCTGCGCGATCTCAACGTCACCAAGATGCGCCTGCTGGCCGTGCCGCGCAAGATGCCGAGCATGGCGGGCTTCGACCTGGAAGTGACTGGCTACTACGAACCGAAATAGGAATCAAACGATGGGAATCTCCAACAAACTGCCTGAATACCACCCCGACCTGAACGGCAGCGGGCTGAAAATCGGCGTCGCCATGAGCCGCTTCAATATCGATATCTGCGAAGGTTTGCTGGGCGCCTGCGTCACCGAGTTGCTCAAGTGCGGCGTGGCCAAGGACGACATTTTCCTGGCGACCGTGCCGGGCGCGCTGGAAGTGCCGCTGGCGCTGCAGACGATGGCTAAAAGCGGCAAGTTCGATGCGCTGGTCGCGCTGGGTGCGATCATCCGCGGCGAGACCTACCATTTCGAACTGGTGGCCAACGAATCCGGCAGCGGCGTGACCCGCGTGATGCTCGACAGCGGCCTGCCCATCGCCAACGCCATCCTGACGACCGAGGACCAGGATCAGGCCGAGGTCCGCATGGCGGAAAAAGGTGCCGACGCCGCGCGCGTGGTGATCGAAATGGTTAATCTGCTGAAGAAGATCTAAATGAAAAAGAACCGCCGCAAAGCGCGCGAACTTGCCCTGCAGGGCCTTTACCAGCGCCAGCTTACCGGCGACCCGGTGGATGTCATCGAGGCGCAGTTACGCGAGCATGAAGAATTCGCCAAGATCGACGACGCGCATTTCGCCGCCATGCTGCGTGGCGCGATCAAGGACGCCGCGGCGCTGGAAGCGCACATCCAGCCCTGTCTCGATCGCCCGCTGGAAGAACTGAGCCCGGTGGAGCGCGCCATCCTGTTGCTCGCCACGTATGAATTCGTCCACCACATCGAAATTCCCTACCGTGTGGTGATCAACGAGGCCATCGAACTGGCCAAAGGCTACGGCGGCACGGATGGCTATAAGTACGTCAACGGCGTGCTGGACAAGCTGGCCGCCAAGGTGCGCACGGTCGAGGTGACCGGGAAAAAGCCTGTCTGAGTACTCGGTAAGCTGCAGTCGGGGCTAACGAAACACCGGTTTGCGCTGACCCGCTTGAGTCGATCACATCAGGAATATGGTGGCGAGGCCGAGGAAAATGAAAAAACCTCCGCTATCGGTCACTGCCGTGATCATCACGCTCGATCCGACGGCCGGATCGCGTCCGAGCTTGTGCATGACGAGCGGGATCAGAACACCCATCACGGCGGCCAGTAGCAGATTGAGCGTCATGGCGCCGGTCATCACCGCCCCCAGCGCGGCATTGCGGTACAGGAGATAGGCCAGCAAGCCAAGCATGGAACCCCAGATCAGCCCGTTCATCAGGCTCACGCCGAGTTCCTTGATAAAAAGTTTGCGCATGTTGCTGGGGTGAATTTGGCCCAGCGCCAGGCCGCGCACGATCATGGTGGTGGTCTGGTTGCCGGAGTTGCCGCCGATGCCGGCGACGATGGGCATCAGCGCGGCGAGCGCGACGATTCTTTCGATCGAGCCTTCGAACAGGCCGATTACCCGTGAAGCGATAAAGGCAGTCACCAGGTTGATGGCGAGCCAGGTCCAGCGGTTCTGCATGGACTTCCATACCGTGGCGAACATGTCCTCTTCTTCGCGCAAGCCGGCCATGGCGAGCACGTCGCTTTCCGCTTCGTCGCGGATGAAGTCCATCACCTCGTCCACCGTCAGGCGGCCTACCAGCTTGTGGTGAACATCTACGACCGGCGCCGTGACCAGGTCGTAACGCTCGAACGCTGAAGCGGCATCGCTCGCCTTGTCGTTGCCGTTGAAAATCACCGGGTCGTCCGACATCACCGCGGCCACGAGAGCGTCCGGGTTATGCAGCAGCAGGCGTTTCAAAGGCAATACGCCGCGCAGTTTTTCCTTGCCGTCGACCACGAACAGTTTGTCGGTATGGCTGGGAAGTTCTCCCAGCTTGCGCAGGTCGATCAATACCGCTTCCAGGCTGACATCCTCGCGTATGGTGACCATGTCGAAGTCCATCAGCGCGCCGACCGTTCCTTCCGGGTAGGAGAGCGCCGATTGCAGTTGCGCCTGTTCTTCCTTGTCCAGCGACTCGAACACATCCTGGATCACTTCCTGCGGCAGATCCGGTGCCAGGTCGGCGATTTCGTCGGTGTCCAGCTGTTCGGCGGCGGCGCGCAGCTCGTCGCTGTCCATGCTGGCAATAAGAGATTCGCGCACCGCATCGGATACTTCCAGCAGGATTTCGCCATCCCGGTCTGCGCGTGCCAGTTCCCATACCAGCAGCCGCTGATCAAGCGGCAGGGCTTCGAGAATATAGGCCATGTCGGCAGGGTGCAGGGCATCCAGCGTTTTCTGCAGTTCGGCCAGATTCTGCTTGTGCACCAGTTGCTGCACCAGGTCGTGGCGCGGCATGTCCTGCTTGTTTACCAGGGACTCAACCAGTTCGTGCTTGTGCAAAAGCTCGACGACGCGGGTCAGGCTTTCCTGAACGCTTTCGTGCTGTGCGGTGTCGCGGGTATCTGGCATGGTTGGTTTGCCCTAAGGGTCTGGATTGAGGCTTGGCCGGATTTTATATGGTTTGCGTCTTACCCGGAGGACTCTTTAGCGTAGCTTCGTGCGCCGAAAATCGCTGAGCCGACCCTGACGATGGTGGCGCCTTCGGCGATCGCCGCTTCCATGTCGTCGGACATGCCCATGGACAGGGTATCCAGCTGAAAACCAAGACGATTCAATTGCGCCAGCAGTTCGGCCACGATGCGGAACTGGCGCCGCTGCAGGGTCACGTCATCCGTGGGTGCGGGGATCGCCATCAGGCCGCGCAGCTGCAGCCGCGGCAAGGCTTTTACATAGGCAGCGAGTGCGGCCGCTTCTTCGGGCGCTACGCCGCCTTTGCTGTCTTCGCCGCTGACATTCACCTGCAGGCATACCTGCAGTGGCGGCAGTTCCGCGGGTCGGGAGGCGGAAAGTCGCTCGGCGATTTTTGTGCGATCGATGCTGTGCACCCAGGCGAAGTTTTCCGCTACCTGGCGCGTTTTATTACTCTGCAGCGGACCGATGAAATGCCATTCCAGGGGAAGATCGCGCAATGCGGCCATTTTGGTCAGCGCTTCCTGCACATAACTTTCGCCGAATTTCGCCTGTCCGGCCAGGAATGCCTCGCGCACAGCCGCGTCCGGTAAGGTTTTGCTTACCGCCAGGAGCCGGACCGACTGCGCCGGCCTGCCATTTTGTGTCGCCGCAGCAAGGATGCGATGTTTAACGGCTTGCAAGGCGCTCGCGATTGTTGTCATAATGGCCTTATATATCGGTCATCTTGACCGCAACAAGGGGATTATAAATGGAAATCTCTGATCTACTCGCCTTCTCGGTCAAGAACAAGGCATCCGACTTGCACCTGTCCGCGGGATTGCCGCCGATGATCCGCGTCAACGGCGACGTGCGCCGCATCAATGTGGATTCGCTGGATCACAAGGGCGTGCACGGCATGGTGTATGACATCATGAACGACGGCCAGCGCAAATTCTACGAAGAAAACCTGGAGGTGGACTTTTCCTTTGAGATCCCCGGCCTGGCTCGCTTCCGCGTCAACGCATACAACCAGAACCGGGGCGCCGCAGCGGTATTCCGTACCATTCCTTCCAAGGTACTGACGCTCGAACAACTCAATTGCCCGCCCATTTTCAAGGAAATCGCCGACCAGCCGCGCGGCATCGTGCTGGTGACCGGGCCTACCGGTTCGGGCAAGTCGACCACCCTGGCGGAGATGATCAACCACATCAACGAGAATGAATATGGCCATATTCTCACCGTTGAAGACCCGATCGAATTCGTGCACGAAAGCAAAAAGTGCCTGATCAACCAGCGCGAAGTGGGTCCGCATACGCTTTCCTTTTCCAACGCACTGCGTTCGGCCTTGCGCGAAGACCCGGACATCATCCTGGTGGGTGAAATGCGCGACCTGGAAACCATCCGTCTGGCGCTGACTGCGGCTGAAACCGGTCACCTCGTGTTCGGTACCTTGCACACCAGTTCCGCGGCCAAGACCATCGACCGTATCATCGACGTGTTCCCCGCCGCCGAGAAGGAAATGGTCCGTTCCATGCTGTCTGAATCCCTGCGCGCGGTCATTGCACAGACCCTGCTCAAGACCAAGGACGGCAGCGGCCGGGTCGCGGCGCACGAAATCATGATCGGCACCCCCGCTATCCGTAACCTGATCCGCGAAAACAAAATCGCGCAAATGTATTCTGCAATCCAGACCGGTCAGAATCTGGGCATGCAGACACTGGATCAGTGCCTTACCGACCTGGTGCGGCGCAATGTGGTCGCGCCCAACGAGGCACGCACCAAGGCGATGAACAAGGAAAGCTTCGGCGGCTGATAACACGAATCTCAGAGCGCTTTTCTTTCTCCGTTCCCCACCGGGATTGCCGATTTTGCGGTCAATCCCGGTGGGGTACGCATCTTGCGGATGCGGGTAAAGGCAGGGCAAGTCTCTAGCGAAGAGGAAACACCATGGAACGCGAACAAGCTCAGAAATTCATGCATGATCTGCTGCGGCTCATGATCAGCAAGAAGGGGTCGGACCTGTTTATTACCGCCGGCTTCCCGCCCGCCATCAAGGTGGATGGCAAGGTTACCCCGGTTTCCAATCAGACCCTTACGCCAGCCCATTCGCAGGAACTGGCGATGGCGATCATGAACAGCAAGCAGGCATCGGAGTTCGAAGCCACCAAGGAATGTAATTTCGCCATCAGCCCGCCGGATATCGGCCGTTTTCGCGTCAATGCCTTCGTCCAACAGTCGCGAGTTGGCCTGGTGTTGCGCACCATAACGGCCAAAATTCCAAAATTCGAAGATCTGGGCCTGCCGGAAGTGCTCAAGGACGTGGCCATGACCAAACGCGGCCTGGTGGTGTTCGTCGGCGGCACCGGTTCGGGCAAGTCCACCTCGCTGGCGGCGATGGTCGGCTACCGCAACGAAAACAGCTTCGGCCACATCATCACCATCGAAGACCCGGTGGAATACGTGCATGACCACAAGAATTGCATCGTCACCCAGCGCGAGGTCGGGGTGGATACCGAAAACTGGTTCGCGGCGCTGAAAAACACGCTGCGTCA
>JBDKRR010000260.1:0-4449 GCA_039683315.1 Sulfuricella sp.
CGGCTACGGCTTCCTGTCGGAAAACGCCGATTTCGCCGAACGCGTGCAGAACAGCGGCTTCATCTTCATCGGCCCGCGCCCCGACACCATCCGTTTGATGGGCGACAAGGTGTGCGCCAAGGACGCCATGAAGGCTTCCGGCGTGCCCTGCGTGCCCGGCTCCGATGGCGCGCTGCCGGACGACGACGAGGAAGTCATGCGGATCGCCAAGCAAACCGGCTACCCGATCATCCTCAAGGCAGCCGGCGGCGGCGGCGGACGCGGCATGCGCGTGGTGCATACCGAGGCCGCGCTGCTCAATGCAGTCAGCATGACCAAGACGGAAGCCCAGAGCTTTTTCGGCAACCCGATGATTTACATGGAGAAGTTCCTAGAAAACCCGCGCCACATCGAGATCCAGGTACTGGCCGACGAGCACGGCAACGCGATTTTCCTCGGCGAGCGCGACTGCTCCATGCAACGCCGCCACCAGAAGGTGCTGGAAGAAGCGCCGGCACCGGGCCTGGACACCAAGTTGCGCGACAAGATCGGCGAACGCTGCGCCGAAGCCTGCCGCAAGATCGGCTACCGTGGCGCGGGCACGTTCGAGTTCCTGTATGAAAACGGCGAATTCTTCTTCATCGAGATGAACACCCGCGTGCAGGTCGAGCATCCGGTCACGGAAATGATCACCGGCGTGGACATCGTGCAGGAACAGCTGCGCATCGCCGCGGGCGAAACCCTGCGCTACAAGCAGAAGGACATCCAGTACCGCGGCCACGCCATCGAATGCCGCATCAACGCGGAAGACCCGTTCACATTCGTGCCCTCGCCGGGCCGCATCACGCAGTACCACGTGCCGGGCGGGCCGGGCATCCGGGTGGATTCGCACGTTTACCACAACTACGTGGTGCCGTCGCACTACGACTCCATGATCGGCAAACTGATCGCCTACGGCGACACGCGCGACCAGGCGATCGCCCGCATGCGCACAGCCTTGTCGGAAATGGTGGTGGACGGCATCAAGACCAACATCGCGCTGCACCAGGAGCTGATGCATGACGCGGCTTTTCTTCAGGGAGGCGCCAGCATTCACTACCTGGAGCACAAGCTGGCGGAAAGAAAAAAAGAATCATCTAAGTAATCTTGGGATAAGGCGGAATCAATCATGGCGTGGCAAGCGCTGAAAATTGCGGCGGATGCCAAAACCGCCGAAGGCCTGAGCGAAGCCCTGATGGAATTGGGCGCGCTGTCGGTGTCTATCGAAGACGCCCATGCCGGCACCGCGGAAGAACAGGAAATCTTTGGCGAACCGGGCGAGCCTCCGGCGGGGGTATGGCAGGACGCGCTGATCAACGCGCTGTTCGAAGCCGATGCCGATTTGCCCGCTATCGTCGCGGCGGCTGCCGAGGCGCTCGGGCTCGCCGCCGCCCCCGGCTTCGAAGTGGAAGCCGTCGCGGAACAGGACTGGGTGCGCCAAACCCAGGCCCAGTTCGCGCCGATTCCGATCTCGTCACGCTTGTGGATCGTGCCCACCTGGCACGAATCGCCCGACCCGGGCGCCATCAATCTCGTTCTCGACCCGGGACTGGCCTTCGGCACCGGCAGCCACCCCACCACCCGCCTCTGCCTGCAATGGCTGGACCGCAACCTGCACGGCGGCGAAACGCTGCTCGACTACGGCTGCGGCTCGGGCATTCTGGCCATCGCCGCACTGAAGCTGGGTGCCGGGAAAGTGGTGGGCGTGGACATCGACCCCCAGGCGATCCAGGCCAGCCGCTTCAATGCCGAACAAAATCAGGTCTCGGCCGAATTTTATCTGCCTAATAATGCGCCCAGCGTCAAAGTCGACGTGGTAGTCGCGAACATCCTCACCAACCCGTTGAAGATGCTCGCCCCCATGCTGGCCAATGCTGCCCGACCCGGTGGGCGGATCGTGCTTTCCGGCATTCTTTCCCACCAGGGCGAAGACGTCCTGGCGGTTTACCGCGAGTGGTTCGATATCGAAGTGGCGGACGATTCGGAAGGGTGGGTGTGCCTGTCAGGCGTCAGGAAGGCATGACCCAGATCACCACCTGCCCGCAATGCAGTACGCGCTTTCGCGTCACGGCGGAGCAGCTGGCGGCGCGCAAAGGCGACGTGCGTTGCGGGCGCTGCAGCCATGTTTTCAATGCCTACGGAACGCTGACCGAGGAAGCGCCCGAAGCCGCGCCTTCTCTGGGCACCGAAGCCCCTCAGCCCGAGACGGTTCTTGAAGAAACATCCCAGCCTTCTCCCTCTGTAAATGAAACGGAGCCGGCAAGCGTCCCGCCAGAGGGAACGGACGTTCTGCCGGAAGAGCCCCTGATCGATTTCCAGGTTGACGCTTTCCCGGAAATAGAATCCTTCGGCGAACCCGCGGACGCCCTGCCATTGCCTCAGCCCGAGACTCCGCCGGAAACCGAGCCGGAAGTTCAGCCCGAACCAGAATCCGCAGCGAAGGTCCGCGTAGTCCGGGTCGAGCCGCCCTCTCTGACCATTGAACCCAGAGTTTCACCCGACAGCCCCAAGTATGGTCCGCCCCCCAAACCCAGGCGCGCCTGGCCGTGGGTGCTGGCTAGCCTGCTGCTCCTGATCGGACTGACGGGGCAAGGCATCTATTTCCAGCGCGACGCCATCGCCGCCAATTACCCGCCCACCAGGGCCGTGCTGGAACAGGCCTGCGAACACCTCAACTGCCGCATCAGCCTGCCGCAAAATCCCGACTTGCTCAGCATCGAATCCTCCGAACTGCACGGCGACCCCACCCGCCCCAATATCGTGGTGCTCACCAGCACCTTGCGCAATCGTGCTTCCTACGTCCAGGCTTACCCCACGTTGGAGTTGACTCTCACCAATACAAAAGACGAAATGGTGGCAAAGCGGCTGATTCTGCCCAGGGAATATGTGCGGCAACTCCCGAGCATCAGGCAGGGCATCCCGGCCAAGGGCGACGTTGCGGTCAAATTATTAATGGATTTAGGCGATCTCAAGGCGGAAGGCTACCGTCTCTATCTGTTCTATCCATCCTGACGGGCACGGAAAATGAATCAACCCGCCATGAAACTCGCCGTGCCCGCACCCACCCCAGCCCTCCCCCGTCTCGCCAGAGCGAGCAGCTTTGCTGCCGCTCTCGGCGGGGATGCCCCTAGCGGGTACAGGGAGAGGGGGACGCAGGCTCGCTGCGCGAGTTTCACGCTATAGATAAAATCATGGAGAATTCAATGCTCAAACAGACTCCCCTCAACGCCGCTCACCGCACCGCCGGTGCCAAAATGGTGGATTTCGGCGGCTGGGACATGCCGCTGCATTACGGCTCCCAGCTCGAGGAACACCACAAGGTGCGCAACGACTCGGGCATATTCGACGTCTCACACATGCAGGTGGTAGATCTGGCCGGCGCCGGTTCGCGCGAGTTCCTGAAACAGATGATGGCGAACAACGTCGACAAGCTCACCCTGCGCGGCAAGGCGCTCTACTCCTGCATGCTCAACGAGCAGGGCGGCGTGATCGACGACCTGATCATCTACTTCATGCGCGAGGACTGGTTCCGCATCGTGGTTAACGCCGGCACAGCGGACAAAGACCTGGCGTGGATGGAGGCGCAGCGCGCAAAACTTGCGCCCACTCTCACACTCACCCCGCGCCGCGACCTCGCCATGATCGCGGTTCAAGGCCCCAACGCGCGCGCCAAATTGTGGGCCGCGATGCCGGGTTCGCAGGAAATCAGCGCAAACCTCAAACCCTTTCAGGCCACCGAGATGGGCACCATGTTCATCGCGCGCACCGGCTATACCGGCGAAGACGGTTTCGAAGTGATGGTGCCGGCTAAAGCCGCGCCCTTTCTATGGCAGACGCTGCTGGAACAGGGCGTGGCCCCCATCGGCCTGGGCGCACGCGACACCCTGCGCCTGGAAGCAGGCATGAATCTCTATGGCCAGGACATGGACGAAACCGTGTCCCCGCTCGAATCCGGCCTCGCCTGGACGGTCGACTTGACCAGCCCGCGCGACTTCATCGGCAAGCAAGCGCTCACCAGCCAGCCGGTGGCGCGCCAGCTCGCCGGTCTGTTGCTGCTCGACAAGGGGGTGTTGCGCAGCCACCAGAAAGTCGTCACCGCGCAGGGGACCGGCGAAATCACCAGCGGCGGTTTTGCCCCCACCCTCAACCAGTCCGTCGCCCTGGCGCGCCTCCCGGCTGGCGTGGCCGTTGGTGACACGGTGCAGGTGGAAATTCGCGGCAAGCTGCTCAACGCCCAGGTCGTGCGCTACCCCTTCGTGCGCAACGGCAAGGCCTGTTATAAAAACACTTAACCCGTTTAGTGGCATAATTCAGCCCAATAATTATCGACTCAAAAGGAACAAAAATGACTATTCCGGCCGATCTGAAATACACCAAATCCCACGAATGGGCACGGCTAGAAGCTGACGGCAGCGTGACCGTCGGCATCAC
>JBDKRR010000261.1:0-2665 GCA_039683315.1 Sulfuricella sp.
CAGGCGCTTGCCGGCATCGCCTACTAGGCTGGTGAGGCGTTTTTCGATGTTGAGGTGCACGTCTTCCGCGTCGAGCGACCAGACGAACTGGCCGCCGCGAACTTCCGCCAGGATTTGCGCCATGCCGCGCTGGATGGCGGAGAGGTCGTCCGCGTTAAGGATGCCCTCGGCATTAAGCATGAGGGCGTGGGCGAGGGAGCCCTGAATGTCGCATTCGGCCAGGCGGCGGTCGAATTCCACCGAAGCGGTGTAGCGTTTGACCAGTTCGGCGACTGGTTCGTTGAAGCGGCCGGACCAAGCCTGTGCCGGATTTTGATCTTGCATCGTGGGGGCGTCTTATTCAGAATTGGGAACATGGCAAGTATAAATCAAATTCCGCGCCCCCCGGGCGCCCTGCCCAATTTTTGCAATATGGGCGTGAGTCTGCGCATTCTCGTGATCGTCGATGGCATGAGCATGGTGGCAGCGGCCTTGAAGGCGGAGACGGTGCGCGCCGCCTGGCAGGAATTGATGGCGCTGTCCGTGCTGGTGCAGCCGCTCCTGCTGTTAAGCTTGTTGTTGCTGTGCGCCGGGCGTCGCCTGTTCGCGCGCATGTCTTATTCTGGCGGCATCGCCGCCGTGATGGGGCTGGAGTTGGTGCTGGTTACCTTGGTTCACGGTTTGGTCCGCGATTTGATGACTGCTGACGGGGCATTCCAGCTGCAGCGTAATTGGCTGTTTACCCTGCTGGTGACCGCGGTTCTGCTGGGTTATTTCAATCTGCGCAGCCGCGCGCTGTCCCCGGCCTTGAGCGAAGCCCGCCTGCAGGCATTGCAGGCGCGCATCCGTCCGCATTTCCTGTTTAATAGCATCAATGCTGTATTAAGTCTGATCCGCAGCGATCCCCGGCGCGCCGAAACGGCACTGGAAGACATGGCTGACCTGTTCCGCGTGTTAATGGCGGATAATCGCCAGTTGGTCAGGCTCGAGCAGGAAGTGGCGCTGTGCCGCCAGTATCTCGGCCTGGAACAGTTGCGCCTCGGTGAGCGCCTACGGGTGGCATGGCGCATCGAAAAAATGCCGCACGACGCCCTGATCCCGCCCCTGGTGCTGCAACCCTTGCTGGAGAACGCGGTGTACCACGGCATCGAACCAGCCGTCGAGCCTGGGGAGATTAGTGTCGACATATATAGTAGCCGTAACCAGGTGCACCTTCTGCTACGCAATCCGTACCGCAGCGAGGGAGGACACCATGGCGGCAATAAAATGGCGCTGAGTAATATCCGCGAGCGGCTGGCGCTGCATTTCGATGCCGAGGCAAGCCTGACGACCAAGGTAAGCGACAACTCCTACCAGGTTCACATCGTAATCCCTTATACCAGAGCCGAAACGTGATGACGCCACTAAGAGTCTTGATCGTGGATGACGAAGCGCCGGCGCGCAATCGCCTGCGCGACGTGTTGGCGGATTGCGCTAGCGAGTTGCCGGTTGTGGTGGTAGGAGAGGCTGTGTCCGGAAGGGCGGCACTCGAATGGCTGGAAAGCAATGCGGCAGACGTGGCCTTGCTCGATATCCACATGCCGCTAATGAATGGCATCGAACTGGCGCGCCATATGCAGCGGTTGCCGGCGCCGCCTGCGATCGTGTTCAGTACCGCATTCGATCAGCACGCCATCGAGGCTTTCGAGGTGAATGCCATAGATTATCTACTCAAGCCGGTGCGCAAGGAGCGTCTGCTTGCTGCGTTGCGCAAGGCCCATGTTTTTGCCCCGGAGCGATTTGTCGGGTTGGAGCATCAAGTGCGCAAACACCTGAGCGTGACCGAGCGCGGCAAAATCATCCTGATACCGGTGGAAGATATCGTGTACCTGCGTGCAGAACAGAAATATGTCACGATCAGAACGCAGGCGCGCGAATTTCTGAGCGAAGAATCCCTCACTCATCTGGAACAGGAGTTCGGTCCGCGCTTCCTGCGTATCCATCGTAACTGCATCGTTGCGAAGGACTACGTCGCCGGCTTCGAAAAACAGAGCCATGGCGAAGACATCGAAGAGGGTGCCGCCGCCTGGGTAGTAGTGCTGCGCGGTATGGAGGAAAGGCTGCCGATCAGCCGCCGCCATCGCCATGTCGTCAAGGATGGTTGGTAAAGCCTGAGCGCCAATTTTACATTTCTCTCCACATTGCAGTTGACATCCGCCGTGAAAACACAGAGAATAGCGCGCTTCATTCGGTGGGGTTCCCGAGCGGTCAAAGGGATCAGACTGTAAATCTGACGGCTCTGCCTTCGAAGGTTCGAATCCTTCCCCCACCACCAAGTATAATTAGGGTGCTAAGACGGCCAAATGGCCGTTGTTGGTCGATAAGTAAAACTGCGGGTGTAGCTCAATGGTAGAGCAGAAGTTTTCCAAACTTACGACGAGGGTTCGATTCCCTTCACCCGCTCCAGGTTGCTGCCCATGTAGCTCAGTGGTAGAGCACTCCCTTGGTAAGGGAGAGGTCGACAGTCCGATTCTGTCCATGGGCACCATTTTAATTTCGCGCTAGAGAGGACGACTAGATCATGGCAAAAGGTAAGTTTGAGCGTACCAAACCGCACGTAAACGTGGGGACGATTGGCCACGTGGATCATGGCAAGACGACTTTGACGGCAGCGATCACGACGATCCTGTCGAAGAAATTCGGTGGT
>JBDKRR010000262.1:0-27023 GCA_039683315.1 Sulfuricella sp.
CGATCAGCAGTTGCAGCAACTGCCTTTCCACCTGTTGCGCCAGATCGATTACTTTCTTGATCACCTGGCCGGTGAGATCCTGAAAATCCTGTGCCATCATGATTTCCATCAACTGGGCATTGGTGGCCTTAGTATGGGTGGGTATTTCGCCAAGGTAGGCACGGGTTTCGGTCACCAATTGCTTGAATTCGTCCACGCTCAACTGCTTGGCGAACATGCGATCCCATTTGCCCGTCAGGCTGATGGCGCCGGCTTCCATTTTTTCTTGCAGCGGCTGCGCCACTTCCGTGGCGCTGAGAGCACGCTCAGCAGCCTTTTCAGTCATCGCGGCGATGTAGTTGAGGCGGTCCCGGGTGTCGGGAATGGCAGCTACTGCCGTTTCGATCGATTTGTCATAACCCAGTTCGCGCAGCGTGTTGTGCAAATTGCGCGTCATATGCCCGAGCGAGGAGAACACGCTACTGCTGCCGCTTTCTTCTCCCGCTGCGCTGGTCGTGGCCACGTCTGCCGATTCCGGCGCCGCTTCGACAGCGGGCGCTGCAACTTCCTGATTTGCCATTACGATGCTGTCAAACAGTGCTTCCAGATCTTCGGAATCGCCCTGGTCCTGTGACGTGTTGCTCACTCGACACCTCCCCTTACTTGACTATGCTTAATTGAATTCGACCGTGCCGCGTACTTGTCTGGTAATGCCAGTGCGCCCACACAGCGATGAAATGGGACCACAAAACCCTTCATTTTGTGCCCATCTTTTCAAATACTTTATTGAGTTTCTCTTCAAGAGTGGCTGCCGTGAATGGTTTGACGACATATCCACTGGCGCCCGCCTGGGCAGCCTCGATGATGTTTTCCTTTTTGGCTTCGGCGGTTACCATCAAAACCGGCAAATGCTTGAGTGATGCATCCGCGCGAATTGCCTTGAGCAGTTCGAGGCCCGTCATGTTGGGCATGTTCCAGTCGCTTACCACGAATTCGAAATTGCCCCCCTTGAGCTTGCCCAGCGCAGCCACGCCGTCTTCCGCTTCATCGACGTTGGTGAAGCCTAGTTCTTTCAGCAGGTTGCGTACTATTCGTCGCATCGTGGAGAAATCGTCCACGACCAGGAATTTCATATTCTTATCTGCCATAGCTACTCCAGATTGCAGGTGGTTCCACTACTTTGGTTTTATCTCATCAACAACGGACGTAGCGTTTCCGCCAAAACCGTCGGGTCGAATTTCGCCACATACGCATCCACCCCTACGGCTTTGCCCATGCTGCGGTTGGCATCCGAAGACAGGGATGAATGCATGACGACCGGAATGCCTTCGAAACGCCGGTCGGACTTGATTTTCTTGGTAAGTACGTAGCCATCCATTTCCGGCATTTCGGCATCGGTCAGAATCAGGCTGACCAGATTTTTTACCGGGATGCCGTCATGCTGGGCACGCGCAGCAAGATTCTGCAGTTTTTCCCAGCCTTCCTGTCCGTTGTTGGCCTGCTGGTAGGGAACGCCGAGCTTGTCGAGGGTCATCATGATTTCCTTGCGGGCGATGGCAGAATCGTCCACGAAGAACAGGCTTTGATCCGAGGACATTTCCACCGGCACCAACTCGGGGATCGGTTCCATGCCCAGCGCGTTGACGAGGATCTGTTCCACGTCGAGGATGGACACCAGACGGCCATCCGGCAGTTCCGTAATGGCGGTGATCAGCCCTTCGTTGCCGGCAAGCATGGATTGCGGCGGTTTGATCTTTTCCCAGTCCACGCGCACGATTCTATCCACGTCATGCACCAGGAATCCCTGGGTATGTTTGCTGTATTCGGTAACGATCATGGTCTGGCCAGTGCCTTCCGGCACGTTGTCCAGCATCATGAAATCCGCCAGCGAAAGGACCGGGATGATGTTGCCGCGCAGCGATATCACGCCCAGCACTCCACCCGGCATATTCGGCGTTTTGGTGATGAAGGGGGTTTGCGATACCTCGCGCACCTTGAAGACATTGATGCCGAAATATTCTCCCGTTCCCAGCGTGAACAGGAGAATTTCCATCTTGTTGGAGCCGGCCAGCTTGGTGCGTGCATCAACCGATTCGATCAGCGCGGCATGTGCTTGGGTCGTCATGTTGTCGGTCCTGGGAAAGTCAGCTCATTAAACGGCGGGTAAGAATTTCGGACAGCTTGGCGGGTTCGAATTTGGAAACGTATTCGTCGACGCCCACGGAACGGCCCAGTTCCTGGTTGGATGCGCCGCTCAGGGAGGAATGCATGATCACCGGGATGCCGGCGAAGCGTGGGTCGCTCTTGATGTTCTTGGTGAGGATGTAACCGTCCATTTCGGGCATTTCGACGTCGGTCAGCACCAGCTGGATGAAATTCTTCACCGGTAGCTTGGCGGCATCGGCGCGGGTGGCGATCTGTTGCAGTTCTTCCCAGGCCTGTTTGCCGTTGGTGGCGCTGCGGTAACGGATGTGCATGGCATCCAGCGTACGTTCGATCTGTTTGCGCGCCACCGGCGAATCGTCGGTGAAGAAAATGGTGCGCTCTTCCTGTAGCGGAATCAGGCTGGAGAAAATGATTTCATGCTGGTCGAAGTGCGTAGTTTCGGCAAGGATCTTCTCCACGTCCATGAGCATGACCAGACGCCCGTCTTCGAGTTTGGTGACGGCGGTCACCAGTCCGCCCATCTGGGCCATGAGCATGTCGGGCGGCACTTTGATTTCGGACCAGTCGAGGCGCAGGATGGTGTCCACGCTTTCGACCAGGAAGCCCTGGGTGCGGGAGTTGTATTCGGTAACGATCATGATGTCGGGTTTGATGTCGGTCACGATCCCGGCATACTTGATCAGGTCCACCACCGGCACCAGTACGCCGCGCAGACTGACCATCCCTTCCACCGTGGGGGGCATGTCCGGTGCGCGGGTGATTTCAGGCACGCGCATGACTTCGCGCACCTTGAAAACATTGATGCCGAATGTTTCCTTGCGTCCGCTATTCTGGTCCGTTCCGAGGGTAAACAGCAGGATTTCCAGCTTGTTGGTGCCGGCCAGCTTGGTTCGGGCATCAATCCGTTTTAACAGTTCTGACATCTTATTAAGGCTCCAGTGGGTTCCACTATTTGGAGGATATCCAATATTCTCGTCGCTGCATTATACCTTGCGGCATGTTGACTGATTTTTTCAGATTATATGCCATATTTCTCAATTTCATGGCGCTGGTGAGCGTTGTTTTAATGGCATTCATGGCGATTTCAGTTAGAGAAGCGGTTTTTTTATGCGGCGCGTTGCATGATGGATCGTGTTGGATTTCACATGACATTGTCCGCCGACGTCTTTTATGTGCACGCTGTTTTTCTTTCTGGTTTAGTGGCGTGAAAACCCCGGATCGGGCAAACGGAGGATGAGTGACATACCCATCTTCAGTTTGTCGAAATTACGAGTCTGATGGAAGTTAAAGGCAAAAAAGGTTGCGGTCAAGCCTATTTGCAGGCCTGCGCTGGAAGTATGGGGTTTGTGGCAGTGGCCTGTTCAGGCTTTGAAGCGTCCGACAATATGATTCAGTTTGCCGGCAAGTTGTTCCAGGTGATGTGCGGCAGCCGATGTTTCCTTGCTTGCCAGGCTGTTGGTTTCGGCCATTTGTGCGATTTGTTCCACGTGCTGTGCAATTTCGTTGGCGACAGCGGTTTGTTCCCTGACCGATGAAGTGATGTTGTCCACGCCGCTAGTGGCGCTTGACACTGAGCTGTTGGCTTCAGACAGCACCATTGCCACGTTTTCCAGAAAATCCTGGCTCGATCGCAGCGCGCCCTGGCCGCGCGCGATGGCGTTTTCGACACCCACCGATTGGGTGTTGAGCGTCTGCGTGACGGCATCGATCTGGCTTGCGGACTTGGCGGATTTCTCGGCCAGCTTCCTGACTTCGTCGGCCACCACGGCAAAACCGCGGCCCTGCTCGCCGGCCCGTGCAGCCTCGATTGCGGCGTTCAGGGCGAGCAGATTGGTTTGATCGGCGATATCCCTGACTTGCCTGGTCATGCTGGTGATGGTGTTGGTACTGTGCATGAATTCCGTCACCGCACCGGAGATTTCCTCTACCGATGTCTCCACTTCACTGATCTCGCCGATCAGTTCGGATAGGCTGAGATTGCCTTTTTGGGTTTCCGCCACGCTGGCCTGGGCCATGTGGCGCACTTCCTCGGCGTTTTCCGCCACCGAGGCCACGCTCACCGACATCTCCTGCACCGCTGCCGCCGTGCTGGCAGCAGCTTCGCTTTGTTGCAGGGAGCTTTGCGCAACGTGGTTCGACGTGGCGGACAGTTGCGTCGATGCTTCGGCCAGCTGTTCCGCGCTGGCATGCACATCGACAATAATTTCCTGAAAATTGCCGGCCAGTGCGTTGAAAGCCTGCGCGGCCTCGGCAATTTCGTCGCTGCCATAAACTGATGCACGCCTGGTCAGGTCATTATCCTGTTGCATCGAAACCATGGTCGAGCGCAGTTCGGATATGGAAGCGGTAATTCCCCTGATGATGAAAAAAGCGACCAAAAGAGCGAGCAGAACGCTGCCTGCAATGCCGGCGACAGTCAGGTTGCGGACCAGCGTATAGCGTTGTTTTGCGCGCTCGTTGCCGTCCTTTGCCGCATCGACCATCAGTTGGAATAATTCGTTGCGCGTGCCGTTGGCTGCTTCGAACGTGGGGTTGATGGCTTGCAGGGTCAGGCGAGTCGCATCGTCGAATTTGCCTGCCAGAATGGCGTCGCGAGTCGGAATGAAGCCGGTGTTCAGGAGCGTCTTGCGTTGCTCGGCATATTTGTCAGCCAGTTGCGAGGTTTTTCCGTCCCACTGTTTGGCACGGAATTGCTGCCACAGTTGATCGATTTCCTGGGTATTCTGCGCCAGTTTGTCGGTGTGTTTGGTAATGGGGTGGTTATGCAGGCTGCTGTTGGGGTTGCTGGGGTCATGCTGCAGCGCGAGCAAGAGCTGGATGCGGCTGTCGACCATGCGCTGGCCTATCTTTACCAGTTGTATGGTCGGTTCCATTTCTTTTTGGTAAGAGTCCGACAGCGAGTCCTGGAACATGCTGACGACGAACATGCCCGTCGATCCGCTGCCGATCAAAATGAGCGACATAACGCCGGAGAGGAGAATAAGGCGGGTGCGTATGGTGAAACGGCTGAGCATGGTCTGGAGAGTCCCGAAATAATGATGCGTTCTTTGTGTGCACTTCTCGAAGGTAAGGGTATACCTGAGGCAATTGTAGTGGAATCCCCGATGGCTTGGAATGGGTTAGCTTATGAATAGGGAAGGATTCTTCCGTTATATAATGAAGCATTTAAACGAATCTGGGATTCAGCCTTGTCCGAAGCCGTAAAATCCGTCAGTCCGCAGGAGCTGGAACAGGCATTCAGCCTTTTCAACGAGGCCTCGGCGCAACTCACGGGCGCATACCAGGACTTGCAGGGGCAGGTGGAGCGCCTGACCGGCGAACTGGCGGTGGCCAACGGTGAACTGCGCCGCCAGTATCTCGAAAAGGAGGCGCTGTCGCAGCGCCTGGAGATGCTTTTGGCGGCATTGCCTGCGGGTGTGGTGGTCGTGGATGGCGCGGGCGTGATCCGCGAAGCGAATGCGGCGGCCAACCGCATGTTGGGGGAGGGCCTGCTGGACCGGCAGTGGAGCGAGGTCGTTGCCCGCAGCCTGCGTCATACAGCGACTTCCCACGAATGGGAAATGACAGCGGCGGATGAGTCGTTGTGTCGGCTTAATATTTCCGTTAGTGAGCTGGAAGGCGGGAGCGGCCAGATCGTTCTGCTGCACGACGTGACCGAGGCCTATCAGATGGAACAGGCCCTGCAGCGCCATCAGCGTTTGTCTGCGATGGGGGAAATGGCGGCCGGGCTGGCGCACCAGCTGCGCACCCCGCTGGCGACGGCGCTGCTCTACGTCGCGAATCTGGCCAAGCCCGGACTGGCGGAGCCGGAGCGTATCCGCTTCTCCGAAAAAGCTTTGGCGCGCCTGCGTCATCTGGAGCAGCTGATCCAGGATATGCTTTCGTTCGTCAGGGGGCAGGGCGGCGAGCGGGAAGCGGTGTCAGTGTCCGATCTGCTGGGCGAGCTGCGCCAGATCATCGAGCCGCAGATGGCTCAGCGGGAGGTGCATCTGGGCGTGGAGGACCGTAGCGATGGCTGCGTTTTGCGCGGCGATCGCAAGGCGCTGGTTGGTGCCGTGGTGAATTTGCTGGAGAATGCGTTGCAGGCCAGCAGTGCCGGTGGAGAAGTGGTGTTGCAGGCAGAATCGACGGCCAGGGGCTGGCTGACGTTGAGGGTGCGCGATAGCGGGCGCGGCTTCGATGCGGCTCTGGGGGAAAGGCTGTTCGAGCCGTTTTTTACGACTCGCATCGAAGGTACCGGTCTCGGCCTGGCTATCGTGCGCAGCGTGGCCGAGGCGCACGGCGGTACGGTAGAGGCGCATTCCGTGCCGGGAGAGGGGAGCGAGTTTTTGTTGCGTTTGCCATCATGCGTTCCGGATATCGATTTCCAAGGTTCATAAGTGAAAACCCTGCCGATTTTAATTGTTGAAGACGACCGCGACCTGCGCGAGGCGCTGTGCGACACGCTCGCGCTGTCCGGCTACGAGGTCATCGGTGTGGCCGACGGACATGCGGCTTTGACCGAGTTGGAGCGTCGCACGGTAGGGCTGGTGGTAACGGATGTGCAGATGCAGCCGATGGACGGCCACACCTTGCTGCGCGAAATCAAATCTGCCTATCCCTATTTGCCGGTTCTGCTGATGACCGCCTATGGCGTGATAGATAAGGCGGTGGAGGCGATGCGTTCCGGCGCATGCAATTACATCACCAAGCCATTCGAGCCGGACAGATTGCTGGCCGAAGTGGCGCGTTACATGTTGCCCGCACCAGCGGAAGATGCGGGAGAGGTAATCGCAGAAGATCCACGCTCCCGCGAACTGTTTTCCCTGGCACAACGGGTGGCCGGCACGGTTGCGACCGTGATGATTACCGGCGAAAGCGGCACCGGCAAGGAAGTGGTGGCGCGCTATATCCATCGCCACTCGCCACGTGCGGGCGGGCCGTTCGTGGCGATCAATTGCGCCGCCATTCCGGAAAATTTGCTCGAGTCGACCCTGTTTGGTCATGAGAAAGGCGCTTTTACCGGTGCGCAGCAGAGTCAGCCGGGCAAGTTCGAACAGGCGCAGGGCGGCACGTTGCTCCTGGACGAAGTGTCAGAAATGCCGCTAGCGCTGCAGGCAAAACTGCTGCGCGTGTTGCAGGAGCGCGAGGTGGAGCGGGTCGGCGGGCGCAAGAGTATTGCGCTCGACGTCCGCGTGCTGGCCACGTCCAACCGCGATCTCGAGGCCGAGGTGAAGCGTGGCGGGTTCCGCGAGGATCTGTACTACCGGCTCAACGTGTTTCCGCTCGTGATGCCTGCCCTGCGCGAGCGCAAGGAAGACATCGTGCCGCTGGCGCGGCAATTCATCGGCCGGTTCGCCGCCAGCTTCGGACGCAGCGGTATTTCCCTGTCCGATGACGCGGTAAGGCAATTGACGCGATATGGCTGGCCGGGTAACATCAGGGAGCTTGAGAACGTCATACAGCGCGCCTTGATATTGGCGCCGGGCGATACGATAGAAGTTCCTCATCTGCACTTGCCGCAGGCGGCAGTGGCTGAACAGAGCCAGGCGGGGAAGATGTTGAAGGCAGAGGCGGCGGATAGCCGGCCGCTGGACATGAAATCGCTGGAGCGGGCTCATATTCTGGAGGCGCTGGAGGCGGTGAACGGTTCGCGCAAGCTGGCGGCACAACGTTTGGGAATGAGCGAGCGCACCTTGCGTTACAAGATGCAGCAGTACCGGGAAGAAGGCACGGTTTCCGGGCAGTTGAAGGATGATTAAGGTATGGTTTTTGCTTCAATTTTGCGCATAAACTGATGCCGGAGAGATTTTAGACATGAACATACAGGGAATTGACCAACTCCTCAGCCAGATGCAGGCGACCGCCGCCGCTGCAGGCGGAAGCGCGCCGGCGCCGCAAGGCGGAGCGGATTTTTCCGCATTGCTCCAGTCGTCTATCGACCAGGTCAACAGTGCGCAGCAGGAATCGGCCGATATGGCGAAGAATTTTGAACTGGGCAAAACTGACGCCAGCTTGCAGGAAGTCATGATTTCCCTGCAGAAAGCCAACGTTTCCTTCCAGGCCATGGTGCAGGTGCGCAACAAACTGGTTTCCGCGTATCAAGAAGTCATGAACATGCAGGTATGACGCTTCTGAGCGATCCACAGAGTTTCCATTTTTTTTTCTCCCCCCTGCATGTTGCAGGGGTTAATCGACTCAGAGTTCATCAATGGCAGTAGCTGCCCAGGAAAATGCTTTTGGTGGAATGCTGGAGAGACTCGGCCAGTTAAGCAATCAGCGCAAGCTGGGCCTGATGTTCGGCATTGCGGCCATCATCGCCGTGGTGGCCGGTTCCTGGATGTGGTCCCAGACGCCCGATTACAGGGTGCTCTACAGCAATCTCTCCGACCGTGACGGTGGTTCGGTCATCGCCTCCCTGCAGCAAATGAACATTCCCTACAAGATGGCGGAAGGCGGTGGGGCTATTCTGGTGCCTTCCAATCAGGTTTACGAGATGCGTCTGCGCCTTGCCTCGCAGGGCTTGCCCAAGGGCAGCGTGGTGGGTTTCGAGCTGATGGACGGTCAGAAACTCGGCATGAGCCAGTTTCAGGAACAGGTCAACTACCAGCGCGCCCTGGAAGGGGAAATCACCCGTTCCATCCAGTCGCTTTCCGCCGTGCAGGGCGCGCGCGTGCATCTTGCCATTCCGAAAACCTCGGTATGCGTGCGCGATCAGCAGAAGCCCAGCGCCTCCGTTTTGCTTAGCCTCTACCCGGGTCGAACACTCGATGCGGCACAAGTCAGCGGCATCGTTCACCTTATTGCCAGCAGCGTGCCCGAACTGCCGGTGAAAAATGTGACGCTGGTGGACCAGAACGGCAACCTGCTGGTCGCGGCGGGCGAGGGCGGCGTGGATGCGCATGCCGGGCTGGACCCGACGCAACTGGATTATCTGCACCAGGTGGAGCAGAGCTACGTAAAGCGTATTGAAGCCATTCTGACGCCGCTCGTGGGGCCGGATAACGTCAAGGCGCAGGTGGCGGCGGACCTCGATTTCGCCATGGTCGAGCAAACCGCGGAAACTTTCAAACCCAATCCGGTGCCCAACGATGCCGCAATCCGCAGTCAGCAGATCAGCGAAACGGTTGGCGATGTCGGGAAGCCGGCGAGCGGCGTCCCTGGAGCCATGTCGAACCAGCCGCCAGGCGCTGCGAGCGCGCCGATTACGGCAACGGGCTCTCCGGCTGGCGGAACTGCTGCGGGCGGTGCGGCGGGCGGGGTGGGCGCGCACAAAGAGTCGACCGTGAACTTTGAAGTGGATAAAACCATCCAACATGTTCGCCAGCCGGTGGGCGGCATTAAGCGCCTTTCGGTGGCGGTGGTGGTTAATAACCGCATGGTAGGTGTCGGCAAGAACGCCAAGGCCAAGCCGCTTTCCGCAACTGAACTTGCCCAATTGCAGAACTTGGTCAAGGAGGCCATGGGCTACAACCAGGCGCGCGGTGATACGCTGAACCTGGTCAATGCCGCATTCACAACCAGCGAGGAGGAAGTCATTCCTTCCGCGCCGCTGTGGAAGGACCCGGGTAATATTTCCCTGGCCAAGGAAGTTGCCAAAAACCTGTTGATCGCCGCGCTGCTGTTTTATCTGGTCTTTGGGGTGATTCGTCCGATCCTGCGCGACCTCGCGCAGCCTGGTCACGCCAGGCCGCATCACTTAGGTGCCGCGGATGAAGAAATGGCGGAAATCTCGCCGCAGGCCGCAGCCCGTGCGGCGCAGTCGGCTGGCTATGACGAGAATCTCAAAGCCGCCAGGGAGTTGGCAAAGCAGGATCCGCGCGTAGTTGCGAGCGTGGTCAAGGATTGGGTAGGTGGCGGCAATGAGTGAAGAAGGTCTGCTCAAGAGCGCGATTTTGCTCATGTCATTGGGCGAAGAAGAGGCTTCAGAGGTATTCAAGTTCCTCGGCCCCAAGGAAGTGCAAAAGATCGGTACGGCGATGGCGACGCTGAAAAACGTCAAGCGCGATCAGATCGAGGGCGTGCTCTATGATTTTCGCCAGGAAGCGGAAGAAAAGACCACTTTGGGGATGGCCAACGACGAGTATATTCGTTCCGTTCTGACCAAGGCGCTGGGGGGCGAACGGGCGGGACACCTGATCGATCGCATCCTGCAGGGCGGTGACACGGCCGGTATCGAAAGCCTGAAGTGGATGGACGGCGCCGCGGTGGCAGAGCTGATCAAGAACGAGCATCCACAGATCATCGCCACGATTCTGGTGCACCTGGACCGCGATCAGGCCAGCGAAGTGCTGAGTTTTTTCGTCGAACGTCTGCGCAACGATGTCATCCTGCGCATCGCCACGCTGGACGGTATTCAACCGACCGCGCTGAAGGAGCTTAACGACGTGTTGACCAAGCTGCTCGCCGGCAATACCAATATCAAGAAGACCGCCATGGGCGGGGTGCGCGCGGCGGCGGAGATACTCAACTTCATGGGCACGGCCAACGAGACTTCCGTCATCAACAGTATTCGCGATTACGATCCTGAACTGGCGCAGGGCATCCAGGATGAAATGTTCGTGTTCGATAATCTGATGGATGTCGACGACCGCTCGATCCAGTTGCTGTTGCGCGAAGTGCAGTCGGAATCCCTGATCCTTGCACTCAAGGGAGCGACGCCGGAACTGCGCGAAAAAATCTTCAAGAACATGTCGTCGCGTGCCGCTGAAATGCTGCGTGACGATCTGGAAGCCAAGGGTCCGGTCCGCCTCTCCGAGGTCGAGGCCGAACAGAAAGAAATTCTCAAGGTCGTGCGCCGTCTGGCGGACGAAGGGCAGATTGTGCTTGGAGGAAAAGGCGATGAGCAAATGGTCTGATTCCTCATGTTGCCTGAGTGTCCATGTCTAACATTGTCCCCAAGGAGCAACTGAGCGCCTACCAGCGGTGGGAGATGGACGCCTTTGACAAAGCCCATGTGGAGCTTCCCACTGCAGAATCTGTTCAGCAAATTCAACAGCAGGCGCACCAGGAAGGCTATCAGGAAGGGGTGCAGCAGGGGCGCGAACAGGGCTATCGCGAAGGCCGGGACCAGGCGCTGCAGGAGGCTCAACACATCAGCCGGCTGCTGGTCAAGGTGAATGAAACGCTGCAGCGGCTGGATCAGGAGCTGGCGCAGCAAGTACTGGAACTGGCGCTCGGCATTGCCCGGCAAATGTTGCGTCAGGCTTTATCCATACACCCCGAACTGGTTTTGCCTGTCGTGCAGGAAGCCATTAACAGCCTGCCTCAGGCCAACCAACAACCGCAACTGATCGTGCACCCGCAGGACGCGGCGTTGCTGCGCTCGCATCTTGAGGCGGAACTCGCCCATGGCCACTGGCGCGTGGTGGAGGATAGTCAGATCACGCCAGGTGGCTGTCGCCTTGAAACGGCGCAAAGCGAGATTGATGCTACGCTGGAGAGTCGCTGGAAACGCGTGCTGGAGTCGTTAGGCCAAAGCGGAGACTGGCTAGGTCCGCTAATCCCGAAATGAACCTGATTCAGAACTGGCAAGGCTATTTGCATGGCTGTCAGGAGGCGGTGGAAGCGACGCCGCCTTGGGTCGTGACTGGTCGCCTGACGCGAGTCACCGGCCTGGTGATGGAGGCGGTAGGGCTCAAGCTGGCAGTCGGGAGCAGCTGCATCGTATCCTTGCCCGATGGGCATAATGTCGAGGCGGAAGTAGTTGGATTCGCTGGCGAACGTTTGTTGCTGATGCCTTCCACCGATGTTTACGGCCTTACGCCGGGCGCGAAAGTGACCCCGGTTCTCGGTAGTGTGCTGCCAGTGCAGGGTGCGAGCAAGGGTTTTGTTCCGCACCGCCGTGCAGAGGATCGTGCCAAACATGTCGCCGTGGGCGACAAGCTGCTGGGTCGGGTAATCGATGGAGCCGGGCGCCCGCTCGATGATTTGGGGCCGTTGCTGGCAGATCATGCCATGCCCTTGCAGAGCCGGCCTATCAATCCCCTTTCCCGAGCGCCGATTCGTCATGTCCTCGACGTCGGCGTGCGCGCGAGCAATTCCCTGCTTACCGTTGGCAGAGGGCAGCGCATGGGTCTGTTTGCCGGCAGCGGTATCGGCAAGAGCGTGCTGCTGGGCATGATGGCGCGTTATACCAGCGCCGACGTGATCGTGGTGGGGCTGATCGGTGAACGCGGCCGCGAGGTCAAGGAGTTCATCGAAAATATTCTCGGCGCCGAGGGTCTGGCGCGTTCAGTAGTGGTGGCAGCACCCGCGGATGCGCCGCCGCTGCTGCGCTTGCATGGCGCAGCTTACGCGACTGCCATCGCAGAGTATTTTCGCGATGAGGGCAAGCACGTCCTGCTGATCATGGATTCCCTCACGCGTTACGCCATGGCGCAGCGCGAGATCGCGCTGGCGATCGGTGAACCCCCTGCTACCAAGGGCTATCCGCCATCGGTGTTCGCAAAACTGCCGCAACTGGTGGAGCGGGCGGGTAACGGCCGCGAACAGGGCGGTTCGATCACTGCGTTTTATACCGTCTTGACCGAAGGCGACGACCAGCAGGACCCGATTGCAGACAGCGCACGCGCCATTCTCGATGGTCACGTGGTGCTCTCGCGTGCTCTGGCGGATCAGGGGCATTATCCCGCCATAGACATCGAAGCCTCCATCAGCCGCGCCATGACCGAGCTGATCAGCCCGCAGCAGCTGGAATTGGTGCGGCGCTTCAAAATGCTGTATTCCCGTTACCATCGCAGCCGCGACCTGATCAGCGTGGGCGCGTACGTCAGGGGCGGCGACCCTCTGCTGGATGAGGCGATAGCGATGTATCCGCGCATCGAGGCCTTCCTGCAGCAAAGCATGAAGCAGAAAGTCGATGCCCAGGAGAGCGTGGTTCAATTGGCTCAGCTGCTGGGTCAGTAGCCCTAAGACAAGATGGCGCGCAAATTTCCACTGCAGACACTGCTGGACCTTTCCCAGGACCATGCCGATGCGGCTGCCAAAAAACTGCAGACACTGAAGCTGCGCTGGCACGAGGCCGAGGAAAAACTCAGGCAGCTTTTCGCCTATCGCGAGAGCTATCGGGACAGGTTGCGCGAAAAGGCGAGCGGCGGAACCTCGGCGACGGCGTTGCGCGATTTCCAGCTCTTCATGGTCAAGCTGGACGCGGCGATCAAGTTGCAGCAGGACGAAGTCGCGCGCTGCCAGTCGCGCTGGAACGCCGGGCAGCAGGAATGGTTACGGCAACGCGGCAAGGTCAAGGCTTACGAGGCTTTGTCGGCGCGCCACATGCGTGCCGAGGAAAAGCGTGAGGAACGCCTGGAGCAGAAGGAACAGGACGAGTTTGCCAACAAGCAGAATCAGGGGCGCCATCCCGAGGATGAGTGAGTTGCTAGGCATGCATGTTGCTTTAGGATTCGTGAACCGGAACCGAACCCAAGAAGAGGTGATGCATGCAAGCCGCTGCTGTTGCGAAAATAATGTCAAAGACGCCTGCCGGACCCGGGCAGGCTACGAGTGTCGCGAACGATGCGGCAGCGGCCGATGGCGTTGATTTCGCCGCACTAATGGCGGCGCAAATCCAGGGGGCGGATGGTGCTGCTTTGCCCATAGTAGAAGCCGGCGCCGGAGATGCGGCAATATTGCCTGTGGCTGGGGATGGAGCGACAAGCGATTTAAAGGCTGACGTTGTGACGGATACGCAGGCCACTGTCCCTGTGGACCCCGCATTGCAGGCAATGGCACTGCTACCGGCATTTGCACCTGCCGTGCCGGTGTTGCAGCAGGCCGTGCCCGAGCAGAAAGCGGTGCTTTCTGCTTTCTCGCCCGACAAGACATCCGGAGACCAGATGGTTTCCGTTCAAAGCCCGGCCGACGCCGGGCTGGCTATCGACAAAAATTCGGTACTGCCAAAAGAAGGAGCGGCAGAATTTGCCGCCATCGGCAAATCGTTGCCGTCGGGCGATTTGAAGGATGGCGGAGCGAAGATCGAAACATTCAAATTGCCGGTTCCATCTGTTGAGATCCAGCGCACGCCAGATACCATTCCCGTGGTGATGAACGCTGATCCAGCGCGAAATGTCGGCGAAATCAAAGCTCCGGTTGGCGGTGTGCAGACGCCGGTCGGTGCTTCCGGCTGGGGTGATGCATTGGGGCAAAAGGTTGTCTGGATGGCCGGGCAGCACCAGCAGGTGGCTGAACTGCACCTCAATCCTCCGCATCTCGGGCCTATGGAGGTGCGCCTTACTATCAATAACGATCAGGTGTCCGCCCTTTTTGTTTCGCATCAGCCGGCAGTGCGGGAGGCGATTGAAGCCGCCATGCCGCGTTTGCGTGAAATGTTCGCCGATAGCGGGATGATGCTGGGCAATGCCATGGTGAGCTCGGATTCGTTGCCGCAGCAGCAGAATTCCGGGCAGGAGGGGAGGTCCTGGGCGTCGCAATCACGTTCGGATTTTACTCCTGTGGATGGTTATTCATTGCCGGTGGCGGCGCGTGGCGTTATGTCGCTGAATAGCGATGGTAGAGGGTTGGTTGATTTGTTTGCCTGAGTATTCTTTTCATTGGCCTGTTCGTGCAGGTGCCTTTTTCACCTCATCCTGTCAGTACGTTGTTTTTTTGCAACATGAATAGGGTGGGCGTGTCTGGTTTATTCGCCATTGCGATGCATTGTTTTTCAAGTTTATTTTTGAGTTCCGCCTTGAGAACGCGCTAATCAATTGAATATAAATTAATAATTGTCAATCTGGCTGGCCGTGCGGATGCACCAATTGTGTTTTTCCCGGTTCTGAAAACCATAGATTGTGATGCCTCGCCCCGCCGCAGTTGTTAAAGCACATAAATTATCAACCGAAACCACTTGTTTTTTATATTATTTCGGTTTATAAGTTCGTCCAAAGCTTGAAAACCCCAGCTTTGCAGGAGCAGGGGTAAACCGAATAAGAGGTGTGGCAATGGCTAAGGACAAAGGCAAACCAGCAGAAGAGGCGGTAGAAGCTGCGCCAAAGAAGGGTAAAGGCAAGCTGCTGATCATCATCGTCGCTGCGGTGGTTTTGCTCGGAGGGGGCGGCGGGGCTGCCTGGTATTTCCTGCACGGTAAGAAAGCCGGTAATGAGGAACAGGCAAAACATGTAGAGCCCGCCAAGCCGCCGGTTTTTGTCAAACTTGAGGCATTTACTGTCAACCTTACCGCCGACGGTGAAGATCACTATCTGCAAACTGATATCGAGTTGAAAGTGGCCGATGCCAAGGTGTCCGACGTGATCAAGGAGCATATGCCAGAAATCCGCAATAACGTTTTGTTGCTGCTTTCCAGCAAGACCGCCGGCGCTTTGTCGTCTATGGAAGGCAAGCAGAAACTGAGCAATGAGATAAAGGAACAGGTCAACAAGGTGTTGCATGCCAAGGATGCAGATGGCGTGTCCGGGGTATTTTTTACGTCTTTCGTGATTCAGTAGCAGGCCGGGCTTAACGTACCGGAATATCGAGAAAATGGCTGACGATATACTCTCACAAGACGAAGTTGACGCGCTGCTCAAGGGCGTCACGGGCGAGCCCGAGGAGGAAGCCGGGGGCGAGGAGACCGCGGGCGTCCGTCCCTATAACATCGCCAAGCAGGAACGTATCGTGCGCGGGCGCATGCCCGGCCTGGAGCTCATCAACGAGCGATTTGCACGTCTGCTGCGTATCGGTTTGTTCAACTTCGTCAGGCGCACCGCGGAAATTTCAGTGGGACCGGTGCGGGTGATGAAATACAGCGAATTCATCCGCAATCTGGTCGTACCCACCAACCTCAATCTGGTCCATATAAAACCCCTGCGCGGGACGTCGCTGTTCATTTTTGATCCCAACCTGGTATTCCTGATCGTGGACAACCTGTTCGGCGGCGACGGGCGCTTTCACATGCGGGTCGAAGGACGTGATTTCACACCTACCGAGCAGCGCATTATCCAGAATTTGCTCAACGTGGTTTTCGAAGAGATGCAGAAGTGCTGGCATCCGATCTACCCTGTCGAGTTCGAATACGTGCGCTCGGAGATGAACACCCAGTTTGCCAACATTGCCACACCTAGCGAAGTGGTCGTGGTAACGACGTTCAACATCGAACTGGGCTCGGGCGGCGGCGACTTTCACGTGTGTTTGCCCTATGCTATGATCGAGCCGATCAGGGATCTGCTCTACAGCAGCATGCAGGGTGAGCGTCTCGAAGTGGACGAGCGCTGGACCAAATTGCTGACCAAACAGATACAGGTGGCCGAAGTGAACCTGGTTGCGAATTTGGGCGAGACGCCCGTGACACTCGGGCAGATTCTGAACATGCAAGTGGGCGACGTGATCTCCCTCGATATCCCCGAGGCCATCGTGGCTGAAGTGGATGGTGTGCCGGTGCTGGAATGCAAGTACGGCGTGTTAAATGGTCAATATGCCTTGAAAGTGAACAAGATCCTGACTACATCGGAATCCGAATCTTCCCCGGAGCGTCGTAATGGCTGAAGAAGAAGGCCAGGTTAGCGGCGACGACTGGGCCGCCGCGATGGCCGAGCAGGGCGAAACGTCAGCCTCTTCCGCTGAGGACGACTGGGCCGCCGCGATGGCCGAACAGGGCGATGCCGATGCCGCAGCGGCGACTGCGCAGGCAAAGACTGTAACGACGCCGGTTTTCGAGCAGTTTTCCGCTTCCACCGCCCTGCCGGGCATGGCAAATAATCTCGATATGATCCTGGATATCCCAGTCAATCTGACGGTTGAACTGGGACGGACCAAGATTGCAATTCGCAGCCTGCTCCAGCTTGCCCAGGGTTCGGTAGTGGAGCTGGATGGTCTGGCAGGCGAACCCATGAATGTGCTGGTCAACGGCTGCCTGATTGCCCAGGGCGAAGTCGTCGTGGTTAACGACAAATTCGGCATCCGCCTTACCGACATTATTTCTCCTGCCGAACGCATCCGTAAGCTCAATCGATGAACGCAATGCGGCTCGTGTCTGCCGGGGCGCTGCTTGTTTTTGTCGCCACCTCCGTTTTTGCAGCGCCGGCTCAAACGCCTCCTGCCTTGCCCGTTTCCCCAGTTTCCATCGGTGGCGTGTTGCAAGTATTGTTCGGCCTTGTAGTGGTGCTGGGCACGGTGGCTGGTGCGGCATGGCTTCTGAAGCGCCTCGCGCCCGGGCAGGTCTCTGCCGGGGGGGGCATCAAGCTGATCGGCGGCATCGCAGTTGGTCCCAAGGAGCGGGTTGTCGTAGTGGAAGTGGGCGATACCTGGTTGGTGGTCGGTGTTGCGCCGGGTCAGGTGAGCGCATTGCACAATATGCCGCGACTTGACACCTTTCCGCGGGGCGACAAGCCTGGATCGGATGATCGATTTGCCACTTGGCTCAAAGACGTCATGAAACGGCGCGGCATGGGGACGGAGAAGTTGTGATGGGCGCCCCGCGACGCCCCATGCGCACGTCGTTCCTTATCGTTGCATGGCTGGCCCTGTCGTTGTTTCCATATGCCGTGTTTGCGGCCGACGCCGGCTTTCCGGCGATAACCAGTTCGCCTTCGCCGGGGGGTGGTCAGACCTACACCCTCAGCATCCAGACCCTACTGTTCCTTACCGCGCTGACTTTTTTGCCGGCGATTCTGCTGATGATGACAGCGTTTACCCGCATCATCATCGTCCTCTCGCTGCTGCGTCAGGCGCTGGGCACCATGCAGTCGCCGCCCAATCAGGTTGTCGTGGGGATGTCGCTGTTTCTGACATTCTTCGTCATGGCGCCAGTGTTCGACAAGATTTATACCGATGCGTACCTTCCTTACGATCAAAAGAAGATCGAGCTCACTACTGCGCTTGAGAAAGGCGCCGAACCCCTCAAAGCCTTCATGTTGCGACAGACGCGGCAGGAAGATCTGGCGCTGTTTGTGAAACTGTCAAACAGTAAGCCGTTAAGCGGGCCTGAGGCGGTACCCTTGAAAATCCTGGTGCCGGCATATGTCACCAGCGAACTCAAGACTGCCTTCCAGATCGGCTTCATGGTGTTTATTCCATTCCTTATCATCGACATGGTGGTGGCGAGCGTACTGATGTCGATGGGTATGATGATGCTGTCGCCGGTGATGATTTCCCTTCCTTTCAAGCTGATGCTGTTCGTGCTGGTGGATGGCTGGGCGCTCATCATGGCTTCGCTGGTGCAGAGTTTCTATATATGACACCTGAAACCGTCATGACTATCGGCCGTCAGGCAATGGAGCTGACCGTTCTGGTTTCGGCGCCGATGCTTCTGGCTGCGCTGGTAACAGGTTTGCTGGTGAGCATTTTTCAAGCGGCGACACAAATCAACGAAATGACGCTTTCTTTCATTCCCAAGCTGCTGGTGATGTTCCTGGTGATGGTCCTGGCTGGCCCCTGGATGATTAGCATGTTGGTCGATTACATGCGCCAGCTTTTTACCAGTATCCCCAGCCTGATCAGTTAGAGCTGGCCGGGCATGTTGACCGTCACATCTGCCCAACTCAGCGCCTGGCTGGCCGCTTTCCTCTGGCCCTTGGTCCGCATCGGTGCGCTGATCGCCAGTTCGCCTGTGTTCGGTAATCCAACCTTTCCGCGCCGTGCCAAAATCGGCCTGGCGGTGGCGATTACGCTGGTAATTGCTCCGACATTGGGTGACATGCCGCAGGTGGAGCCCGGCTCTGCCGCTGGCCTGCTGATCCTGGCGCAACAAGTAGTGATCGGCGTGGCCATGGGGTTGACGGTACGGGTTGTTTTTGTTGCCGTGGAGATGGCGGGCAATCTTGTCGGGCTGCAAATGGGCCTCGGATTCGCGACTTTCTTCGACCCGATAAACTCGGCTCAGGTGCCGGTAGTGGCACAGTTTCTCGGGCTGCTTTTTACGCTGGTGTTTCTGACACTGAACGGCCACTTGCTGATGATCGAAATCCTGGCTGATAGCTTCAAGGTTTTCCCCCTTTCCGCCCAGCCGCCGACTGCCCAAGCCTGGAAGATGGTGACGGATTGGGGTAGTGAGATATTCCGCTCGGGTTTGCTGCTGGCCCTGCCCATGATCGCCGCCTTGCTGATCGCCAACCTTTCGATCGGTATCATGACCCGTGCGGCTCCACAGCTGAATATTTTTGCCGTTGGTTTTCCGATTACGCTGGCAGCCGGCTTCATTGTGTTATTCGTTATGCTGCCTTATATGACGCCCTTGTTTGAGCGGCTGACGCACGACAGTCTGCAAATGATGTTGCAGGTGGCGCGGGCGGCGCGCCCAGCGGTTCCTTGATTATGTCTGAGTACCTGAGCGAACCTATTGCCAGGAGAGTCTGGGAAGAAAAATACCGCTACCGTGCGGACGGGGTGATTCACGATGCCGCCATTGAGGACACCTGGCGCCGTGTCGGCCACGCGTTGGCAGCAGTGGAAAAGCCGCAGCATATCGAGCATTGGGAAGAGCAGTTTTACGCGCTGCTGCAAGATTTCAAATTTCTCCCCGGTGGGCGTATCCTGGCCGGCGCGGGAACCCGGCATCACATCACCCTGTTCAACTGCTTTGTGATGGGGGCGATCGAGGATTCCATCGCGGGAATTTTCGAAGCGCTCAAGGAGAGCGCGCTCACCATGCAACAGGGTGGCGGCATCGGGTTGGATTTTTCCACCCTGCGGCCGCAGGGGGTGACGGCGCGTGGTGTCGGTGTCGCTGCAAGCGGGCCGCTGTCCTTCATGCATATCTGGGACAGTATGTGCGCCACTATTCTTTCCACCGGCGCGCGGCGCGGCGCCATGATGGCGACGTTGCGCTGCGATCATCCCGATATCGAAGCCTTCGCCGAGGCCAAGCGCGACCCCCATGCATTGCGCCACTTCAACCTGTCGGTGCTGGTAAGCGACGATCTGATGGATGCCGTGGCGCGCGACGCGGAGTGGCCTCTGCTCTTTCCTCTGGGGCAAGACGAGGAAGTTTCCGGGGAGATTGTCGTCCGTCGCTGGTCGGGTATGGCAACGCCACAACCCTGCCGTGTGGTCAGGAAAGTCGGGGCACGCGCGCTATGGCAGAAAATAACGGCTGCTGCATACGATTGCGCCGAGCCGGGCGTGATCTTCATTGATCGCGTCAACCGCTCCAACAATCTCTGGTACTGCGAACACATCAGCGCCACCAATCCCTGCGGCGAAATTCCACTGCCGGCTTATGGCGCCTGTGATCTGGGGGCGCTCAATCTGACACGTTTCGTGCGCGAGCCTTTTTCATCGCGCGCAGCACCGGATCTGGACGGCATTGGCGCTGCGGCGAGCATTGCTACGCGCATGCTCGACAACGTCTACGAGGCCTCGGGTTTTCCGCTGCACAATCAGGCCGAGGCTGCCCGCGCCACTCGCCGTCTTGGCCTTGGCCTCACCGGCTTGGCCGATGCCTTGATCATGCTGGGCATTCCTTACGGCAGCGCGGAATCGTTTCGCCTCGCTGGGGAAATAATGGGGCGCATAGCGCATGCGGCCTATCGTGCTTCCATCGCGCTGGCGCGAGAAAAGGGCACGTTTCCCCTGTTCGACAGGGAAAAATATTTGCAGGGCGAATTTGTGCGCTCCCTGCCTGAAGACATCCGGCAAGGCATCGGCCGTCACGGCATACGCAACAGCCATCTCACCGCCATCGCGCCGACTGGAACGATCAGCCTGCTGGCAGGGAATGTCTCCAGCGGGCTGGAGCCGGTGTATGACTGGCGCTACCAGCGCAGCGTACGAGCTGCGGACGGCCGCCTTTCCGCGTTCGAAACGCGGGATTACGCTTATGCGCTTTATCGCTCCCTCCATGGCGAACAGGCGCCTTTGACACCGGTTTTTGTGACCGCAGCCGAGTTGCCGCCAGCGGCTCATCTCGGCATGCAGGCTGCACTGCAGGCCCATGTTGATAACGCCATCTCCAAGACCGTTAACGTTGCGGAAGAATTGAGCTATTCCGACTTCAGCGGGCTATACCGGCAGGCTTACGAGCGCGGCTTGAAGGGCTGTACCGTGTTTCGTCCCAATGCAGTCACGGGGCAAGTGCTGACGGCCAGCGACGAGCATTTGCCGGATCGCCAATGTTGTTCGATCGAACGCGAGGCCGATTAGGGAGCCCCTGATCAAGTCAGACGCGGATCGCGTTACATCTAAAACGGGCTTGAACACACCCGCAAGGGGCGTCCCCGCCGAGAGCGGCGGCAAAGCCGCTCGCACTGGCGAGACGGCGCGCGACGAAGGTCGTAGCCGGGCCTACGACGCCGAGGAGCGCAACGCGGCGCAAGCCCGTTTTCAATGTAACCCGGAGGGACGTGGTTTTGCGGGCGCCATGCGGCGGCGCGAGGTGCTTGTGCAGAATGACTGCACGGCGCGCCTCACTTCTTGCCTGGCACCCGCAAAACCACGTCGCGACTGCGATTGACTTGATCAGGAGTTCCCTAGGGATCACTCTGTTTCGCAAGCCCCGATAATCGGTTAAACTGCAGTTTTTTTGCGGGAAATGGCTTCATGCTAAAAGGCAGTCTGGTAGCGATTGTGACGCCCATGCAGGACGATGGCAGCCTCGATCTGGAGCGCTTGCGCACGCTGATTGATTTCCATGTGGGCGAAGGCACCGACGGCATCGTGATTGTCGGCACTACGGGTGAATCGCCAACCGTGAATTACGACGAACATTGCCAACTGATCCGTGTGGCAGTGGAGCAGGCGGCGGGACGCATCCCCGTTATCGCCGGAACCGGCGCCAATTCGACCAGCGAAGCCATCGAGCTGACCCGCTGCGCCAAGGAGGCGGGCGCCTCCGCATGTCTGCTCGTTACGCCCTACTACAACAAACCCACCCAGGAAGGCTTATACCGCCATTTCAAGGCGGTGGCCGAAGCGGTGGACATTCCCCAGATACTCTACAACGTCCCCGGCCGCACCGCCTGCGATCTGTCCAACGATACGGTGCTGCGCCTGGCGCAGATTCCCAACATCATCGGCATCAAGGATGCGACCGGCAACCTGGAGCGGGGAACCGATCTGATCCTGCGCGCCCCGGCCGATTTCGCCCTGTATTCCGGCGACGACGCCAGTGCCCTGGCTTTCATGCTGCTTGGCGGCCACGGCGTGATTTCGGTTACAGCAAATGTCGCGCCGCGCAAAATGCATGAAATGTGCGTTGCGGCACTCCGTGGCGATCTGGCTGCGGCGCGCGCCATCAATGCCAAGCTGTTCGGGCTGCACCAGAAATTGTTCGTCGAAGCCAACCCCATCCCGGTGAAGTGGGTGGCGGCTCATCTGGGTCTAATCGGTGACGGAATCCGCCTGCCTCTGACCCCCCTTTCCTCCGCATTCCATGACACGCTGAAAGCGGCAATGCATCAAGCTGAATTAATTTGAAGGTCTCGAATTCCATGAAGTTTCGCAAACTCGTTCTACCCCTGACCCTGCTGGCACTTTTGGGCGGTTGCGGTTCCATGTCCTTCCTCGAAGGAAAGAAAATCGATTACAAATCAGCCGGCAAGGTTCCGCCGCTCGAAGTGCCGCCGGATCTGACTGCTCCCGCTGCGGACAGCAGATATACGGTGCCTGACGTAAGCCCACAAGGTAGCGCTACCTTCTCTGCGTACAACAGCGAGCGTGTAAATCAGCCCCAGTCGGGTAGCAGCGACCTGCTGCCGGAACAGGCAAAAGTCAAGGTGGAACGTTCCGGCAACCAGCGCTGGCTGGTCGTGAATGCCACGCCGGAACAGGTTTGGCCGGTGGTCAAGGAGTTTTGGCAAGAGTTGGGCTTCATCATCAAGGAAGAAAGGCCGGAATCCGGCGTGATGGAAACGGACTGGGCGGAAGACCGTGCCAAGATTCCCCAAGACGCAATCCGAAGCGTGCTGGGTAAAGTAGTTGACGGCCTGTATTCCACTGCCGAGCGAGACAAATTCCGCACCCGCCTGGAGCGCGGCGCTACTGCCGGCATGACTGAGATTTATATTAGCCACCGCGGTATGTATGAAGTCATTCAGGGTGGCGACGGTGGAAAGTCGACGATTTGGGAGCCGCGGCCTGCTGATCCCGAACTGGAAGCTGAAATGCTGCGCCGTCTGATGGTGCGCTTCGGCGTCGAGGAATCTCGGGCCAAGACGCTGGTGGCCGATGCCGCTGCTGTGGATCGTGCCAAACTCAGCCGTTCCGCGGATGGTGTGCAACTGCTGACCGTGCTTGATCCGTTCGATCGCGCCTGGCGCCGGGTGGGTTTGGCGCTGGACCGTGTCGGATTCACCGTGGTCGACCGCGATCGCTCCAAGGGCGAGTATTTCGTACGCTACGTAGACCCGGATAGCGATGGCAAGAAAGCGGAGAAGGGCTGGTTCTCCAAGCTCGCTTTCTGGAGCAGCGACGATAGCAAGAAAATGCGTCAGGAACAGTATCGCGTTCTGGTAAAAGACGGTGGCGATTCTTGCCAGGTTCAGGTGCAAAACAAGGACGGGCAAAAAGCGCCTGCCGATACTGCTGAAAAGATTCTCAAGCTGTTGCATGAACAGCTGAAGTAATGCGGTTTGCCTCCCTCGGGAGCGGCAGCCGCGGCAACGCGCTGGTTGTCGAGGCCGGACAAACGCGGGTCTTGCTGGACTGCGGTTTTGCCATACGCGAGACCGTGCTGCGCCTGGCTCGGCTGGACCTGACGCCAGCGCATTTGAGTGCAATTTTGGTTACGCACGAACACGCCGACCACATTGGCGGCGTGGCGCCTTTCGCGCGTAAATTCAATATCCCGGTATGGCTAACGCATGGCACCTACAGCCATGCCGCCGCAATGTTCAAGGATAGCCAGCCGCTTCACCTGTTCGACAGCCATGACCGCTTCGCCATCGGCGGTCTGGAAATCGAACCTTTCCCTGTGCCGCACGATGCCCGCGAGCCGGCGCAGTTCGTATTCGGCGATGGCGCACGACGGCTTGGCGTGCTTACGGATACCGGCTGTTCCACTCCCCATATCGAGGTGACTTTGAGTCGCTGCCAGGCGCTGGTGCTGGAGTGCAATCACGATGCGGAAATGCTGCGCAACGGACCGTACCCGCCTGGGTTGAAGCAGCGGGTGGCGGGGCGTCTCGGCCACTTGGACAATGTGACTGCCGCCGAGATCTTGGGCAAACTCGACAACGTTTTGCTGCAGCATATCGTTGCTGCTCATTTGAGCGAAAAAAACAATCGTCCTGGCTTGGCGCAAGATGCGCTAAGTCGGGTATTGAATTGCGAAAAGGACTGGATTGGGATTGCCTCGCAGGAAGCTGGGTTTTCCTGGCGTAGGGTTGACTGAATCGATGCGAAAAAAAACCGGCCAGATGGCCGGTTTTTTTCGCTTGAATCCTGAATTACTTAGCAGGAGCGGCAGCAGGAGCAGCAGCGTCAGCGGCAGGAGCAGCAGGAGCGGCAGCGTCAGCGGCAGGAGCGGCAGCGTCAGCGGCAGGAGCGGCAGCAGGAGCTTCAGCAGCAGGAGCAGGAGCAGCAGCAGGAGCTTCGACAGCAGGAGCTTCAGCAGCAGGTGCAGGAGCGGCTTCTTCTTTTTTGCCGCAAGCGGACAGGGACAGGGCCAACAGAGCAGCGATCAGTACGGAGTGTTTCATTATTAATTCCTTTTTTGAAAATTTTCAGATAAACAGTAAGAAATCGGTTATTCCAAGTTGGGGCGCCAACCGACTGCAGCATTCTACCAAGTTTTTTGGACTTTGCTAGCCCTTAACCTTGAAATAACCCGCAGATCAGGCGTTTTTTGGGGGGTTATATGCGGGTTTTATGCCATCGGCTCATAACTTGTTATAGACCCAAGGTGGTAGGTGGTGCCGCCGGCTCCGAGGCTTCCATAATTTCGTTAAAACGCCGTATCAGGTCCAGCGCGCCTTCCTTGTCGTTCAGGGCTAGCCCCGCGCGCGGGTGGTCATAGTGGAAACGGTGAAGGTAATGGTCGTTGTCTGCGATGATGAATGGGTCGCTGACGCCACGAGCTTCGTCGTTAGTCTGGTAAACGGTAATCGCATGGCTGAACTGTCTGAGTAGGTTCATCATGCGCGGACATTCTCGCGTCAGGTAGTCAGTGTCGTGCAATACGATCGTCAATCGGTTGGAACGGCGCATGAGAAGGAAATTCTGCAGCGACTCGAATCTTGCCAGGCTGTTGTAAGCCTCGTCGCGCAAGTTGTAACTGAAGATGCGCAGGTTGTGGCGAGCCTGCTCGATTACCAGATCAATAGCCTGCTCATAATCCCGCTGGCCTTCAATTCTGCGGTGCTCGGGTGTGAGCAATGGTGGGGGTGTATCAGGCATGGCGTTTACTCCAGTACGAGATATCCTGCACGGTACCATTGATAAAAGCGGTTTTCCAGGATCTCGTTCAATTGCGTTCCTGCGGTCAACTTCCCTCGGTCGGCGAGCATTACCAGCACGGGGAGATCCTCCGTGCTGGCTTCAATCGCTTCGCCGTTGAGATAGATCGTGTTGTCATGAAACAGCATCAGGCTTTTGAGATCGAGACGGATGCCCCCTTTGATGAGCTGTTGACGGAATTTGGCGGTGGCTAGCGGGCGTGCCGGTGGCTCGAAATATACGCTGGATTTCGGCTCAGTCAGATACGTGCCGAGAAAGCGCTGCACCGTGCCTTGATTCCACTGAACCTGGCGCAGCATGGTGTTGACCTTGCGGATCATGGCCGAACTGATTTCCGCCGGGTGCAACTGCGTTTTCAGTTCGGGGTCCTGGTACATCCCTTCCAGCTTGATCTCGTCCTGGAGATAAACCAGAAACTGGGTGGCGAGTTCCTGGGTGTAGGGCGCCTTGAAGCCGACCGAATAGGTCATGCAGTGGTCCTGGGCAAGCCCGTAATGCCCGCATTGCGGCGGCAGGTAGAGCAGGTCGCCGGGGCCTGTGATCCATTCCTGTTCCGGTTGGAAGTTCTGCAGGATGCGCAGCGGCGCGCCCGGCAGAAGGGTCTGGTCGCTCTGGGTGCTGATTTGCCAGCGACGATGCCCCATGCCCTGGATCAGGAACACGTCGTACGGGTCGAAGTGTGGGCCGACGCTTCCACCCTTGGGGGCGTAGCTGACCATCAGGTCATCGAGGCGTGAGCGCGGGATAAAATTGAATTGCTCTAGCAGTTGCGCGCCTTCCTGCAGGAACAGGTTGACGCCCTGCACCAGCAGTGTCCAGCGTGTTTGCGGCAGGCGTTGAAAATCTTCCTCGGCAAATGGCCCGCGCCGCAACAGCCATTTATCGCCCTTGTTTTGCACCAGGCGTGCTTCCGCCTCTTCGAGGCAGGCAAGTCCGGCCAGTTCGTCGGGCGTCAGCAGGCCGGTGAAGCCGGGAAACGCGTTGCGTACCAGCAGCGGTTTCTTTTGCCAGTATTCACGCAGGAACTGCTGGGCGGTGAGTCCGCCGAGAAAGGATAATCGCATGCTTGGGGCCATTCGCTAGTGATGATGTGGGGAGTATAGCAGTTTGCCGAAATCGGTTAGAATGGCCGGTCTTTTTTTCCATCATATCAACGAGGCGCCGTATCACGCCCTTCGTGCAACCCCCTGGAGCAAGCATGAAAATTGCAAAGAACACTGTTGTGACCATCAGCTACGAACTGCGCGACAGCGCGGGTGAAGTGCTGGAGCAGAGCGATGAGCCGGTCAGCTATCTGCATGGCGGTTATGACGGCATTTTCCCAACCGTGGAAGAAGCGCTGCAGGGCAAGGGCGTGGGCGAGGTCTGTGAGTTGACGCTGGAACCCGATGACGCCTTCGGTGAGTACGACGCCGACCTGGTACGTATTGAGCCGCGCAGCCAGTTTCCCGAAGGGCAGGTGGAAGTCGGCATGCAGTTCGAAGGCGCGGCGGATGGCGATGACGACGAATGGATTCTTTACACCGTGACTGACGTGACAGACGACAAGGTCGTGGTGGATGGCAACCATCCCCTGG
>JBDKRR010000263.1:0-1944 GCA_039683315.1 Sulfuricella sp.
AACCCTGCATTCGAGAGGGACTGGCCGATAAGCGTTCTCTTCACGGCCTGCGGTTTTTGAACTTTCGGGGCTCCGGTCACGTTTTGTAATCGGCCCGCCCCTCAATTTGAACGTTGACGCTGTAGAAAAACCTCCCAACCCCGCCCCCGCGCAGGCATAATTCCCACAACGGAACCGCCCAGGGAGAACCGGCCATGCCGCGCTACAAACCTGTCCACAAAGGCCTGAAACTGTTGCCGGTGGATTTCGACAAGCAAGTGCAACCCGGCAGTTTCGAGCACGCCCTGTGTCACCTCGTCGACCACGAACTCGACCTCGGCGGATTCCACGCCCGCCACAAGAACGACCGCGAAGGCGCCTCCGCCTTCGATCCCGCCGTCCTCCTCAAGATCATCCTGCTCGCCTACAGTCGCGGCATCGTCAGCAGCCGCAAGATCGAAGCCGCGTGCCGCGAGAACGTCCTGTTCATCGCCGTTTCCGGCGATTCCCAACCCCACTTCACCACCCTGGCCGCCTTCGTTTCCGAGATGGGCGACCTGACCGCCAAGCTGTTTGCCCAAGTCCTGGTGCTGTGCGACCGCCAAGGCCTGATCGGGCGCGAAATGTTCGCCATCGACGGCGTAAAGCTGCCGAGCAACGCCGGCAAGGCCAGGAGCGGCACCCGCAAAGACTTCCTGCACCAAGCCGGGAAGATGGAAACGGCTGCCCGCAAGATGCTCGACCAGCACCGCGCCGCCGATGCCGTCCCGCAAGGCGAACCCGAAGCCGCGCGGCACGCGCGCAAGCTCGAACGCCTGCAACAGGAAGCCCGGCAGATGCGCGAATGGCTCGCGGCCAACCCCGAAGAGCGCAAGGGTGCCAAAGGCGCCGTGCGCCTCTCCAACCGCACCGACAACGAATCGGCCAAAATGGCGACCGGCAAAGGCGTGATCCAAGGCTATACCGGCGTCGCAGCGGTGGATGAAACCGCCCAAGTCATCGTCGCCGCCCAGGCCCACGGCACCGGCTCGGAACAGGAACTGCTCGTCCCCCTGATCGAAGCCACCGCCGACCAGCGCAGCGCCCACACCATCCTCACCGCCGATGCCGGCTATCACAGCGAAGCCGGGCTCAAGAAACTGGCGGAGTCGAACATCGACGCCTACCTGCCCGACAACGGCTACCGCAAACGCGACGAACGCTACGCCGGGCAGGAACGCCACCAGACCAAGCCCGACCCGCTTTACGACAAACACCCCCAGAAAAAGAAACCCACCTTATTCAAACCCGCAGACTTCCCGTTCGACCCGGAGAACAAGACCTGCGTCTGCCCGGCAGGCAAAACGCTCTACGGCAACGGCTCCAACTGCGTGATCAACGGCAATCTGGCGATAAAATTCCAGGGCGCGAAACAGGATTGCCAACCTTGCGCGCTACGCGCGCAATGCCTGCGCACCCCCGAAAAGACCGCCACCCGCCAAGTCGCATTCTTCCTCGGACGGGCGCCGGGATATGAGACCCACACCGACCGGATGAAAGCGAAGATCGACAGCGCCAAAGGCAAGGAAATGATCACCCGCCGCTTCGCCACCGTGGAACCGGTGTTCGGCAATATCCGGGGCAACAAGCGGCTGGATCGTTTTACGCTGCGCGGCAGAAGCAAGGTAGATGGACAGTGGAAACTCTATTGCCTGATGCATAATATCGAGAAGTTGGCGCATCATGGCTATGGGATTTAAGGACAAGGAAAGCGGGCGTTGCCGCCCGGAAGGTGCCAACGGCTGGCGGAGGAAAAGATGAGCGGTTTGGGGCGGTTGCCAGGGCAGCAAAAATCAGCAAATTCGACGGCCGGGCGCGTCGAAAAAAATCGGGCCGGGCTGAACCACGGGGTTCAGAATCGGGTTTTTCTACAGCGTCGTTAGCCGTTCAAGCTGGTAGTCGGATGCCTTTCCGCTTAATATTGTC
>JBDKRR010000264.1:0-11838 GCA_039683315.1 Sulfuricella sp.
GGCGCGATTCGTCGCTACCTGGCGGAGAACACCAAGGACTTCGATCCGCGTAAGTTCTACGCCGCCGCCACCAAGGCCATGAAGGACATCTGCAAGGCACGCTTCGAAGCCTTCGGTTCCGCCGGCAACGCGGACAAGATCAAGCCGATCATGCTCGATCGCGTAGCGACCATGTACAGCAAGGGCGAACTGAAAGCAGTCGTCAAGTAAAACTGTTGTAGCAACGCAAAAAAGGCGGCCTTGTGCCGCCTTTTTGTTGTCCAGAGCTTGCCGATGCCTTTTTATGGCAGGTGAAACGGTATAAAATCTCCGGCTTCCCCAAACAGCCTCATATCCATGAAAATCGGGCCCTACCAGCTCAAGAATAACCTTGTCGTCGCCCCCATGGCGGGGGTGACCGATCGCCCTTTCCGCCAGTTGTGCAAAAAGATGGGCGCGGGTATGGCGGTTTCCGAAATGGTGACCAGCAACTCTTTGCTGTACGGCAGCGCCAAAACCCTGCGCCGGGCGAACCATGACGGCGAGGTCGAGCCCATCGCGGTGCAGATCGCCGGCGCCGTGCCGGAGATGCTGGCCGAAGCTGCTCGTTTCAATGTCGACCAGGGTGCGCAGATCATCGACATCAACATGGGCTGTCCCGCCAAGAAAGTGTGCAACGTCATGGCCGGTTCCGCTCTGCTGCAGGATGAAGCGCTGGTGGCGCGGATTCTGGAAGCGGTGGTAAAGGCGGTGAACGTGCCGGTGACGCTGAAAATCCGTACCGGCTGGAATCGCGATAACCGCAACGCCCTCAACGTGGCGCGCATCGCCGAACTGTCCGGTATCCGGTCGCTCGCCATCCATGGGCGCACCCGCGCTTGCGGCTACAGCGGCGACGCCGAATATGACACCATCGCGGCGGTCAAGGCGCATATCGCCATTCCGGTGCTCGCCAACGGCGACATCACCACCCCGGAAAAGGCCAAATTTGTCCTCGACCACACCGGGGCGGACGGGGTCATGATCGGCCGCGCCGCGATGGGACGGCCGTGGATTTTCCGCGAGATCGCACATTTCCTGCAAACCGGCAGCCACTTGCCGCCGCCCGAGGTGGCGGAGATCCACCGCGTTCTGATCGGCCACCTGCACGACCTGTATGCGTTTTATGGCGAATACACCGGTCTGCGCATGGCACGCAAGCATATCTCCTGGTACACCAAGGGCCTGATCGGTTCGGCCAGCTTCCGCCATGCCATGAACCAGTTGCAGACGGTGGCCGAACAATTAGCCGCAGTAGAAGATTTTTTTGCCGAACTCGGCACGCATTCGATTCACCTCACCTATCAATTTGACGGCCGCGCCGCAGGTCAATTTGACGGTCAAGCTGAAGGTCACTCCGAAGAGCTGGCGGCGGCATGAAGCCGACTCAACAACAAGGTAACGCCGCATGATTAATGAAAATGAAATTGCAACCTGTGTACGCAAGGCCATGAGCCAGTATTTTTCCGACCTCGATGGCGAAACGCCCTGCGCGATCTACGACATGGTGGTCGGCTGCGTCGAAAAACCCTTGCTCGAAGTCATTCTTAACCATGCGCAGGGCAACCAGACCCGGGCCGCCGAATTGCTCGGCATCAACCGCAACACCCTGCGTAAGAAAATGCAGGCATACGGCATCAAATAAACCAGGTACCCATAATTATGACGATCATCAAACGCGCGCTTATCAGCGTTTCCGACAAAACCGGCGTTGTGGAATTCGCGCAGGTCCTGAACCAGTTCGGCGTGGAAATCCTTTCCACCGGCGGTACCGCCAATATGCTGCAGGCAGCCGGTATTCCGGTCATCGAAGTGGGTGACTACACCGGCTTCCCGGAAATGCTCGATGGCCGGGTCAAAACCCTGCATCCCAAGATTCATGGCGGCATTCTCGGGCGGCGCGACCTGCGTACACACGTGGCGGCCATGGAAGGCGCCAACATTCCCCCGATCGACTTGGTCGTCGTGAACCTCTACCCCTTTGCCGCAACAGTGGCGAAACCCGACTGCTCCCTTGAAGACGCCATCGAGAACATCGATATCGGCGGCCCGACCATGGTGCGCGCGGCAGCCAAGAATCATGCCCACGTGGCGATCGTCACCGATCCTGTCGATTACGCCGCCGTGGTAAGGGAGCTGCAAGCAAGCCATGGCGCCATCGGCCAGGAAATGCGCTTTGACCTGGCGAAAAAAGCTTTCTCCCATACCGCCGAGTACGACGGCATGATCAGCAACTACCTCACTGCAATCGATGCAAACGGCCAGCGCCAGGCTTTCCCGCAGCGTTTCAACCTGCAGTTTACCAAGGCTCAGGACTGCCGTTATGGCGAGAACCCGCACCAGAACGGCGCGTTCTATGTCGCGCCGGCGGAAACCGAGGCATCCATCGCCACGGCGCGCCAGTTGCAGGGCAAGGAACTCTCATACAACAACATCGCCGATGCCGACGCCGCGCTGGAATGCGTCAAGCAATTCGACGCCGAACCGGCATGCGTCATCGTCAAGCACGCCAATCCGTGCGGCGTGTCCTACGGCACGAACCTGCTGGAAGCCTACGACCGCGCCTACAAAACCGATCCGGAATCGGCCTTCGGCGGCATCATCGCCTTCAACGGCGAACTGGATGCGGCGACGGCCCAGGCGATCGTCGAGCGCCAGTTCGTCGAAGTGATCATTGCACCCAAGGTGGCTGCGGCAGCGGTGGAAATCGTTGCGGCCAAGAAGAACGTGCGCCTGCTGGAATGCGGCCAGTGGCCCGCCGAGGCTGGAAAGCGCCTCGATTTCAAGCGGGTGAAGGGCGGTCTGCTGGTGCAGGATGCCGATCTGGCGCTCTACAACGAACTCAAGGTGGTGACCAAACGCGCGCCGACCGAGCGGGAAATGAGTGATTTGCTGTTTGCTTGGCGCGTGGCCAAATACGTCAAATCCAACGCCATCGTTTACGCCAATGGCGGCACGACGATCGGTGTCGGCGCCGGCCAGATGAGCCGCGTCAATTCCGCGCGCATTGCCGCAATCAAGGCTGAACACGCCGGCCTCGAAGTGCGCGGGTCGGTGATGGCTTCCGACGCCTTCTTCCCCTTCCGCGACGGTATCGACTCGGCCGCGCAGGCCGGCATTGCCGCGGTGATCCAGCCCGGCGGCTCGATGCGCGACGAGGAAGTGATCGCCGCCGCCGACGAACACGGCATGGCGATGGTGTTTACCGGCATGCGGCATTTCAGACATTAAATCAGCTGTCAGCTATTAGCCGTCAGCCGTCAGCCGTCAGCCGTCAGCCCTTAGCTGATAGCTGATAGCTGATAGCTGATAGCTGATGCTGATAGCTCCCACTGAGAGCTAAACAATGAAAGTTCTGGTTATCGGCGGCGGTGGTCGCGAGCACGCAATAGCGTGGAAACTGACACAATCGCCGCGTCTGCACAAGATCTTCGTCGCGCCCGGCAATGCCGGCACGGCGCTGGAACCGGACTTGACCAACGTGGCGCTCACATCCGTCGCGGAGCTGGTGGAATTCGCCCTGGCGGAGAAAATCGCCCTCACCGTGGTCGGGCCGGAAGCGCCGCTGGCCGAGGGTGTGGTGGATGCGTTCCGTGCTGCCGGGCTGAAAATTTTCGGGCCGACCAAGCAGGCTGCCCAACTGGAAAGCTCCAAGGACTTCGCCAAGGCCTTCATGGCGCGCCACGGCATTCCCACCGCCGCTTATGCCACGTTTAGCGATGCCGGCGCCGCCCACGCCTATCTGGACCAGCATGGTGCACCGATCGTCATCAAGGCCGACGGGCTGGCGGCGGGCAAAGGCGTGGTCGTCGCGATGAACCTCGATGAGGCGCACGCCGCCGTCGACATGATGCTGGAAGGCAACAAGCTGGGTTCCGCCGGTTCGCGCGTGGTGATCGAGGAATTCCTCGCCGGCGAGGAAGCCAGCTTCATCGTCATGGTGGACGGCGAGCATGTGCTGGCGCTGGCGACCAGCCAGGACCACAAAAGACTGCTGGACGGCGACAAGGGCCCCAATACCGGCGGCATGGGCGCCTATTCACCGGCGCCCGTGGTTACGCCCGAGATCCACGCCCGGGTGATGCGCGAAGTCATCCTGCCGACCGTGAACGGCATGGCTAGGGACGGCATCCCCTATACCGGCTTCCTTTATGCCGGCCTGATGATCGACCCACAGGGGAACGTAAAAACGCTGGAATTCAATTGCCGCATGGGCGATCCGGAAACCCAGCCCATCATGATGCGGCTCAAGAGCGACCTGGTCGGCCTGGTCGAGCATGCGGTCAACGGCACGCTGGACAAGGCGGAAGCGGAATGGGACCGGCGCGTCGCGCTGGGGGTGGTGCTGGCGGCAGCGGGCTACCCCGACAGCCCGCGCAAGGGCGATGCGATTACGGGGCTGCCCAAGGCCGAAGCTGACGCGCACGTATTCCATGCCGGCACCGCCCAGCATAACGGCCAGGTCGTCACCAGCGGGGGGCGCGTATTGTGCGTCACCGCCCTGGGTGACAGCGTGCGCATGGCGCAAACCCGCGCTTACCAGTTTGCCGACCAGATCCGCTTCGACGGCTGCCAGATGCGGCGCGATATCGGCTACCGCGCTATCGACAAGAAAGCGCGATAACAGGACTGCTGAGGCATGCCTCGCTTTTCCGCCTCGACATCCGTTCTGAATGCCGCCCTGCTGAGCAGGGTTAGAGCGCACCTCAAGCAAGGCGGCGTAATCGCCTATCCCACCGAATCCTGCTACGGCCTCGGCTGCGATCCGAGCAACCGCCGTGCAGTCATGAAACTGCTGCGCCTCAAGGGGCGCCCCCAGCGCAAGGGGCTGATCCTGATCGGGTCGGATTTCAGCCAATTGCAGCCCTATGCCGCATCCCTCAGCGCTGCGCAATGGCGCACGATTGCACCCTGCTGGCCAGGACCGGTTACCTGGATTTTGCCTGCCGCACGGAATACCCCGGTGTGGTTGCGCGGCAGCCACGAAAGCATTGCCGTGCGCGTGAGCGCGCATCCGCCTGCCGCACGCTTGTGCCGCGTGCTGGGCATGGCACTGGTTTCGACCAGCGCCAACCGGACGGGGATGGTTCCCGCCCGCAGTTATCGCCAATGCGTCCGTCAGTTCGGTGAGCAGGTTGTCGTCGTTCCCGGCCAGATTGGCCGCCGTCGGCGCCCATCGACCATCATGGATCTGGCGAGCGGCGGGGTGGTGAGAAAGTGAAATTTGTCACCAGCCTGTAATATTCCTGACATATTATCCTCGCAAGTCAAAAGTCAAGGACACAGTCATGGCGGCAAATATTCTCGTAGTGGAAGACGAACCGGCGATTCAGGAATTGCTGGTGTTCAATCTGCAGCAGGCGGGCCACCACGCGATCAGTGCAGTCAGCGCGGAACAGGCGTACAGTCTGCTGCGCGACGCCTTGCCCGACCTGATCCTGCTCGACTGGATGCTGCCGGGGGTGAGCGGCATCGAATTCGCCCGCCGCCTCAAGGCGGAATCCTATACCAAGACCATTCCGATCATCATGCTGACGGCGCGCGGCGAGGAGCAGGACAAGATTGCTGGATTCGAAACCGGCGCCGACGATTACCTCACCAAACCTTTTTCGCCGCGCGAATTGATGGCGCGTATCAAGGCGGTATTGCGCCGTCGTGCGCCGCAGATGACCGACGATCCGGTTGAGACCGGGGGCTTGCGTCTCGATCCCTCCGCGCATCGGGTCACCGGCGGCGGCCGGCCGATCGAGCTCGGTCCGACGGAATTCCGTTTGCTGCATTTCCTCATGACCCACGCGGAGCGGGTGCATTCGCGCGGGCAGCTGCTGGACAAGGTGTGGGGGAGCCAGGTATTTGTCGAAGACCGCACCGTGGATGTGCACATCCGTCGCCTGCGTCGCGCGCTGGAGGAAACCGGGCACGAACACCTGGTCCAGACGGTGCGCGGTTCCGGCTACCGTTTTTCAGAAAACGGCTGATTTCGTTTACCATAACGGGCATGCCCGATTTGAAGAAAAACTGATGCACGGCCTGATCTGGTCCCTGCTTTGGCCGCCATTACTGGCGGCAATGGTTGCGCTGCTGGTCTGGCCGTTGTTCGGGCCGGCGCTGGCGCTGGGGTTGTTTGCCGCGTTCCTGCTGGTGCTGTTGTTACACCACGCCGTCAATTTGCGTGCGCTGGCGAACTGGTTGCTTGCCCCTCCTGGCGCGGAAGTGCCGGATGGTTCCGGCGCGTGGGGCGAAGTGTTCAACGTGATATACCAGTCCGGCCGGATTCAGTCGAGCAGCCAACACCAGCTGAGTGCCGCGCTCGAGCGCTTCCAGCGCGCGGCCGAGGCGATGCCTGACGGCATTGTCATGCTCAACGAGGCCAGTCAGATCGAGTGGTGCAACCCGGTGGCGGAAACCCAGTTCGACATCAGCAACCAGCGTGACCATCTGCAGCGCATGTCCTACCTGGTGCGCCAGGAGCAGTTCACCGATTACCTCAGCACGCAAAACTACGCCGAGCCGCTGCTGATGAAGTCCTTGCGTAACCCCGACCTTACGCTATCCATCCAGCTGGTTCCTTTCGGTGACCGGCAGAAGCTGCTGCTCAGCCGTGACGTCACGCAGCTGGAACGAGTAGAAACGATGCGCCGCGATTTTGTCGCCAACGTTTCCCATGAGTTGCGCACACCCTTGACGGTTGTGGGCGGTTTTCTCGAGACCTTTGAGGATGCCGAGCAGATCAACATGCAGCAGAGTCGGCGCCATTTCCAGTTAATGCTCGACCAGACCCGGCGCATGCAGGGCCTGGTGGATGATTTGTTGACGCTCTCGCGGCTCGAGAGCAACCAGGAAAGGATGTCAGAGGAAGCCGTGGATGTGTGTGCCCTGTTGCAGATTCTGCACAAGGAGGCATTGTCCCTCAGCGATGGGCGCCATCACTTGTCCCTCGAACTCGCCACGAAGAGCAAGTTGTTCGGCAACGAGCGTGACTTGCGCAGTGCTTTCGGGAACCTGGTCAGCAATGCAGTGCGTTATACGCCGGAAGGCGGGGACATCGAGCTGCGCTGGGAGTTGAATAACGGCGAGGCGAGGTTCTGCGTGAAGGATAGCGGGATCGGCATTGATCCTCAATATATCAGCCGTCTAACGGAACGGTTTTACCGTGTGGACCGGGGGCGTTCAAGGGAAACCGGCGGCACTGGTCTGGGGCTATCCATCGTCAAGCACATCCTGACCCGCCACCAGGGGCGCCTGGAAATCCACAGCGAACCTGGCAAGGGCAGTTTGTTCTGCGCCTGCTTCCCGGCACGGCGGGTGATAGCAGCTGGTGGCTAGTATACGGCTTCGCTGTCGAAGGTGACGCGCTCGAAATTGGCGCCTTTTTCCAGCAACGCAATGAGCTTCGCCTCTTCCATCTGGCTGCCGTAAATGTGGATGCGTTTGCCCGGCTGGAACCAGCCGATGGGCAGCACCAGGCTGGCTGGCTCTTTTTTTTCCGGTACGGCGGAAAGCTGGAATGCCGGGACAAACTGGCCTGCATCCCTGGGGTTGAGCGTGATCTGGCGTGCTGCCAGCGGCGTGGGAAAACCGGGCAGGGCGCGGGTGCCGACACTGACACTGCCATCCTCGTTCATTATCAGCCAGCGCACCACGGCCAGGGTGAAATGCTCGCTCGCTTCGGGGCGCAGAGCGAGCAGCAGGTTCTGGCTGATCCTTTCCCCTTCGCTGCTACGCGACAGGCGGAAGCCGCCCGCGCTCTGATCCAGGCAACGCCAGTTCTCCAGCGTATATCCCAGTCGCGCGACGAGCAGTTTCTCCGTGCGTTTGGTGACGCGCCCGTACATGCGCATGTCTTCCATGATTTCGGGTGCCAGGTCGAGTGTTTCGCCCGGTTGCTTGAACGGGGTGGCGTCGTTGAGGAAGAAATGAATGGCAGGGAAAGCAAAGCACAATTGCACGTCCGATTCTGCGTTGTCGCGGTTGTGTGCGCGTGCCGGCAGAATTTCGCACCAGCGCCGGTAAAGAACGGAGAGGAAGGCTTCGCAGCCGGGCTGGATACAGTCGTCGCCGAGGCCAATTTCTGCAGAATTGCCGCCGCTACGCAGAAATTTGATGCGTTTCCGTAGCGACACGGCGGTTCGCTCGGTGTCGAGGAAGCGTTTCTCTTTCATCATCTGGCCGGTATACGTCGCCGGCCCGCTTTCGCCGGCGAGGTCCACTGCCACCAGGGGCAGCGTCGGGGTGGGCGGCTGCTCCCTGCTCAGCGGGGCGCGTGCGGACCATTTGTCGAGCCAGCGGTCGAGTTGCAGCAATTGCCTGGAAGATAGTTGCTGCGGGTCGGCCAGGCTCAGCAACAGGGCCTTGGCATAGACCGCTTCGCACGAATCGCTGCCGTCTTCGCGGTTCAGGCTATCCTTGATGCGCTTGGTTGCCACGTCCCGAGTCTCGGCAAAGGCGTATAGGGCGTGCAGCTCGCGCCACAAAACGGGGGGCACGGAGCGGTAAGCATGGCCATATTCCAGCATTTGCATGACCAGGCAACTCATCGTGCGCTGCGTGATGAGCGATGTGAATGCGGCGACCTCGGCGTTGCCATCGATGTTGGCTTGCAGGCACAGGCGGTAATTTGCCGCCAAGGTCTGCCACAGCGATGCGACGTTATTCCAGGCCGTCTGCTCCAGGGACGAGAAGGGCAAGGACTTGCTGCGGTATTTCTTGCCCAGTTCGCCAGCGATGAACGCCGCGGTTTCGCGCATGAGTTCGAGGATTTTCAGACGTTCCAGTGCGGAGAGCGGAACGTGGCTGAGCAATTCGAGCTGTTGCTTGAGCTCGCCTTGAACGGCCTGGATGTTGGTGAGTGGTAATTCCTTCACCCATTGCTTGCATGCCGTCGCATTGGAAAACTCCGGGCGCGGCGCGGCAGGGTCGATGGCAGGAAGTTCAAGATTTAGCATTCGGCTCTCAGTTTTTCAGCAATCAGCTTTCAGTATTCAGGTCACGGGCTTTTGCTTTAAGCTGATGGCTGACGGCAGATAGCTATCAGCTAAAGCAACACCCGCTCGATTCCGCCGTTTGTCGCCTTGTCGATGTAATCCATCTGCCAGTTCTCGCCGAGCAGATGACGCGCCATTTCGACCACAATATAGTCAGACTCGATGCCCGTGTCATCATTATAGCGGGACAGCCCCTGCAGGCAAGACGGGCAGGATGTCAGAATTTTAATGTTTGCCGCGCCATCGTCGGCGCGGATGGCCGCTGCGCCCTTGACCAGCTCTTCCTGCTTGCGGAAGCGCACCTGAGTCGAGATGTCGGCGCGCGTCACCGCCAGGGTGCCGGACTCGCCGCAGCAGCGGTCGGACAGGCGCACGTCTCCGCCCATCAGTTCCTGCGCCACCTTGAGCGGCGCGTAGGTTTTCATCGGCGTGTGGCAGGGGTCGTGATACATGTAGTGGCGGCCGGTCACGCCTTCCAGCCGGATGCCCTTTTCCATCAGGTACTCGTGGATGTCGAGCAGGCGACAGCCGGGGAAGATCTTCTCGAACTGGTATTTCAGCAGCTGGTCCATGCAGGTGCCGCAGGACACGATCACGGTCTTGATGTCGAGATAGTTCAGGGTATTGGCGACGCGGTGGAACAGCACGCGGTTGGCCGTGGTGATGGCCTGCCCCTTGTCTTCGTCGCCGGCGGAAGTCTGCGGGTAGCCGCAGCACAGGTAGCCGGGCGGCAAGACTGTCACTGCGCCGACGTCGAACAGCATGGCCTGGGTGGCCAGCCCCACTTGCGAGAACAGGCGTTCCGAGCCGCATCCCGGGAAATAGAACACCGCGTCCGACTCCTCGGTGAGTTTGGCCGGATTGCGGATCACCGGCACCATGGTGGCGTCTTCCAGGCCCAGCAGGGCGCGCGAAGTGCGGTTCGGCATTTTGCCCGGCATCGGCTTGTTGATGAAGTGGATGACCTGCGCGGTAATCGGCGGTTTGCCGACGGTGGCGGGCGGGTGCTGCGTCTGCGGCTTGACCAGGCCGAAGTGCTTGCCCACTTCGTAACCCAGGCGCTGGGCCTTGTAGCCCCAGCCGATCATGACCTGGCGGATGACCTTGATGGTGCGCGGATCGGTGGCGTTGAGGAACAGCATCGCGGCAAAGGTACCGGGATTGAATTTTTTCTTGCCCTGGCGGCGCAGGAAGTTGCGCATGGCGATGGAGACATCGCCGAAATCGATGTCCACCGGGCAGGGATTCGCGCACTTGTGGCACACCGTGCAGTGGTCGGCGACATCGTTGAACTCGTCGAAATGCATGAGGGAAACGCCGCGCCGCGTCTGTTCCTCATACAGGAAGGCCTCGATCAGCAGACTGGTGGCGAGAATCTTGTTGCGCGGGCTGTAGAGCAGGTTGGCGCGCGGGATGTGGGTGTTGCACACCGGCTTGCACTTGCCGCAGCGCAGGCAGTCCTTGATCGAATCCGCAATGTCGCCGATCGCGCTCTGTTCCATGATGAGCGATTCGGTTTCCAGCAGGCTGAAGCTGGGGGTGTAGGCGTTGCGCAGGTCCGCGCCGGGCAGCAACTTGCCGCGGTTGAAATAGCCATGCGGATCGACGTGCTGCTTGTAGGCGGCGAACCGGTCGATGGCCTGCTGGTCGAGGAATTCCATCTTGGTCAGGCCGATGCCGTGTTCGCCGGAGATCACGCCGCCCAGCGCCTGGGCCAGGTGCATGATGCGCTCCACCGCCTGGTTGGCGGCCTTGAGCATGGCGTAGTCATCGGAATTGACCGGGATGTTGGTATGCACGTTGCCGTCGCCGGCGTGCATGTGCAGCGCGACGAAGACGCGGCTTTTCAGGATTTTGGCGTGGATCGCATCGCATGCTTCCAGGATCGGCTGATACTCGCGTCCGGTAAAAATGGTCTGCAGTTCGCGTTGCACCTCGCGTCTCCAGGAGACGCGCAGGGTATGGTCCTGCAGTAGTTCGAACACGGTGCGGCGCTTGTATTCGACTTCCGGCGGCTGGAACTTGAAGCCCTCGATCGGGGCGTCGAGGTTGTGCAGCATTTCGTGCCAGCGGGTATGCACCTCGGCCAGCATGTTTTGCGCGCGCAAACGCCGCGATTCGGTGAGTTCCGGATCGGCGATGGTGTCTTCGTCCTGGAACAGCGGCAGGTCGCCCTTGAGGAAGAGCTGCAGCGCCTCGACCAGCTTCAGCTTGTTCTGGATCGACAGCTCGATATTGATGCGCTCGACACCGTCGCAGTAGTCGCCCATGCGCGGTAAGGGAATGACCACGTCCTCGTTGATCTTGAAAGCGTTGGTATGGGCGGCGATAGCGGCGGTGCGGGCGCGGTCGAGCCAGAATTTCTTGCGCGCGGCGGCGCTCACCGCGATGAAACCCTCGCCGTGGCGGCTGTTGGCCAGCTTGACGATTTCCGACGCCGCTTCACCGGCGGCGTTTTCATCGTCGGAAACGATGTCGGCCAGCAACACCATTTTCGGCCGTTTGGGGCGATTCGCCTTGGTGGCGTAGCCGACCGCCTTCAGATAACGTTCGTCGAGGTGCTCCAGCCCCGCCAGCAGGGCCTTGGGGTGGGAGTCGATGTAATTCTTGATCTCGACGATGGCCGGTACGGCATCGCGCACCTGGCCGAAGAATTCCAGGCACACCGTGCGGGTATGGGCCGGCATGCGGTGCAGGATGAAGCGGGCTGAGGTGATGATGCCGTCGCAGCCCTCCTTCTGGATGCCGGGCAGGCCGCACAGGAACTTGTCGGTGACGTCCTTGCCCAGGCCGGCCTTGCGGAAACACTGGCCGGAGACACTGAGGATTTCCGGCT
>JBDKRR010000265.1:0-6253 GCA_039683315.1 Sulfuricella sp.
GAATATTGTAGGGAAGATCGAAATAAGCCAGGCTCAGGAAGGCGCCCCCCACAGCATAGCCAATCAGGCTGACCTGACACATGCTGCCGAGTACTGCGACCCATTCCGTTTCAGGATTGCCAGTTGCATTTTTTCTGAGCCAGCCAGCCCAGCGCCAGGTCAGGCCCCACATTGTCAGAAACAAGGCTAAACCGACGAAGCCGTGCTCACCCAGAACCTGGAAATAGATGCTGTGGGCCGCGTGAATATCCAGCGGGTTCGGCGCGTAAAGTGCAAATGGCCCGGGATTGTATATGTCGAATCCGCCACCGAAAAAATTCGCTTTCGCAAGATTCCATGCGAACCACCAAGCATTGATACGCCCCATGGCAGAGGTGTCCTGCTGATACTCGCCAATGGTGTCGATTCGGGCATGCCAGGATTCCGGCATGAAGGACACCAGAAGCATGCCGCCCACAATCATCAGCGTGCCGAAAAAAATCTTTTGCCGTCCACGCAACCATAACAGCACCATCATCGCCACGATGCCAAGCAAGGCGCCACGGGATTGACTGCCGATGGCCGCAATAGCCGTCAGGGACATGGCTGCCAGCCACGCCTGGCGCTGCCAGACCTTGACTGACAGTTCGCGCAGAAAATACATAAGAGGGATGACAATGATAAGAGCCAATGCGACTTCGTTGTTTCCCCCAATGAAGCCACCGGGCCCCCAGACCCGGTAATTCCCGCCGGTGGCCAGGGTGAAGATTCCTCCTTTCACCCCAAAATACCCGAGGGAGATGACGAGCACCCACACCAGTGCGACGATGTGTTGTTTGCTGTTAAGGAGGACCAGGGCCACAAGAATCATGAAGTCGATCTTGAGTACCTTGTCCAACATATCTGTGCTGCCCTTCGGGTTAAATGAAAATAGATAGGTAACGCAAATCCAAAGCATGAAGAGCATCAGTGCAATGGCAGGAGCGGAGAGGAAATAATTCTTTTTGTCCTTGGTGAAAAACAGTCCCACCAGCGTGGCGCCGCCAATCACGGCCGCAACCGGGAAGTCCACAGCGGCGCCATATGTGAGTTTGTGGGGGCTCATAATGCTTACCCATGTCCACAGAAGTACTCCGACATAGGGGTGCGCCAGTGCCCACGCAGCGCCCAGGAAGATAATCGTGAGTACTAGTGTGCTTCGCATCGTGAGTCCCCGGTTACACCGTGCCGGCGGGTGAACCAACCGCGCTTTTTACGTGACTGACGACATATCGAAATTTGCCAGATGCTTCCTTGGGAATCGATACGACGTGTTCGATTTGAATGTTGACCTCATTCCCCAGACGTTGCTTTAAAGCAGTTGCGATTGTCTGCAAGCTTTCCTGCTGGAAAGGCGTTTCGGTCACCAAAAACACCCGGGTGAGGTCGAGGCTTTCCTGAACAATCTTAAACTCCTTCACCCCAGGCAAGTCGCGAACCACGTAGACCAGCGCCAGCCCGTGCATCACCGTGCCGTCTTGCGCAACAACGAAGTCCGTGGTGCGGCCCTGGATTTCCTTGAGCAAGGGCAGGCCGCGTCCGCAGGCGCACAACTGGTCATCGAGCACGCCGACGTCGCCGGTGCGATAGCGGATAAAGGGGAAATCGCCGGTGGCGAGATGCGTCGTGACAATTTCTCCGGCCTGGCCATGAGGTACCGGATTGCCCGCGTCGTCCAGTATCTCGACAATGATGTCTTCGGCAGTAAGATGCATACCGCCGCTCGGACACTCGTGCGCGATGAATCCAGCATCCCGTCCGCCGTAGCCATTCGCGACTTTGCAGCCGAAAATGCGGGAGATCTGCTCTCGCTGATGATCGTAGAGTTTCTCCGAGGTCACGAATGCGACGCGGATGCCGAGGTCATCCATGCGCTGCCCGCGGGCTTCGGCATGATGGGCAATATGCGCCAGCGCTGATGGATAGCCGAACAGCATCCGTGGACGCATGGCGCGAATTTCCGCCACGAAGCCGTCGAGCTTTGCCTCGGACATTTCAAACGCAGGCAACAGCTTGGTGCGCAGCAAACTGTCGCGGATCTGGCGCACCCTGTCCTGGGTGCCCAGCTCGATGGGCGAGCCCCACACCACGATTTCCGGGTCGCCGATATCGACGTCCCACCAGCGCGTGGCGCGCCATTTGGCCGCCACGTCATGGCTGACGCGTTCCGTGCCAAGAAAGAAAATGAGCGGTTCGCCGCTGGAGCCGCCGGTGTTGAAACGCGACAGGCCTTGCGCAACTTCCGATTTCAACTGCTCCGTGTTGGCACGGATAATTGCCTTGGTCAGCAATGGCAGCCGTGACAGATCGGTTAGGCTGCTGACGGTAGATGGGTCGAACGCCTGGTCGCGAAACAGCTTGCGATAGTAAGGCACGTGCTTTTCCACATTGGAAAGAAATGTCCGCAGGCGTTCCACGCGCAGTGCTTCCAGCGCCCCAGGCGACAGCCACTGGTTGCGTTCCATTTCCTTGCGCACCTGCACCGTGTCATGGCGCTTGAGCGTTTCGTGCAAGGGAAACAGGCAGGATGACACCATGCGGGTGTAGAGGTTTAGCGACACGTTTCCGATTCCTTGTGTTGTGGGCGCAGCGGCGTGGCTGGCCGTTCGGTAGTGTGGTGTCGAGCGATCTCGCGAAATGCTTCAACCAGTTGGGCAATTCGGGAATCCCAGGCGTTTTCTTGGGCGTAGGCAATGATTTTGCTGCGCTCCCATTTCCGCTCAAGCGCGGCCGAGAGGGCCTGCTGCAGCGCTGCCTGGTCGCCAAAGGGAACGATTGCTCCCAGCTCCGGTTTGCATACGACTTCTGCGTTGCCGCCCACGTCGGTGGTGACTACAGGCAGGCCGCAGGCCATGGCCTCGAGAAAAACGTTGGCCCAGCCTTCATTGCGGGTGGAAAGCACGAACACGTCCGCGGCGGAAAGGACGTTCTTCAACGCTTCCGATGCCAGCGGGCCGGTGAAAGTGACCTGCTTTTCCAGGCCGGATTCGGCAACCTGGGCACGCAATTGCACCCCCATATCGCCTTCCGGGCTGGGGCCGCCGACGATCAGGTAATGCAGCTCCGGATGGCTTTCAAGCAGGGCAGGGAGGCAATCGATCACACGATGGAAGCCCTTTCTTTCGACCAGCCCGCCGACCGATATAAGCACCTGCGCATCGGGCGACAAGCCGAGTCCGGCGCGTGCGGACGCCTGGTCGACGGCATGGAATTTCACGGTGTCCACGCCGTTCCCCACCACTTGCGTGCTGATTTCGGGGATGCCGAGCGCAAGGGCCAGCTGGCGCAAGGAATCGGACACGGAGAACACCCGTGCCGCGGCGTGCAGGGCCAAGGTCATACGCTTGCGGAAAGCGGGCTGCCTGGCCAGGCGCGACTCGGTGCCGCGCAGCGTGACTGTAAACGGGAGCCCGAGCCATCTGCCCAGCAAGCTCGCGGCGTAACCATCGGGGTAGGCGAAGTGGCTGTCTATGATTTCGCATTGCTGCGTGCGCTGCAGTCCGCGCATCAACGCGAACGTACTCAGCGCGAGAAACAGTCCGTCCAGCGATTTGAATATGCCCGGTATTGAGAAAAATCGCGGGTGCAGCACCTCGATGCCATCCTGTGTTTCGCGATAAGGCGGCACCGGGCGAAAATGCGGCCGAAAAAGGCGAATCAAACCCTGAAACGGGAACCACGGAACCGGCGCAACCACCATGAGCGGCAACGCCCTGGCCACCCGGAACATGCGTTCGCGAATGAAAACGCCGGCGCCCGGCTGGGCGGCGTTGGGGAACAGGGTGGTGAAGACCACGATGCGGGGACCTTCAGGCATCGCTCGCGCCTTGTCCTGCGAGGCGGCGGTAGATGCTCGCATAGCGCGACACCGATTTCGGCCAGTTGCGCTCGGCCTCCACGAAGTGCCGCGCCGCCTTGCGCAAGTCGGGCCACCTCTCTTCTTCGGCGAGCAGGCGCAGCACCGCGTCGGCGAGCGCCTTGGGGTCTTCCGCCTTGAACAGCACGCCGGTTTTGCCGTCCTGGATGAGTTCCTTGTGTCCGCCCACGTCGGAAGCAACGAGCAGCCTGCCCTGGGCCATGGCTTCCAGCGGCTTCAAGGGCGTCACCAGTTCCGTCAGGCGCATGGAATGGCGCGGGTAAGCCAGGATGTCGACCAGATCGTAATAGCGTTGCACCTGGTCGTGCGGCACGCGGCCGGTGAAGATCACTTTGTCCTGGATGCCGAGTTCGGCCGCGAGCTGCTTGAGGTTTTCATCCTGCGGGCCGCCGCCGACCAGCAACAGGCGCGCGTCGGGGGCGCCCTCGAGGATGGCGGGAAAGGCCTGCAGCAGCAAGTCCAGGCCCTCGTAGGCGTAGAACGAGCCGATGAAGCCGATGATGCGGTGGCCGGTCAGCCCCAGCTGTTGTCTGAGGCTCGCATCGCCGGTGCCGCCGACGGAAAACTTTTCGATATCCACGGCATTCGGAATGACGGTGACTTTTTGCGCTCCGATGCCGCGCGCCACGATGTCGCGGCGCAAGCCTTCGCAGATCGTGGTGACCGCGTCCGCGCCCTTGAACGCGCTGGTTTCCAGTGCCCGGGTCAGCCGGTAGCGCAGCCCCCATTCCTTGCTGGTGCCGTGGTCCACCGCCGCGTCTTCCCAGAAGGCCCGGACTTCATAGACGACCGGGATACCGTGCTTGCGCCCGACGCGCAATGCGGCAATGGCGTTTAATGCAGGTGAATGGGCATGCAGAATATCGGGGCGAATGAGCGGCACGATCTCGTCAAGCCGCCTTGCCAGGGTATTGATTATGCTGAGCTGGTTGAACAGGGGCAGGGCTGAGAGTTTCCCGTTCGCCGGCGGGGTGCGGTAGAAATGCAGGCCGTCCACGTCCTCTTCGAGCACCGCGCAGTTTTCCTGTTTGGCGCTGGTGATGTGGTGCGTGTCCCAGCCCAGCGCGCGCTGTTCGCGCAATATCGCCAGCGTGCGGAAGGTGTAGCCGATGTGCAGCGGGATGGAATGGTCGAGGACGTGCAGTATTTTCATCAGGCAGTGATCCCTTGATGCGAAGAATGTCCCATGACCTTGCGCAGAAACGCCTCGAACATCAGGATCGTCCACAGCGATGCGCTGTAGTCGCGCAGGCCGGACTGGTGCTGATCGACCATCTCGCGCAGGAAGGCCATGTCGAATATGCCGGTGGAGGCCAGCATTTCGCCCAGGACGGCGTCCCGCACGCGTTGCCTGAGCGGCCCGCGGAACCAGCTGGCGAGGGGCACGGAGAAGCCCATCTTGGGGCGGTAAAGAATGTCATCGGGCAGGTAGGATTCCAGCGCCTTCTTGAAGATGTACTTGCCTTCCTGGCCATGCAGCTTGTAGGAGGCGGGCAGGCCCGACATCCATTCCACCAGCTTGTGGTCCAGGATGGGTACCCGCACTTCCAGGGCGTGGGCCATGCTGGCGCGGTCCAACTTGGTGAGGATGTCGCCGGCCAGGTAGGTCTTGATGTCGAGATACTGCACGCGGGACAGCGGGTCGTCAGTAGGGGCGCGGTCCGCGTGGCGGCGCATGACGTCGACCGCGCGGTGCCCTTGCAGGCGCAGCTTGAAGGGGCTGCTGAAGAGCTTGTCGCGCAGCTTGTCGCCCATGACGGAGACGATGTGGAAGTAGCCCTCTACCGGGTCGCGCGCCAGCGCTTCGAAGGTGGATTTCGCGCGGAATACCTTCGGCGCCCAGTCGGCCTTGGGATACACGGTGCCGAGCAGGCCGAACAAGGGTTTGCGGATGCCCAGCGGCAGCATGGAGCGCATGCGCTCTTCGTACAGGTGGTAGCGGTAGCGCCGGTAGCCGGCGAGGTTTTCGTCCCCGCCATCGCCGGAAAGGGCCACTGTCACGCGCTTTTTCGCCAGCTCGCACACCCGGTAGGTGGGGATGGCGGAGCTGTCGGCGAACGGTTCGTCGTAAAGTTCCGCCAGTTTGTCGATCAGGTCGTAGTCATCGGACTCCACCTGTTCGACGTAGTGGCGGGTATGGTAGCGATCCGCCACTTTCTGCGCGAAGGCGGCTTCGTTGAAAGCCGGGTCGCCGAACGAAATGGAGCAGGTGTTCACCGGTTCGTTCATCAACCCGGCCATCATGGCGACGATGGCGCTCGAGTCCACGCCGCCGGAGAGGAAGGCGCCGAGCGGTACTTCGGCCACCAGGCGGATGCGCACCGCCTCGCGCAGGCGGGCGATGAGTTCTTCCTGTGC
>JBDKRR010000266.1:0-4268 GCA_039683315.1 Sulfuricella sp.
CAACCTGATCCGGCTCTGGGGGTTCCAGAACGACGAGTTCAAGCCGCTGCAGCCCGACCCGGCGGAAATCGCCCGGCTGGTCAAGACAAACCCGAAAATGTCGGACATCGTGTTCGAGGGCGGCGATTATTACAGCAAGAACCCGGCGGTCAGGCTGGATCTCGGCGGTTACGCCAAGGGCTACGCGCTGGACGTCGCGGCGGATTACCTGCGCGCGCAGGGCGTCAAGAACGCCCTGGTCAACATCGGTGGCACCATCATCGCCGTGGGCAGGCACGGCGACCGGCCGTGGCAGGTGGGCATCCGGCACCCGCGCAAGTCCGACGCCATCGCCACCATTGAGCTGCAGGACGGCGAGGCGGTGGGCACCTCAGGCGATTACCAACGCTACTTCGAGCTCGGCGGCAAGCGCTACTGCCACATCATCGACCCGCGCACCGGCTATCCGGCACAGGGCGTGCAGGCGGTGACGGTACTGACCCCCAAGGGCCGGAATGCGGGCGTGCTGTCGGACGTGGCGTCCAAGCCGCCCTTCATCACCGGAAAGAACGGCTGGCGCGATGCGGCAAGGAAAATGGGGGTGGAAGAGGCGATGCTGATCGACGATAAGGGCGAGGTGTACCTGACGGCGGCCATGAAAAAACGCATTTCCTTTCTCGATCCCGGGCTGAAACTGCACGAATCGCCCTGACGGCCTCTGCAGTTCCCCTCTCCCCAACCCTCCCCCGCTTGCGGGGGAGGGGGCAGTCCCGCGCTTCATCCCGCAAGGGTCATCCCCGCCGAGAAGGAGGGGGATTCCCTGCCAGAGGACGGAGTATCGCTATGCGACTTCCGTTTTAGCAGAGTAAAATGCCTTCTTTTTCCCGGCAGCACCAGGAACCCTGATGATCGGTATTCTTATCGTCGCCCACGGCGCCTTGGGCGAAAGTCTGATTCATTGCGCCAGTCACGTCATGGGCAGTCGCCCGCTCAATCTGCAACAACTCGGCGTCACCATCCACGACGACCCGGTGGCGATCCTGCCACAGGCTCAGGAACTGGTGCACCAGCTCGACCAGGGCGACGGCGTCCTGATCCTGACCGACATTTACGGCGCCACGCCCACCAACATCACCTGCCGCCTGCTCGAACCGGGCCGGGTGGAGGGCATCGCCGGCGTCAACCTGCCGATGCTGGTGCGGGCGCTCACCTATCGCGACGAACCTCTTGCCACCGTGGTGGAGAAAGCCCTTTCCGGGGGCCACGACGGCATCATCAACACCACTATGGAAGTCTGCAATGTTGCAACGGGATATCGAGATCATTAACAAGCTGGGGCTGCATGCGCGCGCCTCGGCCAAACTCACGCAAGCCGCCAGCCAGCACAAGAGCCAGATCTGGCTCAGCCGCAACGACAAGCGCGTCAACGCCAAGAGCATCATGGGCGTGATGATGCTGGCCGCCAGCAAAGGCACGACCATCGGCATCGAAACCACGGGCGAGGACGAAGAGCAGGCGATGCAGGCGATGGTCGACCTGATCAACGGCAAGTTCGGAGAAGACGAATAATGAGCTTCACCATGCATGGCGTCGCCGTCTCGGGCGGCATCGCCATCGGTCATGCTCACCTCATTTCGCACGTTGGACTCGACGTGCCGCAGTACGGCCTGCTCAAGGCGCAGATCCCGGACGAAATCGCCCGTTTCGATGCCGCCATTCAGGCCACGCTGCAGGAACTCAAGGAATTGCGCGGCAACATCCCCGCCAGCGCACCGGCGGAATTCGATGCCTTCCTCGACCTGCACATCCTGATCCTGAGCGATCCGACCCTCTCCACCGTTCCCAAGGAACTGATCGAAACCCAGCGCGTCAACGCCGAGTGGGCGCTGAAACAGCAGATGGACACCCTGCTGGCGCAGTTCGACCAGATCGAGGACGACTACCTGCGCGAGCGCAAGGCCGACGTGGTGCAGGTGGTGGAGCGCGTGCTGAAATCCCTGCTTGGCCACGCCACCCTGCACACCCTCGGCACCACCAGCCCGGACCAGACCAGCATCCTGGTGGCGCACGACCTGTCCCCAGCCGACATGATGCTGTTCAAGCAGCACCAGTTTGCCGCCTTCGTCACCGATGTCGGCGGCACCACTTCGCATACCGCGATTCTGGCGCGCAGCCTCAACATCCCCTCCATCGTGGCGCTGCATCACGCGCGCAGTCTGATCCGCGAACGCGAGCTGGTGATCGTGGACGGCTCGCAGGGCATCGTCATCGTCAACCCCGACAAGACGGTGCTGGCCGAATACAAGCTGCGCCAGAGCCAGTGGGAGCTGGAAAAACAGAAGCTCAAACGGCTCAAGACCACGCGCGCCACCACGCTGGACGGCACGGAGGTGGAACTGCACGCCAACATCGAGCTGCCGGAAGACGTCGCCGACGTGAAAGCCAACGGCGCCACGGGGATCGGACTGTTCCGCAGCGAGTTCCTGTTCCTCAACCGGCGCGACCTGCCCGGCGAGGAAGAGCAATTCCTGGCCTACCGCAAGGTGGCCGAGGAAATGCACGGCTTCCCGGTCACCATCCGCACCCTGGACCTGGGCGCGGACAAACAGCTGTTCGGCTCCGAGAACACCAGCGCCAACCCGGCCCTCGGCCTGCGTGCCATCCGCCTGTGCCTGGCCGAGCCCCAGCTGTTCCATGCCCAGCTGCGCGCCATTCTGCGCGCCTCGCACTACGGCAAGATCAAGCTCCTGATCCCCATGCTCTCGTCCCTGACCGAGCTCAACCAGGCATGCCATCTCCTCGCGCACGCCAAGCAGAGCCTGAACGACGAAAACATTCCCTACGATGCCAACATGCCCCTCGGCGGCATGATCGAGATCCCCGCTGCGGCGCTGGCAGCGCACATTTTCGCCAAGCACCTGGATTTTCTTTCCATCGGCACCAACGACCTGATCCAGTACACCCTCGCCATCGACCGTACCGACGACAGCGTGGCGCACCTCTACGATCCGCTCCATCCTTCGGTGCTGCAGCTGATCTCCTATGCCATCAAGAGCGCGGACAGGGCCGGCATCCCGGTTTCGGTGTGCGGCGAAATGGCGGGCGACGTCAGGCTGACCCGCCTGCTGCTGGGCCTCGGCCTGCGCCAGTTTTCCATGCACCCGGCCCATCTGCTGGCGGTCAAGCAGCAAATCCTGCGCACCAACCTGCCGGAATTGCCGTCGCTGGTGAACCGCATGCTCAAGACCGAAGAACCGGAAAGAATGCACATGCATCTGGCGCGCTTGAATTCGTAGATAGCTTTCAGCCATCAGTCTTCAGCCAAACCGGCCACCTGACAGCTGACTGCTGAAAGCTAATCATTTGCAGCCCCCGCCCAAAATCGCGATAATCAGCCCCGATATGTCCAAGCCCAATTCCGTCGGCGTTGTCACGCCGCAAACCGCACGCTTCGAGTCTCCGCTGACGCTGAAAAGCGGCGCAACCCTGCCGTCGTACGAACTGGTGTACGAAACCTACGGCACGCTCAACGCCGACAAGTCCAACGCCGTCCTGATCTGCCACGCGCTGTCCGGCAACCACCACGTGGCGGGTTATCACTCCGAGCACGAAAAACGTCCGGGCTGGTGGGACAACATGATCGGGCCGGGCAAGCCGATCGACACCGAACGGTTTTTCGTCATCGGACTCAACAACCTCGGCGGCTGCCACGGCTCGTCCGGCCCTTCCAGCATCAACCCGCACACCGGCAAGCCGTTCGGTGCGAGCTTCCCGGTGGTCACGGTGGAAGACTGGGTGGAAACCCAGGCACGGCTGGCCGACCGGCTCGGCATCCACCAGTTCGCCGCCATCGTCGGCGGCAGCCTGGGCGGCATGCAGGTGCTGCAGTGGAGCGTGAACCACCCCCACCGCCTGCGCCACGCACTGGTGATCGCCGCCGCGCCCAAGCTCACGGCCCAGAACATCGCCTTCAACGACGTGGCGCGCCAGGCCATCCTCACCGACCCGGACTTCCACGGCGGCGACTATTACGCCCACGGCGTGGTACCGCGCCGCGGCCTGCGCATCGCGCGCATGCTGGGCCACATCACCTACCTGTCGGACGACGTGATGGGCGAAAAATTCGGCCGCATGCTGCGCTCCGGCGCCTACAACTTCGGCTACGAGGTGGAATTCGAGATCGAGTCCTACCTGCGCTACCAGGGCGACAAGTTCGCCGACAGCTTCGACGCCAACACCTATCTGCTGATGACCAAGGCGCTGGACTATTTCGACCCCAGCCACCACCA
>JBDKRR010000267.1:0-16952 GCA_039683315.1 Sulfuricella sp.
TGCCCATTTTGCTGCCTTGCAGCGTCAACAAGCTACCAATGAAAGTGAACACAACAGGGAAGAATTCCCTTAACCTTGGACGCGGACTTCCTGCCAAAACAATGGTACGGCTACAGGGGGCAGGTCAGGGCGCTAAGGAATTCAAAGGATTGATAGGCTTAAGCGCATGTTTCCCCCTGCGTACCTTAGAGTCCTTTGCGGTGAAGCGCTTTTCTCAAGTGCCCTTGCTTATGGCCGTCAGTATGCCCTGCATGATGGCCGTCGGGGTGGGCGGGCAACCAGGAACGGCAATATCCACCGGTATGACATTCGCAATCCCGCCGCAACTGGCGTAATTCTCGCCGTAAACTCCCCCGCAACAGCCGCAGTCGCCGAGAGCGACCACCAGCTTGGGATCGGGTGTGGCGTCGTAAGTACGCTGCAAGGCGATTTCCATGTTCTTCGTCACCGGTCCGGTGACCAGCAGCATGTCAGCATGGCGCGGGCTGGCGACAAAGTTGATGCCCAGCCCCTCAAGGTTGTAGTAAGGGTTATTGAGACAGTGAATTTCCAGTTCGCAGCCATTGCACGACCCGGCATCCACGTGACGGATCGCCAGCGCACGACCGAAGTGCTTGAGAATGTCTTCCTGCATGCGCTGCTGAACGACGCGCAGGGACTCGTCCACGGCGGGCGGCGCTTCTGTCTTGATGCCAGTGCGCAGCATCTGCTTGATGATCTGATACATGGCTACAAATCCTGTCCGGTATAGCTAAGATTGAACGATTTGTTGATGAGCGGAAAGTCCGGCACGATGTTGCCGATCACGGCGTGTTCCAGCAGGGGCCAGTTTTGCCAGGATGGGTCATGCGGGTGCAAGCGTTCTATGCTGTTGTCTTTGCCGCTGTGCAATGCCATCAGCACCTCGCCGCGCCAGCCTTCCACAATGCCGACGCCAAAAGCGTTTTCGGGTACGTCCGGAAACGGCGTGTGGACCGGTCCGGCCGGCATGCGGTCGAGGATCAGGCGGCACAATCTCAGCGACTCGAACACTTCCTCGAAGCGCACGATCACCCGCGCCGCCACGTCGCCGTTTCTATGGGTTGCCATGCGCACGTCGAGCTGGTCGTAAGGGGCGCTCGGGTATTGGGCGCGCAGATCCCATGACTGGGCGCTGGCGCGGCCGGCGAAGCCGGTGAGTCCAAGATTCGCCGCCAGTTCCGGCTTTACGCGACCGGTGGTGACGAAGCGGTCCTGGGCGCCGGCGTGCTCCTCGTAAATGTCGCGCAGGATGCGCACTTCCCGCTCCAGTTCATCGCCATCCTTCACCAGACGGCCGTAATCTGTCGGCTCGAGGTCAACAGCGACCCCGCCGGGGATAATGCTGTCCATCAGGTAACGATGGCCGAACATCGCCTGGTTGCCGCGCAGCCAGTCCTCCTTGAGGCGCCAGAACTGTGCGAACCCGAAGGCCAGGGCGACGTCGTTGCCGAGATAGCCGAGGTCGCCGAGGTGGTTGGCAATGCGCTCGCGTTCCAGCAGCAACGCGCGCAACCACACGGCGCGTGGCTCGGGGATGAGGTTGGCAAGGCTTTCCGCCGCCATGGCGTAGGCCCAGGCATAGGCGACGGTGCTGTCGCCGGAAATCCGTCCGGCCAGTTTGGCGCCTTGCTCCACGGTCATGGTTTCGGCAAGCTTTTCCACGCCCTTGTGCTTGTAGCCGAGGCGTTCTTCGAGTCGCAGCACGCGCTCTCCGATGATGGAGAAGCGGAAATGGCCGGGTTCGATGGTGCCTGCATGTACCGGGCCAACCGGGATCTCATGCACACCGTTGCCGGTTACGGTGACGAAGGGATAGGCGTCGTCGCTCAGCGGGTACTGGGTCTTGAGGTCGAATTCCTTGCGCAGTGGGAACAGTTCCTCCGGCCATGCGCCGTGACGCAGCCATTTGCGCGCGTCGGGGCTATCCGTCGCAACGATGCCGAGCATGTCATACAGCGCGCGTTGCATGCGGTTGGCGGTGGGGAAAATATCGATAATGCTGGGAAAGGACGGCTGCTCGCTATCCAGCGGCAGGGTCAGGCAGATCAGGCCGGGAGAGTCCATCAAGGCGGCATGCAGCGCGAACCCTTGGCCGCGGGCGCGTTCGTCGCTGCCCCAAAGCGCGATCAGACGCCCGCCGCCGTCGCGGATTCTGGCGCAGGCGGCACGGAACTGCTCAGTGTTTACCGAGCCGTGCCAGGCCGGCAGGGCGGTCATGAGAGGCGCGAGGGCTGCGGGGAAGTTTTCTATTGCCATGATTGATACACTTTATTTACCGCAAAGGACGCCAAGGGGCGCAAAGGAAAAAACCTTAACGTACCCTTGCGTCCTTTGCGGTGTATGGTTTTTCATAATCTCAGCCCAGCAACGCCGCTGCCTGGCGGTACCAGTCGGCCAGGTAGGGCGGGATGTACAGGCCCAGCATCAAAACCAGTCCCAGGTGGACGAACACCGGTATCAGTGCAGGCGGATGGGGCAGGCGCAAAGCCTCGGTTTCGCCGAACACCATCGGCTGCACTTTGCCGAAAATGGCGGCGAACGCCACGCCCAAAGCGATCAGCAGGAACGGCGTGGCCCACGAGTGTTCGTGCATGGCGGTGGTGATAATGAGAAATTCGCTGGCGAACACGCCGAACGGCGGCATGCCGAGAATGGCGAGGGAACCGAGGATCAACCCCCAGCCGATGGTGGGGCTGGTCTTGATCAGGCCGCGAATGCCTTCCATGAGCTGAGTGCCGGAATTTTGCGCGGCATGGCCTACGGCGTAAAAGATGGCGGACTTGGTGAGGCAGTGCACGGTCATGTGCAGCAATGCCGCGAACGTCGCGACCGCGCCGCCCATGCCGAAGGCGAAGGTCATCAGCCCCATGTGTTCGATGGAAGAATAGGCGAAGAGGCGCTTGATGTCTTTCTGGCGCGACAGGAAGAACGCCGCCATGACCACCGACAGCAGGCCAAAACCCATCATCAGGTTGCCGGCGAAATGGGTTTCCAGCGCGCCGTCCACCAGCACCTTGGAGCGCACCACGGCATAAAGGGCAACATTGAGCAGCAAGCCGGAGAGCACGGCAGAAATCGGGGTGGGACCTTCGGCGTGGGCATCGGGCAGCCAGTTGTGCAGGGGGGCCAAGCCGACCTTGGTACCGTAACCCACCAGCAGGAACACGAAGGAGAGAGAGAGCACGGTCGGCTCCAACTCGGTCTTGACCGTGTTGAGGTGCGTCCACAGCAGCGCGGTACCGCCGGCGCCCAGCACCTTTTCTGCCGCGAAGTAAAGCAGGATGGTGCCGAACAGCGCCTGGGCGATGCCCACGCCGCACAGGATAAAGTATTTCCACGCTGCTTCCAGCGAGGCCGGGGTACGGTACAGCGAGACCAGCAGCACCGTGGTAAGCGTGGCGGCCTCCATGGCCACCCACAGGATGCCCATGTTGTTGGTGGTGAGTGCCAGCAGCATGGTGAAACTGAACAGCTGGTACATGCTGTGATAGAGGCGCAGCATGTTGCGGCTGAGCTTGCCGTGGTGTTCCTCGATGCGCATGTAGGGGCGCGAAAACAGCGAGGTGGTGAAGGCGACGAAGGCAGTCAGCGCGACCAGGAACACGTTAAAGGAGTCGATGAAAAACTGCTCGCCGAAGGCCGTCATGGGGCCGCCGCTGATGATCTTCAATGTCAGTACGGCAGATGCGACCAATGTGCCGAAACTCATCAGTGAATTGAGTTCGGGCGCATAGCGTTTGCCGCCCAGCAGCGCTAACAAAAGCCCGCCGGCGAGAGGAATGCTGAGCAGCCAGATAATTTCCACGTTCAATCCTCTTTCAGCTTTTCCATGTGCTTGATGTCCAGACTGTCGAACGTCTCGCGGATGTGGAAGAAGAAAATGCCGAATATAAAAGAGCCTACCAGCACGTCAAGAGCGATGCCCAGTTCCACCACCATCGGCATGCCGTAGGTGGCGCTGGTGGCGGCAAAAAACAGGCCGTTTTCCATGGCCAGGAAACCGATCACCTGAGGTACTGCCTTGCGCCGCGTGATCATCATCATGAACGACAGCAATACGGTGGCGAGCGCGATGCCCAGCGTGCTTTTGGTGATCGTTGCCGAGAGCGCTGAAATGGGCAGCGCCAGGTTGAAGGCGAAGACCACCAGGCCGATGCCGATCAGCATGGTGGTGGGTATGTTGATGAGTGTTTCCACGTCCCACTTGATGTCGAGCTTGCGGATCAGACGGTGCAGCAGCCAGGGCAGGAATATGACTTTCAGCAGCAGCGTCAGGCCGGCGGAATAATACAAGTGGTGCTGGTTTGATGACCATGCCACGACCATGGTGGAAACACTCAGTATCAGTCCCTGCCAGGCAAACAGGTTGATCAGCCTGAGAATCCGGCGCTGCGCCAGCATGGCGAAAGAAATGAGCAGCAACAGGGAGGCGAAGAGATCGATGAGTTGGCCTTGCATGTTCATGCCACGCTAGTCCGCAGGAAGTGAGTGAGTATGCCCAGCACCGCCAGCAGGAATGCCGTCCCCAGGAATTCCGGGGCGCGGAAGATGCGCAGCTTGGCCGATACGCTTTCGAGCAGTGCCAGGCCGAAACCAGCCGCGACGAGTTTGATGACCAGCAGTACCAGCGCCAGCGGCAGCGCTTTCCATTCGCCCACGCCGGCAATGCCCCACGGCAGGAACAGGGCAAAGCCGATGGTGATGTAGGCGAACAGCTTGATGGCGCTGGCCCATTCGATCAGTGCCAGATGGCGCGCCGAGTATTCCAGAATCATGGCCTCGTGGATCATGGTGAGTTCGAGGTGGGTGGAGGGGTTGTCCACCGGGATGCGCGCATTTTCGGCCAGCAGCACCATGATGAAAGCAATGGCGGCAAACGCCAGGCTGGGGTGCAGCACGAACTCCTTGTGTGCCAGCACGCCCACGATGGTGGTAAGGGAGGTTGAGTGACTGATGGCGGCGGCGGTAAAGAAAACCATCATCAGTGCCGGCTCGGCGAGGAAGGAAACCAGCATTTCGCGCCTTGCGCCCAGCGTGCCGAACGAGGTGCCGACGTCCATCGCCGCCAGAGCGATGAAGACCCGTGCCAAGGCGAATACGCCCACCAGCGCGATGACGTCGACTACCGTGGAAAGCGGTAGATCCACGGCTATCACAGGCACCATCGCGGCGGCCAGCCACATGCTGACAAACAGGATATAGGGGGTGTAACGGAACAGCGGGGAAGCGTTGTGGGCCAGCACCGCGTCCTTCTGGAACAGTTTGGCTAGATTGCGGTAGGGCTGGAAGATGCCTGCCGCGCTGCGGTTTTGCATCCAGGCGCGACAGGTATTGACCCAGCCGAGCAGGAGCGGCGCGGCGAGGACGACCAGCATGTTTTGCAGCAATTGCAGTGATAAGGTCGAAGTATTCATCGGACGAAAGCCAACAACGCCATGAGCGTAACGAAGCTGTACAGCAGATAAAGGGATATGCGGCCATGCTGCAGCTTGCCGATCAGCGCGGATAGCCACTCGGCAAGACGGGCGACAGGATGGTAAATCAGGTCCCAGATCTGGTCGCGGGTTTCCCCGTGGTAGTGGGGGTGCGTATCGAAGGGGTTGGGCACCTCGCGCACGATGCCGAAGAATTGTTCGAAAATTTGCCGGATCGGCTGGCCGAAGCCTTCAGCGCTGTCCTGCATGCGCGGCGTCTGGGCGGGATAGCCGCAATCCCAGGCCGGGCCGCGGCGCACCTTGCCATGATAGAACTTGCGTACGAACAAGAACGTGAAAATGAAGCCGGCAATAATAATGAGGAACAGAATCAGGGGGCTGTAGCTGGCACGTTCCGCGGCGACCGGGGTGAGCCAGAGCCACCCGGTACTGGCGGCACTGCCGCCAAGGTCGCGACCGACCAGGGCCAGCGCGACGTTGTCGATCTGGAGGATGAAAAACACTGGGGACAAACCCAGTATCACGCACCAGCCCGCCAGCCAGAGCATGCCCGCCCGTTCCAGCGGGCCTGCGTCGTGCGCTTCAGAGAGCCGTTCTTCGCGTGGCTGTCCGAGAAAAATGATGCCGTAGAACTTGACCATGGCGTAGGCGGCAAGCGCGCCGGCCAGGGCGAGCGCAGCCGCACCCAGCGGCAGAAGCATGCTGATGTAGAGCTGGTGGGGCATGTTGGGGGCGAGCAGGAAGGCCTGCAGCAGCAACCATTCGGAAACGAAACCGTTGAGGGGCGGCAGGCCGGAGATGGCGAGCACGCCCACCAGCGCCAGCAGCGCTACCCAGGGCATCTTGTGGATCAGGCCGCCCAGCTTGCCCAGGTTGCGTTCCCCGGTGGAATGCAGCACCGAACCGGTGGTAAGGAACAGCAGCGATTTGAAAAAGGAATGGTTGAGGGCGTGGTAGAGTGTGCCGACCAGGGCCAGCGCGGCTACCTGGTCCTGGTTGCTGGAATGGAACAGGATCGTCAGGCCGATGCCGGCGATGAGGATGCCGATATTTTCGATCGAGGAGTACGCCAGAAGGCGCTTCATGTCTGATTGCACCGTTGCGAACAGCACCCCGTAGAGCGCGGTCAGGAGCCCCAGCGTCAGTGCCAGGATGCCCCACCACCACTGGCTGGTGTGGAGAAGGTCGAACGTCACCCGCAATATGCCGTAAATGGCCGTTTTCAGCATGATGCCGCTCATCATGGCGGAAACCGGCGAGGGGGCGGCAGGATGGGCCTCGGGCAGCCAGACATGAAGCGGCAGCATGCCGGCCTTTGCGCCGAAGCCGAACAGTGCCAGCAAAAACGCGATGCTGGCCCAGAGGGGTGAAAGCGCGTGGTGGCGCATGGTGGCGAAGGTATAATCACCTTGACCGCCTTCTAGCACGCCGAAGCACATCAGAATGGCGATGGCGCCGATATGTGCGATGAGCAGGTAAATGAAGCCGGCGCTGCGGATTTCCGGAATCTTGTGGTCGGTGGTGACGAGAAAGTAGGAAGAGATGGCCATGGTCTCCCACGCCACCATGAACATGTAGGCATCGTCCGCCAGGATGACCAGTGCCATGCTCGCGAGAAACAGGTGATACTCGAAGCACAACAATCCCAGCGTAGCCTTGTCCATGGAACGGAAGTAGCCGGCACCGTAGAGCGAGATGCCGAAGGACGCCGCGCCCAGAATCAGCAGGAAGAATGCCGAAAGTGCATCGAGCCGCAGATGGAAAGGCAGGTCCGGCAGGCCGAGCGGCAGTATTGCCACGCTGGCGCCCTGGCCGAGTGCAATCAGGGCCGAAGCAGCCAGAACCAGGGCCGCCAATGCTCCGGCCGGGAAAATCAGTGCCGTGATGAGGCGGGGTTTGTCTTGTAGCGCAAGACCAAGCAGACCGATGAGAAACCAGAACGCAACAACGCCGATGACCCAATCAATTGGCAAAGTGCTGGATATGCTAATCACGAAAGTTTCTGAAGCCTCAAAAGTTCGTTGTTATTGTTTTGGTGGAACTTGAATTGTTCCCGGGAGTCTCAGAACCAGGTTTTTTCCGTTTTCTGGAAAAAATCTATTCCGAGAAATTTCCGTGCAGAGGAGTTCGGCGACTACTTGAATCCGTAAGCATTTACACCATACAACATCTAGATTCTTACGTCAATCTCGCCGCGCAAATACAGTTGCTCGAAGGCTTCGTGATCGCTTGAAAAGATGTTTTCGAGACCGATGCCCTGGCTCAGGCCGGTTCGGTCCATCACTTCCCGAACCTGTTTCTTCAGGTCGCTAAAGCCGAGGGTAATCCCGTTATTCCGGAAGCGAGTAATCAAGTTATTGAGCATCTCGACCCCCGATGCGTCCAGGTAATTCACCCCGCTGCATTTCACCAGGATATAGCGCACTGCCGGATTTTCCCTTTCGAGCTTGAGCAGTGCGTCCTCGAAGTAGGACGAATTGACGAACCTGAGTGCGCCATCGAAGCGGATTGCGCCGAGCCTGGGGTGCAAAGGAGGAAGCTGGTGGCGATGAGCGTCACGCAGCGTCCCATCGTGGTGTTTTCCCAATGCGGCGATATGCGGCTTCATCATGCGGTAGAGCAGCATCGCCAGAGACAGGATGATGCCGGTGAGAATGCCGTTCTGGATATTTGGTGCAAACGCCAGGGTGGACAGGAAAGTGACCATGGATGCAATGCCGTCATCGCGGCTGGCGCGCCATGCATTGACGATTGCCTTGAAGTTGATCAGGCCGACGACCGCCATCATGATGATGGCAGCGAGTACCGGCTTGGGCAGGTGGTAGAGCAGGGAGGTGAAGAAAAGCAGGGTCAGCAGGACGAAAATTGCCGAGATGACGGAAGAAAAAGGCGTCTGTGCGTTGGTGGCGAGATTCAGCGCGGAACGGGAGAAGGAGCCGCTGACCGGCATGGAATGGCTGAAAGCGGCGGCGATTTTCGCCAGGCCCTGCCCGATGAGTTCCTTGTTTTCATCCCATGGCTGGCGCGTTTTGATGGCGATTACCTTGGCGCTGGACATGGCTTCCATGAAGCTGATGAGGGCGATGACGAAGCCGGCCGGGAGCAGTGCCATGGTGGCGTGCCAGTCAAGCAGCGGAATGCTCAGGGAAGGCAGGCCGCTTGGCACCAGGCCGACCACCTTGCCGCCGAGGCCGGCATAGTCGAGCATGTAGCTGACCCAGGTCAACACGACAACCGTGATCAGCACGCCGGGAAGCCTCGGTGCCAGCTTCTTGAAACCGACCAGCAGTATGATTGCCGAAATGCCGAAGGCAACGGAGATCTCATGCATGGTGTCGATGTGTGACAGCACCTGCCAGATGTCGAGCAGGAAATGGTCGGACTGGCGTGCCGATATGCCTAGCAGGGTCGGGAGCTGCGACAGGCCGATGATGATGGCCGCGGCGTTGATGAATCCCATCAGTACCGGGTGAGACAGGAAGTTGAGCAGCACGCCCATGCGCAGCGCGCCGAAAAGTACCTGAAACAGGCCGGATAGTAGCGCTAGCAGAATTACATATGCGTAGAACATCTCGCTGCCGTGCGCAGCCAGAGGGGCGACGCTAGCTGCCGTCAGCAGCGAGGTCATGGCAACCGGGCCGGTCGAAAGCTGCCGGGATGAGCCGAACAGGGCGCCGATGATGGTGGGCACCAGCGCGGCATAAAGGCCGTAGTAAGCGGGAACACCGGCTAACTGGGCATAGGCCAGCGATTGCGGGATGGCGACCAGCGAGACGGTGACGCCGGCGACCAGGTCGTTCTTGAGCTCATCCGGATTCAGACTGAAGCGCTTGGCAATCGGCAGACGTTGAACCCAGGTATTCATCGCTGTGCCTGGGCCTTGTTCTGGTCGAGAATCTTCTGTACTTCGTCGAAGTTGCCGGCCTCGGCATATGCGATCGCCGTCAGGTGCCGGTCCAGCTTGCGAAAGAACGATTTTACTGCGGACCATATGGCCAGACGCGGCGTATCGAAATCATCGATAGATTCGGATGTGTTGTTCATGCATGAGGCTGAAGCCGAAGAGATTTTCATCTGGTATCTCGCAAATGGATGGGCTGATGCCGGGCTCATCGCAACAACAGGTAAGATGAGGCGCTCGACTACTTCGTGGCAGCTTGTTTCGGGAACAGCGGCTAGCTCTAATTTGGTATTGGATGTTACGTTGAGCACCGTCAAGACGGCGTCAAGCAAGCGTCAAGGGAGTGTCAAGACGGGATGAAAATCAAGGTGCGAGGGCGGGGGTATGGTGGGGTGAAGTGGCGAAAAATAATTGGGCGGTCGTGCCGCAGCCTTCCGCGCTTTCAATGACCGTTTCCCAGCCATAGCGGTCGCAGATGCGCTTGACGAGCGATAGTCCGATGCCCGCCCCTGCGCTCGTCGACCCTTTGAAGTGCCGCTGGAAGACCTTGCCGATGTCTTCTTCGCGGATTCCCGGGCCGGTGTCCGACACCGTCAGGCAACCCTCTTCCAGGCTGATAAAGACCGTGCCGGACTTGGTGTAGGCGAATGCGTTGCGGATCAGGTTGGCGGCAACGATGCCGAGCAGCGTCCGTTCCGCCGTAATGCGCGAGCGGCTGTGGCACGCCAGTTCGACCGTGGTTTGCGCGCTGACCAGGTGGCGCTGCGTATCGACGGCGTGCATGACCACGTCCCACACGTCGCAGTCCTGCCTGACTGCTTCATCCGAGCTTTCCTCCCGCGCCATCAGCAGCAGGGCTGAGCTCAGATCGATCATTTCCCGTGCTGCCCGCCCGATACGCGCGATGCGCTGGCGCTGTTTCTCGTCGAGGCGCGGGTCATCCTCCAGCAGTTCTACCGCACCCTGGACAATGGCCAGCGGCGTCCTCAGCTCGTGGCTGACGTCTGCCGTGAACGCGCGTTCGCGGTCGATGAATGCGCGCATGCGTTCGAGATAGCCGCCGAAAACGCGGGCCAGCGCACCGATTTCGTCGCGGGGAAACCCTTTGGTAATTTCTGCGGCATCGTCTTCCGGTTTGGCCTTGCTGACTCGCCGGGCCAGCTTGCTGACGGGGGCTACCACTCTTCCCGCCAGCCACCAGCCTATGCCGGCGGAAATTAGCGTCATGATGAGCGCGCCTGCTGCCAGGTATATCAGGAACTGTTCTTCGCGCTGGCGTTGCCGCAGTTCGTTGAACAGCATGACGTAACGTTCCTCTCCCTTGTTCGCCACGGCGACCCGATAAGGCGTGCCGTTCAGGGTCAGCTGGTGCTTGCCGGGGGAAAGTTCGAGCAGGACCGGCGGGATGTCTTCGGTTTTCCGCCCGGGTACGTGGACGTACCCGCGCACGCTGATCGTTGCCGGCGGCAGGGAATCGGGATTGCGCGCGCGGCGCGAAATGTAGTCCTCGATTTCGGCGCGCAGGGTTTCGTCCATCAGGCGCTCGCCGAGGTTGTGCGCCGTAAACGACAGGCCGATCGAGAGCAGCAGGCTGACGAGGGCGCCGAACCAGGCGAAGGTGAAGGCCAGGCGGAAGCGAAGGCTGTGTCTATTCACTTGCGATTTGGTAGCCGATGCCGCGCAGGGTTTTGAGGAGCGGCTTGTCGGCCTGTTTGTCGATGGCGTTGCGCAGGATGTGCAGGTGCGCGCGCAAGGCGTCGCTGTCGGGCGGGGAGTCCCCCCAGATGTGGCGCTCCAACTCCTCGCGCGACATCACCCGAGGCGAGTTGCGCATCAGTATCTCGACGATTTTCAATGGGATCGGCGGCAAGTCAATGTTTCGTTCGCCACGCGTAACCTTGAGGGTGCCCGGATCGAAAGTCATGTCGCCCACTTGCAGCCTGGCAGGGCCTTTATGCCCTTGGGCACGCCGTACCAGGGCGACCAGGCGCGCTTCCACTTCGCGCAACGCAAACGGCTTGACGACATAATCGTCCGCGCCCGCTTCCAGTCCGGCGATCTTGTCATCCAGGGAATCGCGCGCAGTCAGCATCAGAACCGGCGTTTGTTTACCGGCTTCGCGCAGTCTGCGGCACAAGGTCATGCCGTCGATGCCGGGCAGCATCAGGTCGAGGATGATTACATCGTAGGGATTGGAGGCGGCAAGATGAAGTCCCGAAATACCGTCTTCACCCAGGTCGATGGTGTGACCCCTGGCTTCGAAGTAATCGAATATATTCTGCGCAAGGTCGCGGTTGTCTTCTACCAGGAGAATGTGCATTTCATGTGTCCGGGAACCCGGCCGAGCCCTGTTTTTTTTGGGTCCATATTGTTACAGCCAGGTCTTGACACCATCGGTCCCGCCAATATGTCCGCCCTTCATCAGGCGGCACTGGGCGTTGGGATCTTTCTCAAGGACTTCGGCGTAAATCGATTCCAGCGCCTTGTCCTCATCCGGAAAAATATTTTCCTGGCTGATGTAATCGAACAGTCCGGAGTGGTGCATGACGTCGAGAACCTGCTTCTTGAGGCCGCTGAAAACGACGCGGATGCCGCTGGAACGCAAACGCTCCACCATGTGATGGATGACTTCCTCGCCCGAGGCGTCGAGCTGATTGATGCCGTCCGACACGATCAGCAGATGCTTGGCGCAGGGGCTGTTGGCCACGGCTTCCAGAATGACGTCCTCGAAGTAGGGCACATTGGCAAAGTAAAGCGAACCGTCGTAGCGGATGGCGATAATGTATTCGCTGATCGGAAGATTGTTGATCTTGGCGTCGCGCAGCGTGCCGTCGTGGTAGCGCCCGAGAATGGCGACACGCGGCGTCATGGTACGGTAGAGATAGAGGATGATGGCCAGTCCGGCCCCCACCATGATGCCGTTGTCCAGGTGCGGGGCGAACGCCAGGGTGGCGACGAAGGTCACCACCGAGGCAACGCCGTCATGCTTGTGGGTGTGCCAGGCATGCTTGATGGCCTTGAAGTTGATCAGGCCGATCACTGCCATCATGATCACTGCCGCCAGTACCGCCTGGGGCAGGTGATACAGCAGCGGCGTGAGGAACAGTAGGGTGACCAGCACGATAATGCCGGCGAACACCGAAGACATCCCCGTCGCCGCCCCAGCATTGAGGTTGACCGCCGAGCGCGAGAAGGAGCCGCTGACCGGGAAAGACTGGCTAAAGCTGCCGATCAGGTTGGCCAGGCCCTGGCCCAGCAGTTCCTGGTTGGGGTCGATGCGTTCCTTGGTCTTTGCGGCCATGGCCTTGGCGATGGAAATGGCTTCCATGAAGCCGACCAGGGAGATGACCAGCGCACCGGAAAGCATGGTCACCACCATGTCCCAACTGAATTTCGGCACGTCGAACTGTGGCAGCCCGGCCGGAATGGCGCCTACCACTTCGCCGCCGCCGACGAGTTTCATCTCGCCCTTGCTCACCTTGCGGATGCGCCAGCGGTAGCCGTCGGATTTTTCGCCCTGGGGAAGCTGTCCGGCCAGGTAGAGTTTCGCAGGCTGGCCATCCGTCGCCGGCACCTGTTCGAAGATGAACTTGCGCATGGAACGCGCCAGCTTGCGGTTTTCACCTTCGCTGTCTTTCAGTTCAAGCTTGAGCAGTTCCAGTTCGTACTTGAGTGCCGCCGTGCGTTGCGAACCGCCTTCATGGGCTTTCTGGTGTTGCTTGAGTTCCAGGGATTTGGCGCTGATCTTGTTGTTGAGGGCGTCGATTCTGGTTTCAGTGTCGGAAAAGTCATTTGCCAGGGCCTTGACCTCGACGTCCATAATGTCCTCGATGCGGCCCTTACTGTTGTGCTCGAAGCTGATGGCCCAGCTCACCACCGTGGTCAGGGCGACCGCGATCAGCACGCCCGGCATTTTCGGGGCGAATTTTTTCAGGCCGAACATGATGGCGAAGGCGGAAATGCCCATGATCAGCGTGGGCAGATGAGTGTCGCCGACTTGCAGCAATACGCCCCAGATATCCTGGATGAAATGTTCGCTGCGCCCCATGGAAACACCGAACAGCTTGTTGAGCTGGGACAGTCCGATGATGATTGCGGCGGCGTTGGTGAAGCCGACGATCACCGGATGGGAGAGGAAGTTGACCACAACGCCGAGCTTGAAGGCGCCCAGCGCGAGCTGGATGATGCCCACCAACATGGCCATCAGGATGGCGAGGGCGATGAATTGCTCCGAGCCGGTGGCGGCCAGCGGCGCGAGGGTGGAGGCGGTGAGCAGCGACGCTACGGCCACCGGCCCGGTTGCGAGCTGCGCAGAAGAACCCCACAGGGCGGCGATGATGCCCGGCAGGAACGCCGCATACAAGCCGTAGTAAGGGGGAAGCCCGGCCAGCTGGGCGTAGGCCATGGACTGCGGAATCAGCACAAGTGCAACGGTGATGCCGGCGATCAGGTCGGCTTTGACATTCATCCCGCGTAGAGGGAACCAGCGTAGGAACGGTAAAACGCGTGCAACCTGAATCATGAGCAATTTCTCCCTTGGCCTGCATTCCGGTCCGCGATGAAGTGAATTGGCCGGACTTCGTGTAATCGGCAAATCATACCAGTGAGATTGCCGGAAAGACATAAAATCGTCATGGCCTTCGGCGGAAGAAGTCAGGCAGGGAAAGGCGGCACGCGATGTCGCCGTTAAAACTCGTTCTGCAGTTTCTTGTAGCCTTTGACCAGTTCGTGGTTGGCTTTCAGCACCGATTCGGAGAAGTCGCTGGCCTGCGGAGAAACCTGCGCGATCTTGTCCAGTTCCTGGTTGGAATGCACGTTGGTGGTGGAGGGGATGTGAAAGTTCTCGGGTACTGCGCAGTGCTCCACCACGGAGTTGTGCCGCACCACCGAGCCATTGCCGATCACGCAGTCGAACAACACCGAGTTGAAACCGATGAAGACGTTTTCCCCGACGACGCACGGGCCATGCACGATGGAGCGGTGGGCGATCGAGGTGTTCATGCCGATCCTGACCAGGCCGCCAGCCTTGGAGTGGATGACCACGCCGTCCTGGATATTGGAGTTGGCGCCGATGATGATCGGCTCCATCTCGCCGTGCTCGTTGACTTCATCGGCGCGAATGACGGCGTAGGGGCCGATGAAGACGTTTTCCTCGACGATGATCTTGCCGCAGAGAATCGCGGTGTTGTCCACATAGGCGGACTCGTGGATGAGGGGCAGATCGCCGCTCGGGTTCTTGCGGATCATGCCGTCCTCGCCTCGCCGTCGGGCAAATGCGTCTGGCACTCCGGGAAAATGCGGTATTTGCAGTTGCGGCAGATTTCCGGGTCGAGGGTGCTGTAGATCGGCTTGATCCAGTTCGACATGGCCGGGAAGAAACCGCCCTCGCCGATGTCGTCCAGCTTGTCGGATTTGCGCAGGAATTTGTAGATCGAATCCTTGCAGCGGTAGAAATACAGACCGCCGCCCATCTTGCGCCGGCGGCGCGCTTCCTGGGCGAGCATTTCCGCGCCAGCCACGTCGATGAAGTTGATGCCGCTGGCGACGATCATCACCGATTTCTGATCCGGGTTGGATTCGTCGATCTGGGTCAGGCCGTTCTGCACGTAATCCACCGCGCCGAAGAATACCGCGCCGTTGATGCGCACGATGCGGAACTGCGGGCACTCGTGGTGGCCGTGCGCGTCGACGAAGTGGTAGGCGCCTTCTTCCCTGGCCGGTACCACCGGATCGATCGCCGGGCGTGAAACACGGTACAGATAGAGAGAAAGGGAGAGCAGGATGCCGAAGAAGATGCCTTCTTCCAGGTTGACCAGGGTGCCGAGCAGCGTAACCCACAGCACCACCGTCTCGGCGAGGCTGGTCTTGCCGATGGAGCCGATGTGGTGGAAGTCGATCAGGCCCCATGCAACCAGGAACAGGATGCCGGCCATGGCAGCGTTCGGCAGGTAGGAAGCGAGCGGCGCGACCAGCAGCAGGATCAGTACCAGGAAAACCGAGGCGTAAACCGTTGCCAGCGGGGTCTGTGCGCCCGAAGCGTAGTTGACACCGCTGCGGTTGAAGGAGCCGCAGGAAGCGTAGCCGGAGAAAAAGCTGCCGACGATGTTGGCCAGACCCTGGCCGACAAACTCCTGGTTGCCATCTATGCGCTGCTCGGATTTGGTGGCGATGGCGCGGGAAATGGAAACCGCCTCGGTCAGTGCCAGCATGGTGACGACCAGCGCCGGGAAGACCACCTTGTGGATGGTGGCATAGGAAAAATCGGGCAGGAAGAACGGTGGCAGGCTGGCCGGTAGGGCACCCACCGTCTTGATCTTGGTGACTTCAACGCCGAATTTCTGATTGATGAAATAAGCCAGGACGCTGCCCACCACCATGGCGACGATCATGTAAGGAAACTTGGGGATGAATTTCTTGGCCAGAATGCCGGTTGCCAGCGTTACGGCGCCAACAGCGGTGACATAGGGATTGAGGTTGCCGAACTGCAGAAACAGCTGCTCGATCACCACGTGGAAGTGCGCGCCGCGCTCGATGGCAATGCCGAAGAAGTTTTTCACCTGGCTGGCGGCGATCAGCAACGCCGCGCCGGCGGTAAAGCCTATCACTACCGTGTGGGAGATGAAGTTGACCAGCACCCCCATGCGCGCCAGTCCGAGGATCAGCTGGAACAGGCCGGTAAAGAAAGTCAGGGTCAGCACCATGCTGACGAACTGGGGCGAGCCCGGGTCGGCGAGAGGGCTCATGGCAGCGAACACGGCGATGGAAATGGCCGTGGTCGGACCGGAAACCAGGTGCCAGCTCGATCCGAACATGGCCGCGATGATGGCCGGCACCATGGCGGCGTATAGGCCGTATTCGGGGGGCATGCCCGCGATGGTGGCGAAGGCCACGCCCTGGGGCAGCACGATCATCGCGCCGGTGATGCCGGCGATCAGGTCCGCCTTGTTGGAGGCCTTGTTGACCATGGGCCACCAACGCAGGAAGGGGAAGATTTTATAGAACAGGAGGGGACAGCAGGACGGGTTCAGCACGGCATTTCCTACAAGAATTTGATTTAAGACTTTTTAAGAGTTGGAATTATCGTTTTTTTTCAATGTTCTTGCAAGTGTTGCAGAGCCTTGATTTACTGGGTTTTAAATTCTTTGTTGTTGATGCGACAGTGACACTATAATGTAATCATTAATACATGCTAATGGAGTTGACGCGATGAGGGCGTTCGGGACGGACAAATGGCTGGTCATCGTGTTGAGTCTGCCTACTTCGAACGCGACCGTACGCACGCGCGTATGGCGTGCGCTCAAGGGGCTGGGGTGTGCGGTATTGCGTGATGGCGTCTATCTTCTGCCAGCCGGGCGCGGCTTGCGCCAGGCGCTCAGGATGTATGTGGAAGAGGTCCGGCAGGGAGGCGGCAGTGCATTTCTGTTGAACGTCAGCAGTGCGGCGGGGGAGGAGCGCGCCGAATTTCAGGGGCTGTTCGACCGGCGTGCCGAATATCGCGAGGTCGCGGAGAATATAGACGTTTTCAAGGCCGGTTTCGCCGCGCTGGACACGGTGGCGGGGCGCCGCCAGCTCAAGGCGTTGCGCCGCGACTTGGA
>JBDKRR010000268.1:0-9088 GCA_039683315.1 Sulfuricella sp.
CGTCGCCGCGGTAAAAACCGAAGTGGTCGGCCGTCCAGACGAACAGGTCGTTGGCGCCGCCGTTCACCTGCTGCCACATCTGGAAAAAGCGGTGGATCGGGTCACCGGTGTGTGCGCCCGCGCTGACATACCTGGTCAGCTGGAACGGGCCGTTCGCCAGCTCTGATGGGAAACGCGCATCGGGAACGTCGTGCTGCTGGCCGAAGGCGCCGGCCGCGAACGGCTGGGGCAATTTCGCGTAGCTGCCGGTAAGCGGCGGAACCGGGTTGTAGCCTTTGCTCATGTCCGCCGTTTTTTGCGCGGCAAGGTGATAGTTCGGCCCCGGCGTTCCATCCTCCCGCACGATGCCGCGCGACAGCAGGTTCCACACCGCCTCGCCCTTCGGCGGCTTGTACACCCCGTACAGGTTGTCGAAGGTACGGTTCTCCCCCACCAGGACAATCACGTGCTCGATTGGAGTGGTCGCCTTGGGTGCCGCAGCAGCATGCAGCGGCAGCAGCGTTGCGACGGCAGCGGCGCTAACGAGAAAGCGTGACGGCATGGAAGACCTCGCAGAAATAGTCACTTAGCGTGCTCCCAGCAGCGTCAGGGTGATCAGTTTCATCTGATTGGTAACCTGTTCGGCTTTGGAGCTGAAATAGTTGTAGAAAAGCATGGCGTACAGGGCGATGAAAATGCCCACGCCCGTGGCGTACAGGGCGGTACCGATACCGCGGCTGACCGCCGCCGGATCAGCGGCAACGCTGCCGGAAGACAGGCTGTAAAAAGCATCGATAATGCCGAGAATGGTGCCCAGCAGTCCCATCAGGGGCGACAGGGTAATGATGGTGTCCAGCATCCACAGGCGGGCTATGACCGTCGGCTGCTTTTCCACGTAAATCGACTGGGCGATGTATTCCATTTGCTCGTGGCCATGGTTTTCCTGGGCCGCTCCGACGACTTCGCAAATGGCCCGCGCCTGGGGGCTTTTGTGTTTTTCGAAAGCTTGCAGGATCTCGCCGTGCAGGCTTTTGTCGTGCAGGTGGCTGCGAATGAAGCCGACCACGTCCTTGCCTTCGCGCAGGGTCGCCGCGAAGAAGATGAACCGCTCGATAATGACGTAGGTGGCAAGCAGGATCACCCCTACCATGATGTACATAACGATGTCGTGAATCAGTGTGAACGTCATAATATATTCCTTGAAAAAACCGGAACCCGCTCGGGTTCCGGTTGCCTTCCTCTTTAGAACTTGCCGGTTACGTTAAAGAACGCCTGACGTGGTGCGCCAGTCTGCAAAGTCTGGCCGGTGCCGGTCGGGTCCGAATAGCTGAAGCCATTGGTGCCCATGCTGGCGAAGTACTCTTTGTCGAGCAGGTTGTTGATGTTGACCTGGGCCTTGACTTCCTTGAAGAAGCCGACGTTCTTGACGCGATAGCCTGCACCCACATTCCACAGCCAGCGGCCATCGACCGAGTTATCGTTGGAGTAGGTGTAGTAGCGTTTGGAAGTGTAATCACCGCCCAGGCGAGCAAACCACGTACCGTTGTCGTAAGCCAGTTCGGTCTTGAACATCTGCTCGGGCACGCCCACCACTTGCTTGCCGCTAACATTGCGAACGTTTACGCCATCCAGGTAGTTGTCCTTGTACTGGGTGCTGTTGAAGCTCAAGGAGTTGAACCACGACCAGGACGAAGCGAATTTCCAGTTCACGCCCAGATCCATGCCGTTGGATTCGACCTTGCCCACGTTTGCCAGCACAGACGGGCTGCCGACAATCCCGGCACCGCTGCCGATGCTCAGCAGGCGGTCCTTGAAGTCAACGTGATAGAGCGACACCACGCCGTCAAGCTTGTTGCCCTGGAAACGCCAGCCACCTTCGTAAGTGGTGGAAGTTTCGGGATTCAGGTTGCCCTGGATGGCGGCAAAACCGGCCTGGGTGGTACCGAACGGCTGGGTATAAATAGCCCGCATGTTTTGCGCCACGCCGGCAAACAGCTCATTGCTGTCGTCGAGCTTGTACACCATGCTGAGCTGCGGCAGGAAAGACTTCTTGGAAGTGATGCTGCCGGAGGGACGATCGGCACCGGTGGTTTCCGTGCCGGTCACATCCACCTTGGGCGACTTGAACCCGGCATTCACGGTCAGCTTCGGCGAAACCGTAATGGTGTCCTGGGCATACCATTGCATGGTTTTTTCGGTGAAGTTGAACGCCCAGTCGGTGCGGAACGGCCCGCTCGGAATTTCATACGGGGTGCGCGGGTCGGTTGCAGTGGTGGCGTAGTAACGACGCGCTTGGGTAAAGTCGTCGTTCTCGTACCACAGGCCGCCGTTCAGCTTGTGCATACCCAGGGTATAGGTCAGGGAAGACAGCAGGCCGGTGCGGTCGATGTCGTATTCCGTGGTGCGCACGGATGGGGTATTGCTTACCGGCGACAGAACGTAGGGCGTCCACCACAGTCCGGCACCCTTGTTGCTGTGGTGGTAGACGGTGTTCTTCCAGCGCAGGTTGTCGCTCAGTTTGGCGTCCAGCGTCACGCCCGAGAGATAGTCTTCGCGGATGCCAGAGCCGGCATAGTAGGCATCGTCGACCGATGTTTCGCCGCTGGTCCAGATATTTTGCGATGACTGAATGGCCTTGTTCCAGTCCGGGTAGTAGTTGTCCCACTTATAGCCCAGGCGGTCGAGCATGGCCTTTGACAGATCCTGGTAGTCCACTTCCTGGCGGTCGGACCAGTTCACGAACGCCGACAGCTTGCTCTCGCCGAAGAACTGGACATATTTGGCGTTGACCTGCTTGTTGCGCTGCTCGCCGTGTCCTTTCCACTTGTCGGAGTTCTGGTCCACGGCGCTGATATAGAGTTTTCCGCCGTTCGCCAGGCGACCGCTATCGAGGCGCACATAAGTACGGCGCGCCGAATTTTCGCCCAGCATCTGGCTGGCGGTCACGCCGAACTGTTCGTCAGGGTCGGTCGAATAGAACTGCATCGTGCCGCCCAGGTTGCTGGTAGAAGCGGTATCGATGGAGCCGGTGCCTTGCGACACCTGCACGCGCCCGAGATTTTCCGACGAAATGGCACGCGAAATATGCAGGCCGTTGTGGTTGCCGTAGCTCAGGTCGCCCAGGGGAATGTCATCCAGGGTATAGCCCAGCTGGTTCGAGCTGAAGCCGCGCACGCTGATGCTGGTGGACCATTCGTAAGCGCCGAATGTGTCGCTGGATTCGAAGTGAACGCCAGGAACCTTGTCCAGCACTTTCAATGGGCTGGTGCCCGGTGCGGCGTCTTCTATGTCTTTCTTGGAAATATTCTGCACCTGGCGGGTTTGCCCCTGGCCAAACACCGAAATATCGTCGGTTTTAACTGCGTCATCCTGCGCATACGCGCTGCTTACCAGTAGCGAGGCAATCAGCACAGCAAGCGGTCGAAGGCGAAACTTGTTGCTCATCATGAACTCCATTATTTTTAAATTTAAGTCAGCCACACATTAATAATTGACGGAAAAAACCAGCCTGGTACGAAACTCCTTCTGGTTCTCACCCACCCAAGCGTCTGCCGGAAAAGCCGCGAAACTGGCAGCACGTACGGCACGCAAGGCGGCCTGATCCAGCGTCGGAAAGCCCGAAGAGGAAGCGATATCCGCTTTCATCAGCTTCCCCGTCCGATCCAGCACATAAACCACCTCGACCACACCGCTCATTCCCAGATCGCGTGCGCTATCCGGATAAATCTTTTTCCTTTCGATCTGCGTGCGCACGTCCTGTGCGAAGCGCCCTTCGGCGGCCGCATTTCTTTGCACGACGGGCGTTTCTTCGACCTTGGGTAATGTTTTGGCGACTGGCGAAACAGGGGCATCTGGCACGCTTACCGGATTCGCTTCGGGCGCAGGAGACGGTTTTGCGGCGATCGGCGTAACAATCGGTTGCCGTATCGGTTCCGCAGCCACTTTTTGCTGGACGTGTTCTTGCGGCTTGGGTTGTTCAACAGGTTTGGGCGGCTCGATCCGGGGCGGCGGTTTGGGCAACTCCACCGGCGGCTCGGACAGCGTGATCTGGATCGGGGCTTCGACGGGCATGGGCTCATGCTGGATAGCCAGCTTGCTGATCGCCAGTGCCAGGACGAGCCCGAGCAAAAGAGAGCCGCCCTGGGCGACCCACTCGCGGTTGTCATACATCGTGGGCATGGTTGCGGTTGTCATGCTCGGCGTCCTCCGTTCACTGCTACTTACGGGAGGACGCAATGGCCACGGAGCTGATGCCTGCAGCTTTTACCGTATCCATGACATCGACGAGTTGCTGGACGGAAGCGTCGCGGTCGCTGTTCACGACGACATCGACGTCCTTGCCGGACTGCTTGAGTTTGATCAGTGCGGACTGCAGGCCGGGGAGGGAATAATCGACGCCATCGAGCTGTATCTGCCCGGCCTTGGTGACGGTCACCACGGCATGGGTGCGCACATCCAGCTTTTCCGGCTTGCTGGTGCTTGGCAGCTGCGTCTTGACCCCCAGTGCCGGGATGACGTGCAGACTGATCAGGACAAAAAAGACCAGGAGAAACATCATGACATCGATCATGGGGATGATTTCGATGCGCGCCTTGCGCCGCGGTTCTTCATGCCAGAACAACATAAACGCTTCCTCGTAAGAAACCTGATAATTGACAAACCTCAACCAAGCCGGCGAGTCTATAAGCAGTTTCTTACATTCTGATGAAGCTTTTATTAAGTAGTTTATTACATTCTTAATGCAGCTTTTGTGGCGCCAATGTTAATCGGCGTGCAAAAATGAAGAGGGGTTTCTGGCGCAGTACAGCGTCTTTATTTGACCGCCAAACTTGTATTCCGCCGCAAGCAACGCATCTAGTCGCCACTGATCCCCGTTCCCGGGTTTTCGTGTCCGCCATGCAATGAAGGAAAGATTCATGAGTACCAAAAACACCATAGACGCCCACGTCGAGTTTTCTTTCAAGGGCGAAAGTTATTCCCTCTCTGCGACCATCGAGCTGGACGACTTCACGGCGCCCGACACTTCGCGCCCCTCGCTTCACGCGATCCTGGCCCGGAAGCATGGCGTCGACACTTATTCCTATCTCTACGAAGTCATGCAGGAGGAGGAAATCCGCTTCGACAACGCGCAAGGATTGGCCGCCGACTTCCTGACGGACGGAGACTTCGATCTGGAAGCTTTCGTCGCCAGGCGGCAGGAGCTGAAAACGCTCGGCTTGCTGCAGGCTATCGCCACGCGCGAACTCGGCATCGACGACCTCGCGCAACACCATGAACTCAAAAATGCGCTTTTCCTGGCCTACGAACTCGGCAGGACTCACAATGCACTCTGAAAACTTCATCCCGGGCAAGGACGCCTCGCTCGAATCCTCGATCGCCACCATGCAGGCCCGGCTTGCGGCCCTCGGCTTCCACATCGAGGAGCGCTCCTGGCTCAACCCGGTGGACGGCATCTGGTCGGTGCACGTACGCGATCGCGACTGTCCGCTGCTGTTCACCAACGGCAAGGGCGCGTCTCAGCTGGCGTCACTGGCCAGCGCGCTGGGCGAGTTCTTCGAACGCCTGTCGTGCAACTATTTCTGGACGCACTACTACCTCGGCCCACAGCCCGCCCAGCGCGGCTTCGCCCACTACCCGCGCGAGCGCTGGTTCCAGCCGGACGAAAGCGGCGCGTGGCCCCAGGAACTGCTGACCCCCGAGCTGCACCGCTTCTACAATCCGGAAGGCAGCATCGCCGCCGACGCGCTGGTCGACCTCAACTCCGGCGACGCCGGGCGCGGCATCTGCGCCCTGCCCTACGAGCGCCAGCGCGACCGGGCCAGCGTCTGGTTCCCGGTCAACATCATCGGCAATCTTTACGTCAGCAACGGCATGTCGGCCGGCAACACCCCCGAGGAGGCGCGCACCCAGGCGCTGTCCGAGATTTTCGAGCGCCACATCAAGTTCCGCATCATCAGCGAGGGCATCTGCCTGCCGGACGTGCCGGAAGAAGTGATCGCCCGCTACCCGCGCATTGCAGCAGGGATAAGCGCCCTGCGCGCGGCGGGCTTCGGCATCCTGGTCAAGGACGCCTCGCTGGGCGGGGAATATCCGGTGATGAACGTGACGCTGCTGCACCCCGATGACCAGGGCTGCTTCTCCAGTTTCGGCGCCCACCCGCGCTTCGAAATCGCGCTCGAACGCGCCCTCACCGAGCTGCTGCAGGGCCGCGCGCTGGACGCGCTGGGCGGCTTCCCCGAGCCGGGCTTCGACCTGGACGAGATCGCCAGCTCGCCCAACATCGAAATCCACTTCGTCGATTCGAGCGGCATCATCAGCTGGAATTTCCTCGGCGACACGCCCGATTTCGAGTTCTGCGACTGGAATTTCAGCACCACCACCGCCGAGGACTACGCCTGGCTGGTCGACCGCATCCACGCCATGGGCCACGAAATCTACATCGCCGACTTCACCCACCTCGGCGTCTACGCCTGCCGCATCATCGTGCCGGGCATGTCGGAAATCTACCCGGTCGACGACCTGGAATGGGAAAACAACAGCGTCGGCAACGCGCTGCGCGAAGCCATCCTGCACCTGCCGGAACTGGACGACGACGAATGCGCCGACCTGCTGGAAACCCTGAACGAACTGGGCCTCGCCGACCAGCGCCCGGTCGCCGCCCTGATCGGCCTCGCGCCCGACGCCGGCTCCTTCTGGAGCGACCTGCGCGTGGGCGAACTGAAAACCCTGCTGGCGCTGGCCATCGGCAACGAAGACGCGATCCGCGAGGGCTGCGACTGGATTCGTCACTTCGAACAGCTCGATGCCGGACGCCGGCGCGTTTACCGCTGCATCGAGAATTTGCTCAACCTGGGCGATGCAGCGCCTTACCGCAACGCGCTGCAGCAGCTCTACGGAGCGGACACCTTGCGCCAGGCGGAAGCGCTGCTCGCGCGCGAGTCGCGCTTCTTCGGCGTGGCGGCGCCGGGACTGGCGCTGCACGGCTGCGACATACACCAGCGGCTGCTGGCGGCTTATTCAAAGCTGACTCACGGCACGTGAGGGGGTAAGGGGCGCGCCGCCGATAGACGGAGCGTCCACTCGACCGTAGTGTTATGCGGCATGCTCAAGTGGAGTCTCCCAGCCGGGAAATACGAGTACAGCGGGATGGCACTTGAGCGCGCGGGCAAAAACCTTTGCGCGCTCGACACCCAAATTCACCCGACCGTTCTCAATGGCGGAGATGGTGGCTTGAGGAATGCCCGTAAGTTCGGACAGTTGGCTTTGGCTCAGTTCCTGTAGTTCCCGCAGGATACGGACGGACTCTCCCACCGAGACCTCGACTCGCTTTTTCGCAGGGCGAAACTCTTTCATTTTATGGCCTCCTGTAATCGTGGGCGGTGACGTGAACAACCTGAATCTGCAACGTGTAGCACACGGGGGCAGTTCTCTCAAGAAACACAATGCAACCCATTGAATCTGTAGGTTGGGGTGAGCGTAGCGAACCCCAACGTGGCGCCGCCGACATATCGGCCATGCCGCAATTCCGGCAGGGAAGTGTTGGGGTTCACGTTGTTCACCACCAACCTACGGTGTTTCTTCGGCGCGATTTGCGTCTCAGGGCCGATTACTTCGCTAACATTCCAACACATCCAACTGAAGTTTCTCGTATTTTCGCACGGCACGGCTCACCGTCATGTAATGCACTCTGAAATATTGTCCGATCTCGGCCATGGTGCGGGAACACACGGGGTCAGGAACACACGGGGTCAGTTCTAAGGAAGAACACACGGAACACACGGGGTCAGTTCTAACGGAACACACGGGGTCAGTTCTAACATTCCAACATTTCCAACTGGAGTTTCTCGTATTTTTGCACGGCACGGCTCACCGTCATGTAATGGACCCTGAAATATTGTCCGATCTCGACCATGGTGTAGGCGCCCGACAGATAAGCCCGAGCCATGGCCTCATCCCGATCCGGGTGGCGGGTCTGATATTCCTCCAGCGGCAAGGCAACCGATTTTCGGTGAGCCTTTGAAACCTCGCGAAGCACATCGTCGCCCCCGGTTTTCCGGTGGCTTTCAACGAAGCCGTCATCGCCCAGCAGTAGCTGATGCCGGACGCCCTGCAAGGGGCTCGGCACGCCGCTACCCGACATGACGAAATCACGGTATCCCTGGATCGCTTTACCCCGTTCAGGGGCGAACTGACCAAGCAACCAATCCTTGTCCAGCCAACGGGGAACGGCTTCCTGTCCCATGACGATGGGGTAGCTGCTCCAACGCCAATCCTCAAGAGCGTCAACCATGTGAGCGCGCAACGGGTTCAGCACCACGTAGCGTGTCAGTTCCAGCAAATACGCTTCTTTCTGAACTAGGATCGCCTTGTAGCGGCCCTGAAAAAGATGACCGTCCAAGCGGTGGCGACGGTTGAATCGCTGGGTATACAAGCCGTTCAACTGGCGCATCCCCTTGGACAGGTTGCCGTCCACCGTTTCCAGCAGCAGGTGATAATGGTTGGTCATCTGACAAAATGCGTGAACCACCCAGTTGAACCGATCACAGACGGTGCCAAGCACTTCCAGCCAATCCTGGCGGTCGTCGTCGCACAGGAAAATATCCTCCCGCCGATCACCCCGCGAGGTGGCGTGATAAAGCGCTCCAGCAAATTCGAGTCTCAGGGGTCTGGCCATGGGCAAATCGTAGCATGGAATGTTGGAATGTTAGAACTGACCCCGTGTTGCGTGACCGTAGTGTTAGAGGTTTTCACGAACTGACTTTCTGTTGTCTGGTTCCCAATAACCGCCGCTGCCGTGATACGTCTCGGCATGCAAGGAAAACGACTCTCCGCACGAGCAACAGCGGAAACGATAGCTAACAATGTCGTCCCACGGCTCACCTTTGGCGAGAGCTGCAAACTCGACTTGGGAAATCGGGTCAGAGCTGGGCACCTCTGAAATAGTGCCGTCATCGAGGTTTTGCTTCGCGATTTGAATTGCTCGGTGCAACTCATGAGGTTGCCGAATTGCAAACCGAACGCAAAGGTCTTTGCACTTCTCGCATGGCATGGAATGGAGACCTCTAACGTGGAAGTGAGCGGCCTGCGCGGCTTTTCGCGCAGGTCCGCT
>JBDKRR010000269.1:0-1748 GCA_039683315.1 Sulfuricella sp.
GCCGCCTGCTGCAAGGTTGCTAGTTCCTGCGGCTGGAGGCAGGGTTGCAGGCCTGCCAGCAATTCGCGCCGCTCCTTGCCCTGCAGCAGGGCGCGTTCCGCCCTGGCATCCGGGTAGCCCAGTTCGATGCGCATGAGAAAACGGTCGAGCTGCGATTCGGGGAGCGGAAACGTGCCGATCTGGTAGGTCGGGTTTTGCGTGGCGATGACGAAGAAGGGTTCGGGCAGGGGGCGGGTTTCGCCTTCCACCGTCACCTGATGCTCTTCCATCGCTTCCAGCAGCGCGCTTTGCGCCTTGGGCGTGGCGCGGTTGATCTCGTCGGCGAGAATCAGTTGGGCGAACACCGGGCCGGGATGAAACAGGAAGGTGGCGCTTTCGCGGTCGTATACCGAGACTCCGAGGATATCCGCCGGAAGGAGATCGCTGGTGAACTGGATGCGGTGGAAGTCGAGGCCGAGTGTTTTCGCCAACACATGGGCCAGCGTGGTTTTTCCAACTCCGGGCAGGTCTTCGATCAACAGGTGGCCGCGCGCCAGCAGGCAGGCGAGGGCGAGGCGGATCTGCCGCTCCTTGCCGAGGATGACCTGGGATACCTGATCGACTGCTTGCTGGATGAGTATCTGCACCATGCTTTTCCTGGTAACGAACGTTGCTTGCGGTTGTTCTGCAACAGGATTATTGTAACCCCCATGACATCGTGGCAAGCGCAACAATAATCAATAGGGGGAGGCTGCAATGAACCTGATCGAGCGCGTCAAGAATATTCTGCTGCAACCCAAAACTGAATGGCAGACGATTTCCACCGAAGCTACGTCGGCAGGTGATCTCTATAAAAGCTATATTGCTCCGCTGGCGGCCATCGGTCCGGCCGCGTCTATCATCGGCATGTCTGTGGTCGGCATCAGCCTGCCCTTTATGGGGACATTCCGGGTGCCGATTAGCAGTTCCATTGCGCAAGCAGTGACCAGCTACGTTCTGACTCTGGTTGGGGTGTTCATCATTGCGCTCATCATCGACGCCCTGGCGCCAACTTTCGGTGGGGAGAAGAATCAGATGCAGGCGCTCAAGGTCGCGACTTATGCCTCGACCCCGAGCTGGATAGCGGGGATTGTGATGATTCTGCCCATGCTGGGGGTCATCGCCTTGCTGGCCGCGCTGTATGGCCTGTATCTGCTTTATCTGGGTCTGCCGTTGTTGATGAAAGCGCCGCAGGAGAAGGCAATCGGCTATACCGCGGTGGTCGTGGTTGTAGCTGTTGTGGTGATGATGGTGATTGGCGTCGTTAGTGGGCTGTTTATGCCAACGCCGACCATGCCGGTGCCTGGCTTTACCCCTCATTAAGGAGCCGTTGTCATGAATAAATTCCTGGCCTTGCTGCCATTCCTGCTGTTCATCGCGATTGCCCATGCCGAACCCAACATGCAGGACGGCATGTGGGAAATTACCAGCAAGACCGAAATCCAGGGGCTGCCGCCCGGCAGCATGCCGCCCAACATGACCCATACCATGAAGCAATGCATGACCAAGCAGGAGGCGGTGCCGCGCGAGCAGGTGAAAAACCCGAACTGCAAGATGATCAGTACCAAGGTGGACGGCAATACCGTGACCTGGAACATGCAGTGCCGCAATCAGGACGGCACCGTGGACAGCAGTGGCAAGATCACCTACAGCGGCACGACCTTCAGCGGCGAGTCGCGCGTCAACAGCACGGGCGGCTGGCAGAAAATGAATATGGTGCAGAAGATGAG
>JBDKRR010000270.1:0-7170 GCA_039683315.1 Sulfuricella sp.
GCTGGGAGATATGGAAGCGCAAGCCAACCGCCACGCTTCCGCCATCCAGTTCTGGAAGCTCATCGAAACCCAGAATCCGGCCTACCTCCCGCTGGCAGCGGGACGTCTGCTGGCCAGTTATCGCGCGCTGGGACAAAACGCCGAAGGCCTCGCCCTGCTGCGCAACTACCTCGCGCAGGCGCCCTCCATCGACCTGTTAAGCACTGCGTTTCAGGCCGCACTGGAGCAGGATGGTCCGCGCGCCGCCTATGAGCTGGTGCGCGACGAGCTGCGGCGCAACCCCAGCCTGCTGGGCCTCGACAAGCTGCTCGAAGCGGCCCTGCTCGACGCCCCCGCCGAACGCCGCCAGGACATCGCGCTGGTGAAGAACCTCATCCACCAGCACAGCCAGCGCCTCGCACTCTACCGCTGCGAGAACTGCGGCTTCAAGGCACGGCAATTCCACTGGCACTGCCCCGCTTGCGGCGGCTGGGAAAGCTTCCCCCCGAAACGCACCGAAGATCAGGACCTGACATGACAAGCGACCCGAAAATCATTGTGGCGCTGGATTACGCTTCCACGGAGGCGGCATCCGCACTGGTTGCCCGGCTCGATCCACAGCTGTGCAAACTGAAGGTCGGCAAGGAACTGTTCACCGCCGCCGGCCCGGCCTGGGTGGAGCACCTGGTTGGCCAGGGCTACGGCGTATTCCTCGATCTGAAATTCCACGACATCCCCCACACCGTAGCTCAGGCATGCAAGGCGGCGGCCGCTCTCGGCGTGTGGATGGTCAACGTTCACGCACTGGGAGGCCGCGCCATGATGAGCGCCGCCCGCGAAGCCATAGATGCCACGCCCAACCGTCCCAAACTGATCGCCGTCACCGTGCTCACCAGCATGGGTGCGAAGGACCTGGCCGACTTGGGCATCAGCGAAGCACCGCAACAACTGGTGCGCCGGCTGGCCAGCCTGGCGCACGGCTGTCATCTTGACGGCGTAGTCTGTTCTGCCCAGGAAGCATCGATGCTACGGCAGGAACAAGGCACGGACTTTTGCCTGGTGACGCCCGGCATCCGCCCCGCCTGCGCAGCAAAAGACGACCAGAACCGCGTCATGACCCCGGCCGAAGCGCTGCGCGCGGGATCGAATTATCTGGTGATCGGGCGACCCATCACCCAGGCGCCGGACCCACTGCAGGCGCTGCAGGCCATCCGGCAAGAAATTGCAACCATCGGAGACTCAAAGTGAAAATCAGCATAATTGGAACCGGCTATGTCGGCCTCGTGACCGGCACCTGCCTGGCAGAAGTAGGCAATGATGTGGTCTGCCTGGACCTTGACGAACGCAAGATCGGCATGCTCAAGCAAGGCCAGATCCCCATCTACGAACCCGGCCTGGAAGACATGGTGCAGCGCAACCAGGCTGCCGGCCGCCTGCGCTTCACCACCGACGTGGCGGAAAGCGCCGCGCACGGCACGATCCAGTTCGTCGCAGTGGGCACGCCGCCGGACGAAGACGGTTCGGCCGACCTGCAATACGTGGTCGCCGCGGCACGTGCCATCGGCCAGCACATGAACGAATACAAGGTCATCGTGGACAAATCCACGGTGCCGGTCGGTACGGCGGACCGGGTGCGCGCCGCGGTGCAGGAAGAACTGCAGAAGCGCGGTTCGGCGCTTGATTTCAGCGTGGTGTCCAACCCGGAATTCCTCAAAGAAGGCGCGGCGGTGGAAGACTTCATGCGCCCCGACCGCATCGTGGTGGGAACCGACGACGCCAAGGCGACCGACCTGATGCGCGCGCTCTACGCGCCGTTCCAGCGCAACCACGAACGCCTGATCGTGATGGACATCAAGTCCGCCGAACTTACCAAGTACGCCGCCAATGCCATGCTCGCCACGCGCATCTCGTTCATGAACGAGCTTGCCAACCTGGCTGAAATCCTCGGCGCTGACATCGAGCACGTGCGCCACGGCATCGGTTCCGACCCACGCATCGGCTACCACTTCCTCTACCCCGGCTGCGGCTACGGCGGCTCCTGTTTCCCCAAAGACGTGCAGGCGCTGCAGCGCACCGCGCGCGCCAACGGCGTCGAGTTGCAGGTCCTGAAAGCGGTCGAAGACGCCAACGACGAACAAAAGCACATTCTGCTGAAAAAAATCACGCAGAAATTCGGCAGCGACCTGTCCGGCAAGCGCATCGCACTCTGGGGTCTGGCGTTCAAACCCAACACCGACGACATGCGCGAAGCCCCCAGCCGCGTGCTGATCGAAGGCCTGTGGAAGATGGGCGCGACTGTGTCGGCGTACGACCCCGCCGCCATGGAAGAAACGCATCGCATTTACGGCGACGATCCGCGCTTGAAGCTGGTGGATTCTCCCACCGCGGCGCTGGCCGACGCGGATGCCCTGGCGATCGTGACCGAATGGAAGGAATTCCGCGCGCCCGACTTTGCGGCGATCAAATCCAAGCTCAAGCACCCGGTGATCTTCGACGGGCGCAACCTGTACGAACCGAAAACGGTGCGCGAGCAGGGGCTGGAATATTTCCCGATAGGAAGACTGTAAATAGGTGAGGAGTGAGGGGTGAGGAGTGAGGAGTTGAAACAGGCCCGCGTCCTGGTAGTGGGCGACGTCATGCTCGACCGCTACTGGTTCGGCGAAGTCAGCCGCATTTCCCCGGAGGCGCCGGTACCGGTAGTCCATGTGAGCAAAACCGAGGAGCGCCCCGGCGGCGCGGCCAACGTGGCGCGCAATGCCGCCGCTTTGGGTGCGAAAGTGGCGCTGCTCTCAGTAGCGGGAACCGACGAAGCTGGCGACAACCTGGCGCGCCTGCTGACACACGAAAACATCCACGTAGTGCTGCACCGCGATGCCGGTCTCGACACCACCATCAAGCTGCGCGTCATCGGACGCCAGCAACAGCTGCTGCGCATCGACTTCGAAACCTGGCCGGGCCATGAAGTCCTGCAGAACAAGCTGGCGGATTTCGAGCGCATGCTGGGCGATACCGACGTGGTGATCCTGTCCGACTACGGCAAGGGCGGCCTGACCCACATCGCACGCATGATCGAACTGGCGCGAGCGGCCGGCAAGCCGGTGCTGGCCGACCCCAAGGGCGAGGATTACGAACGCTACCGCAACGCCACCCTGCTCACCCCCAACCGGGGAGAATTCAGGCAGGTTGCCGGCAGCTGGAAAAACGAAGAGGAACTGACGCGCAAGGCGCAGCAACTGCGCACGCAACTAAACCTCCAGGCCCTGCTGGTGACGCGCAGCGAAGAAGGCATGACGCTGTATCGCGACGGCGAAGCGCTCACCGAACCCGCCCTTGCGCGCGAAGTGTTCGACGTCAGCGGCGCAGGCGACACCGTGATCGCTACCCTGGGGGTGATGCTGGCAGCCGGCGCCGACCTGCCGGAAGCGATGCGCATGGCCAACAAGGCCGCCGGCATCGTTGTCGGCAAGCTGGGTACAGCGGTGGTGAGCGCAGAAGAATTGTTTGGTTAAAAACGTTTAACCACGGAGCGCACTGAGATCACGGAGATTTTCATGCCAGGTAAAGCTAGCATGCATTTCTCCGTGATCTCCGTGTTCTCCGTGGTTCATATTCATAAAGGATAAACCATGTACTACATCGTTACCGGCGCCATGGGCTTCATCGGCGCCAACATCGTCAAGGCCCTCAACGAGCGCGGCGAAACCAACATCATCGCGGTGGACAACCTGAAGAAGGCTGACAAGTTCAAGAACCTGGTGGACTGCGAAATCGCCGACTACATGGACAAGGAAGACTTCCTCGACGCGGTGCTGGACGGGGCGTTCGACGACTCCATGCAAGCCGTGTTCCACGAGGGCGCGTGCTCCGACACCATGGAGACCGACGGACGCTACATGATGGAGAACAACTACCGCTACACCGTGTCCCTGCTCGAACACTGCCAGAACGAGGAAGTCCCCTTCCTCTATGCCTCTTCCGCCAGCGTGTACGGTGCCGGCAGCATCTTCAAGGAATCGCGCGAATACGAAGGCCCGCTCAACGTCTACGGCTACTCCAAATTCCTCTTCGACCAGTACGTGCGCCGCATGTGGGCGGAAAAGACCGGCCAGATCGTCGGCTTCCGCTACTTCAACGTGTACGGCCCGCGCGAACAGCACAAGGGACGCATGGCTTCGGTGGCCTTCCACTTCTTCAATCAGTACCAGGCGGAAGGCAAGGTCAAGTTGTTCGAAGGATGCGAAGGCTACGCCAACGGCGAGCAACGGCGCGATTTCGTCTCGGTGGAAGACGTGGTCAAGATCAACATGTGGTTCCTCGACCACCCCGACCAGTCCGGCATTTTCAACCTCGGCACCGGCCGCAGCCAGGCGTTCAACGACGTCGCCGTGGCGGCGGTCAACGCCTGCCGCAAGGCCAAGGGAGAAGCCGCCCTGACGCTGGAGCAGTTGCAGCAGCAGGGCATCGTCGAATATGTCGCCTTCCCGGAAGCGCTCAAGGGGAAATACCAGAGCTTCACCCAGGCCGACATTTCGGTGCTGCGCAGTGCCGGCTACGACACGCCGCTCTACACGGTCGAACAGGGCGTGGAACGCTACGTCGATTACCTGCTGCAGAAGTAAGTCAACGACTTGACCGGGGTCGCCGTTATTTCCACAGCGCCCCCGCGTAACCGATGCCCTTAACCTGCCTGGAGAGAACGATGAAAAAATTCCTGCTTGTCGTGTTTGCGTGGTTTTCCTTCATGGGTCTGGCGTTCGCCGGCGCCCCGGTTGATCTTAATGCTGCCAACCAGGCACAACTGGAAAGCGTGAAAGGCATCGGCCCGGTCAAGGCCAAAGCAATTATCGAGTACCGCACCAAGAACGGCCCGTTCAAGAGTGTCGACGACCTCCAGAAAGTGACCGGCTTCGGTAAGGCAAGCGTGGGGAAATTGCGCGCGGAAGTTTCGGTAGGCGGCGCAAAAACCGCCGAGGTCAAGGCCTCGGATGCCAAGAAAGCAGGAACCAAGGCAGCCGACGTGAAAGCCGACACCAAGAAAGCAGGCAAGTAAGGCACATCCGTTCTTGCCAAGCCCCGCCCACGGCGGGGCTTTTCTATTTAAGCCGAAAAAAAACGGGCATAATGAATAGCCTGCAACTTTGCCACCCAAAATAAGGAAGGCTCCCGCTTGAATACGGCCCGTTTTGCTTTCATTCCGCCGTGGCTCGATCCGCTGCGCGCCGTGGCTGTCGCCATGTTCGACAGCAACGGCGATTTGATTGAGGCCAATGAAGGATTTCGCTTTACGCTGAGTCCTGAGGCCGGCTACAACGCAACGCAACGCATCGCCGAGCCGACCTTCGAGGCACTGTTAAGGATGCAACCGGACGAAACAGGCCTGGTTTACACCGGCCTGATCAACCTGCACATCGGACACGGCATCACGCGCGCTTTCGCCGGCACGGTCTACCGCCGCAACCAGTTGTTCCTGCTGGCGGCCGAACTGGACATCTCCGCCTTCGAGTCGCTCAGCAGCGACAACGAGCGCCTCAACCAGGAACTGGACGAAACCCGAAAACTGGTCTCGAAGCGCAATCACACCCTGGAAAAACTGCAGGAGGAGATTGCCGCGCTCAAGCGCAACGACAACCTCACCGGTCTGGCCAACCTGAAACTGCTGGACGCCCGGGTGAGCGAGGAAATCCAGCGCTGGGAACGTTACCGTCGCCCTTTGGCGCTGGTACTGATCGATCTGGACGAGTTCGGCAAGATCAACGACGAATTCGGCCGCAAGGTGGGCGACGAGTTGCTGCAGCATGTCGCCACCATTCTCAACGGCGCAACACGTACCCTCGACCTGGTAGCGCGTTACGGCGGGCAGGAATTCGCGGTGCTGCTGCCGGAAACCAACGAAATGGGCGCGATGATCGTGGCGGAGCGGCTGCGCATGGACCTGGAGAGCATGCTGATATTGCCACTGCTGCGCCCGCTCACCGCCAGCTTCGGCGTCGCCCTGCTGCAACCGGACGAAAAGCGCGACGCCTACTACGCCCGCGCGGGACGCGCCGTGAAATACGCCAAGTCCCACGGCAAGAACTGCATCGCCATAGCGGGCGTCATCGCCGATTGCGATCACCTCTACCAGAGTTCCATTGAGGAAAGCCATGTTTAAAACCATCGAAGATTTCGTCGGCAATACGCCGCTGGTCAAGCTGAAACGCATTCCCGGCAACACCTCCAATACCGTTCTGGTGAAGCTGGAAGGCAACAATCCCGCCGGCTCGGTAAAAGACCGCCCGGCGCTGTCCATGATCGTGCACGCCGAGACGCGCGGCGAAATCAAGCCGGGTGACACCCTGATCGAAGCCACCAGCGGCAACACCGGCATCGCCCTGGCCATGGCTGCGTCGATGCGCGGCTACAAGATGGTGCTGGTAATGCCGGAACACATGAGCATAGAGCGGCGCCAGGTGATGCGCGCCTTCGGCGCCGAAATCGTCCTCACGCCCCGCACCGGCGGCATGGAAGCCGCCATCGACACCGCCAACCGGATGCGCGACGCAGGCCAGGGCATCATCCTCGACCAGTTCTCCAGCCCCGACAACCCGCTCGCGCATTACGAAGGCACCGGGCCGGAAATCTGGCGCGACACGCAAGGCACGATCACCCATTTCGTCAGCAGCATGGGCACCACCGGCACCATCATGGGCTGCTCGCGCTACCTCAAGGAGCAGAACCCGGCCGTGCAGATCATCGGCGCCCAACCCACCGACGGCTCGCAGATCCCCGGCATCCGCAAATGGCCGCTGGACTACCTGCCCAAAATCTGCTACTTCAGACGCGTCGACCGCATCGTCGAAGTCTCGCAGAGCGACGCGGAAGAGATGACCCGCCGCCTGGCGCGCGAAGAAGGCATCTTCGCCGGCATCTCTTCCGGTGGCGCACTGGTGGCGGCGCTCGAAGTCTCGTCCCAGGTGGAAAACGCCGTGATCGTCTCCATCGTGTGCGACCGCGGCGACCGCTACCTCTCCACCGGCGTGTTTCCCGCATAAAACAGACATGGCATTGGTAACGATCCGCGGCTGCGATTTCCCCGACGATTATTTCTACAGCGTCGAACACAACGTCTGGGCACGCCTCGAGGCGGACGGCACGGTCACGCTGGGCGCGACTTCCCTCGGTTTGGCACTGGCGGGCGAGATCGTCTCCTGC
>JBDKRR010000271.1:0-10414 GCA_039683315.1 Sulfuricella sp.
CGTAGTCGGACACCCGCGCCGCGGGTGCGGAGAAGGGATTTGAAGACGGTGTCGGTTCCATGCTGAGACTCCTTACAGGTTAAAAAACAATTAGCGTAGACATGCCCTAACGGTCATGGCAAATGCGCGGCCCATGAATCATGAAGCTCGCCATGCCAGTTTCCCCCACCCCTGCCCTCCCCGCTTGTCTCGCCGGAATGAGCAGTTTTGCTGCCAATCCCGGCGGGGACACTCCTTGCGGGTGCGGGAGGGGGGGCGAAGGCTCGCTGCGCGAGTTTCACGTTAAAACACCCCGCTGCGCTTCAACTCCCAGTAGCGGTTGACCAGCGCCATCGGCAGCTGCGGCGGGGCCGCGTCGAGTACGTTGGCCCCCGCCGCCCGCAGCATCCTGATCTGGCGCTCGCGCGCCTTGAGATAATCGGTGGCGGAAGCGAAAGTCAGGGCTGCGTCGAAATCGCCCACCGGCTCTGCCATGATGCGGTCCAGCCTGGTTTCGCGCAGGTTGGCGACCAGCACCAGGTGGCGCCGCCGCAACTGCGCCAGCGCGGGGGCCAGGGTGGCATCGTCCTCGTCGCGCAGGTTGGTGAGCAGCACGATCAGTGAGCGCCGGGTCAGGCGTCCCACCAGGTGCTGGCCCGCCATCTGGTAATCCGGGGTGCGCAGGCTGGGTTGCAGGTCGAACACGGTATTGAGCAGGCGCTGCACGGTGTCCAGCGACTTGCGCGGGGCGAAAAAGCGCGGCGTGTCGTGGGCGAAGGTGGAAAGCCCCACCGCGTCGCCCTGGCGCAGGGCCACGTAGGCCAGCAGCAGCATGGCGTTGAGTGTATGGTCGAAGTGCGACAGGGCATCGTCGCGCGCGCGCATGCGCTGGCCGCAGTCGAGCATGAACACGATCTGCTGGTCGCGCTCGTCCTGGTAGTCGCGCGCGATCAGCTTGCCCATGCGCGAGGTCGCTTTCCAGTCGATCTGGCGCGGCGAATCGTCGCTGCGGTATTCGCGCAACTGGTGGAAGTCCATCCCCTCGCCGCGCCGCCGCCGGCGCAGCAGGCCGATCTGCGACAGGCGGTTGTCGACCGCAAAGAGCGCGTACTGGGCGACCTTGGCGAAATCGGGGTAGACCTGCACCGCCTGCCCCTCGCCCACGGCATGGCGCGTCAGCCAGAAACCCAGGGGGGAAATAAGGCGCAGCTCTGCCGCACCGAAGCGGTGGACGCCGCGCTGGTCCGGCAGCACCCGGTAGGACAGCTTGGTCCACTGTCCGGCTCCTACATGGAAAGCCGCCGGCAAGCCCTCGGCCTCGAAAGCGTCGGGGTAGCAGTCCTGTATCCAGCCCGCCGCGGGGCGCCCTGTGCCAGCGAGCCTGAGCGTCACGTTCTGCTGCCGACCCACCGGCCAGCTGTGGCTCGTTTCGCGCTCGAAGCTCACCGGGTTGCCGCGCTGCCGGGCGAGACCGGCGTCCAGCAGCGCTGTCAGCACCAGCACGGCACCGGCAGCCAGCCACAACGCCAGCAGCTGCGCCCAGACCACGGCCAGCAGCCCCAGCACAAGCCAAGCCCAGGCGGCGATCAGCAAGGGGCGGTGCGGGATCATTTCCTGAAACCTTCTTTAACCACGGAGCACACGGAGGGCACGGAGAAAAGCAACCGAGTTTTGGCTCCGTGGCCTCCGTGTTCTCCGTGGTTAACAATTTTTTCCATGCTCGTCACGCGCGCGGCGCCATAACCTGGTCGAGCAGCAAGCGCAACAGCGCGTCGGCGTCCTTGCCCTCGATTTCCGCATCGGGCGTGGTGGAAATGCGGTGGCGCAGGGCCGGCAGGGCGACCGCCTTGACGTCGTCCGGCGTGGCGAATGCCCGCCCGGCCAGCAAGGCGCGACCCCGTGCGGCGCGCACCAGCGAGATGCTGCCGCGCGGCCCGGCGCCGAGCGCGATGCCGGGGAAATCGCGCGTGGCGGCGGCGATGGCGACCGCGTAGTTGAGCACCCGGTCGTCCACCTCGACGTGGGCGGTGGCGGTTTGCAGCGAAACGATGTGCTGCGGCCCGACCACCGTCGCCACCTGCTCCACCGCCAGCTCGCCGCCGGTGCGGCGCTCGGTCACCTGGCGCGTCAGCGCCGCCTCCTCCTCGCGGCTCGGGTAGGCGATGCGTATTTTCAGCAGGAAACGGTCGAGCTGGGCTTCCGGCAAGGGATAGGTGCCCTCCTGCTCCACCGGGTTCTGGGTGGCGAGCACCATGAACGGCTGCGGCAAGGGTAGCGCCTTGCCCTCCAGGGTGACCTGCGACTCCTGCATGACTTCCAGCAGCGCGGCCTGGGTCTTGGCCGGCGCGCGGTTGATTTCGTCCGCCAGCAGCAGGTGGGTGAACACCGGACCCTTGCGGGTGACGAAGCTGCTGCTCGCGGCGTCGAAGATAGTGTGGCCGGTGACGTCCGACGGCATCAGGTCGGGCGTGAACTGGATGCGCGAGAACTGGCCCGAAAAAGTGCGCGCCAGCGCCTTCACCAGCAGGGTCTTGCCGAGGCCGGGCACGCCTTCCAGCAGCACGTGGGAGGCGGCCAGCAGGCCGATCAGCACCTCCTCCACCACGTCTTTCTGGCCCACCATGGCCTTGCCGAGTTCGGCGCGCAGGGCATTGAGCAGGGAAGATGTTTTCGCAAGCTGTTCGTCGTTGAGAGCTGCCATGTTTTTTCCTAGAGTCGCTGTTGCAGTTGTTGTATGGCCCGCACCGTGTCGGTGAAGGCGCGTGGAGACTCGCTGCCGCGCCCTTCCAGCGCCTGGCGCACGCGGGCCGTGGACATGCCGCTCAGGCGCGCCAGGGCGGCGGCGCGTTCGGCGGCGGGCAGTTGCAGCACATGGGGGTGGCGCTTGGCGATGTTGCCCAGCAGCGTCTGGCGCACCAGTTGCAGCCAGTGCGGCAGGCCGCCTTCGCGCCACACGCCACGCCCGACCGCGGCGAGATGGTCGGCAAGGCCGCGCCGCTCGGGCACGGGCAAGCGGCGCATGCCGCCGAAGCGCGGCACGATGCGCCACAGCCACAGCAGCATCAGCAGCGCGCCGCTCGCCAGGGGCATCCAGGCGGCCTCCGCCAGCCATTCCCACAGGCTCGGAACCTTGAGGCGCGCAGCCAGCCATACCGGCCCCCTGGGCTGGTAGGTGGAAAGCAGCGACCAGACGATATCGGCGTGGTCATACTGGCCGATATTGCGGTTGATGAAGGCGCAAAAACAGTTGAATACCGTGACCTGCCCGGCTCCCCAGGCATAGTGCAGCACCTGCGCCCGGCCCGTTTCCTGTTCCGCCTGCCAGGCCGGTTGCCGCTTGCCGACCACCAGTCCGGCACCAACGCGATCCAGGGCCAGCAGCTCGACACCGGGAATGGACAACTGGACGGTTTTCGGGCGCGGCGCCGGCTTGTGCGGGAGCGGCTCGTCCTCTTCTGCTGCCTTGCGTGGCGGCTGGTACCACGAGACGTCGAGACGCCGCAGGATGGCATCTTCCGTCCCCGCGTTTTCTGCTGCCACGATCAGGTAGCCGCCATTGGCCACCCAGCGCAGCAGTGCTTCGGCGCGTTCCGGCGGCAGGTTGCGGCGCCGCTCCCGGTCGAGGATCAGCACTCCGCCCGGCGGCAATTTTTCCAGCTGGCGCGCATCGGAAACGACGCGCACCGGCCGGCCCATGCGGACGAGGAAGCGCTGCAGCGCAAGGTAGTTGTTCTTGCGCGCTTCCGGCCCCATTCTTTCCCAGCGCGTGGTGGGCACGCGCGAGAACTCAGTGAGGAACCAGGCGGTTCCCAGCACGGCCACCGCCAGCGCTCCCAGCGCCCACCAGAACATGGCGCGGCGCGTCATGCGCTCACCCCGAAATGGGTCGCCCAAGCGTCGCACAAGGCACCCACTTCAGCGGCCGCAGGCGGCTGGTGAGCGTAAGCCGTCAATTTCCAGGCATCGAGCAGGCGCGCGAAATAGGCATAAGCGCCGCTTTCCACCTTGCTGCGCGTGCGGCACAGGCAGTCCGCCTCGGTGTCGCCCGGGCGGAAGTCGATGTGGCGCCGGTGCAGGAGCGACGAGAGTGCGCCGCGGTACAGCAGCGACAAGCTGCCTGCGACATCGCCGCCGGCCAGCAACGCGCGGGCGGCGGCGCCCACGTCGGCCGGCAGGGATTCGGGGCGCACGTCGAGGCCGAACAGGGTTTCCGGCAGCGCGGCGGCATGCGGGCCGCCCAGCCAGTCGTTGCGGCGACGGTAAAGCAGCACGGCGAGAAATATGATCAACCCGGCGCCTACCACGTACACCGCGCCCTGCAGCAGCCTGGCGAGCACCTTGCCGAACTCGCCCAGCATGCGCAGCCAGGCCGGCAGCGAACTCTGCTGGGGATCGTCCGTGCTGCGCCGTTCCCACTTGGTGTCCGGCACCGCGCAGCCGAACACCGGATCCTGCAGCACCTTGCGCAGCGTTTCGCGGGCGGGCGTCGCCTTGGCCGAGGGCGCAGGCGCCGCAGGAGCGCACTTCACCGCTTCGCCGGCCCATCCGGCCTGCGGCGCAGCTGTCGCCAGCAGCAGGCCGAACGCTGCCACCGCCAGCATGCGCAGCAGCGGCGCGGCGTGCTCTGCCGCCTTGCGCAGGCTCAGGCGGCGGAAAGCCACCTCGATGTCCCAGCCCTCCAGCTCGCTGCGGCGCGCCAGATAAAGGCTGAAGCCGGCGGCGACATAATACGGTTCCACCATGCTTTCCGCCGCCAGCCAGGCGAGATTGGCGAAAACGATGGCCCAGCGCGACTGCTCGCCCTTGAAGTAGGCGCTCCACTCGAACAGGTCAGGCGCCTCGCTGGGCAGCAGAAATTTCACCAGCATCAGGCCGGACAGTTCGAGGAACATGACGAAATGGACGCAGGCAAGGGTCAGCCACACTGCGTAGCCGAGGCTGCGGCGCGACAGCAGCTTGCGCCGCGCACGCCCCTCGCGGCCGCGTTGCCCCTCCAGCTGCACGATGGGCAGCAGGAAGGAACGGGCGGTGTTGATGCGCCCCCAGGTGAGCCCCGCGAACAGGCCGGAGCGGCGAATCAGGCCGGGCAGGGCACGCCACACCTCCTTCACCGTCGGCGCGGCACCAAACGTCGCCTCGGCATACACCTTGAGCAGCACGCGATCGAACAGCGGCTTGAGCCACCATACCAGCACGCCGAACCACACCGGGGACCACCACAGCAGCGGCGACAAAGCCAGTGCGAACAAGCCCCAGGTAGCGAACCAGACACGGTACACCGGGCCACGCCACTGGCGCAGCATCACCAGCCCGAGATCGAGCGCCTCCCAGCCGGAGCGGCGGCGCGCCTCTAGGGCGAAATTCTCAAGCGCCACTGCGCTCCCTGCCGGCAAGCAGGAGGTAGGCGAGCAAGGCCAGCCAGCCGGCCGCGCCGAGGACATACTTGATCTCCACCGGGATGCTGCGCAAGGGCGACCAGAACGCCTCGACGAAGGCGGCGCTGAAAGTCAGCAAGGCCGCGCCGTAGATTAGCTCGGTCGCACCGCGCCCCGCCACCTGCAAGGCGTCGACACGGCGCAGACGTCCCGGCGCCACCAGGGCCAGGCCAAGCTTCAGCCCCGCAGCGCCGGACAGCACCACCCCGGCCAGCTCCAGTGAACTGTGGCCGACGACGAAACCCCAGAAGGTTTCGATATAGCCGAGGTGGGTAAGATGTCCGGCCACGGCGCCGATGATCAGGCCGTTGTAGACCAGGTAGAAAATGCTCCCCAGCCCGAACAGCATGCCGCCGGCGAAGCACTGGAAATCGATGCGCACGTTGTTGGCGATGTAGAAGCCGAGCGCGGCGACGTTGTCTTCGGCGTGGCGCGGACGCCCCAAGTGCCTTGCGTCCGGCGCGTACATGGCCTCGAAATTGCCGACCGAATCAGGCGACATGAGGAAGAACACGCCCTCCGGCTGGAACTGCAGCAGCGCCAGCACCGCGAGCAGCGGGACGAAAAACAGCAGTGCCGACGCCAGCACCAGCCGCCGCTCCGCGCGCACCCGCGCCGGCAGGCCGTGCAGCAGGAATCTCAGCCAGGCTCCCGCCCCGCCCTGCCGCGCGCCGTAGATGCGCTGCTGCGCCGCCAGCACGCGCGCGTGGAGCTCGTCCAGCAGGTAGCTGGAATAGCGGCGGTCCCGCGCCAGGGAAAGGTCCTGGCACAGCGCGCGAAAACGTCGGGGTAATGTATCGGGAGCAATAACGGGGGCCTCGCCCCTTTTCCTGCGGCGGTCAGCCAGCCAGCGGTCCCAAGCCTCCCATTCCTCGCGTTTTTCGTGAACGAATTGACGCTCTTTCATCGAAAAACTGGCTCCGGTTATTCCCGCTTCGAGCGCGGGTTATTATGACGCCATGGTAGCCGGGGGTAGCAGGTAATGCAAGCTGGAAGGGCGGCATGCCATCAGGGGAGGGTTTGGTGTGTTATTATTGATTTAAATCAATATAACTCCATGTGCGGGCGACAGAATTCAAACAATCTCTTATGATTGTTTATCGCTTCAAGTTTTTAAACAAGATCATCAGGACAAACGGACGGAACGGTTTGCCATCTTGTTTGCTGCGGACGTGTTATTCGACGGGAGACCTTCATGTTACTCATGAACACACATTGCACCGCCTGGCACGGCAACAAGGAGTGCCTGGCCTGCGACGGAAAAGAGAACGCTTTTTTTGCCGGGCTGGCACATGAGGAAGTCGCTGCGCTGCACGTCGAGATCGACAATGTTTCCTACGCCCACGGCGAAACCATATACCGTCTCGATGCGCCTGCCGAGACGCTGCTGGTGATACGGACCGGCGCCGTCAAACTGGTGCGCCACCCCGACGGAGAAACCGAGCAGAGAATCGTGCGCGTCATCAAGCCCGGCGATGTCGTCGGCGTCGATGCCATGCTGGCCGGCACGGTACAGCACGATGTGGTTGCCGTCGGCGAAGTGCGCGGCTGCCGGATTCCGCTCTCGGTGGTGGCAAAGCTGTGCATGCAATACCCGAGCTTCCAGTGGAACATGATGCGGCAGCTGCAATCCTCGCTCAAGGAAACTGAACAATGGCTGGTCGACCTGACCGGCTCGGTGCCGGTGCGGGAGCGCATGGCGCGCCTGCTGCTAAGACTGCGCGACGGCGACAGCAACCGCATTTACCACTTCAGCCTCAAGGACCTGCGCGCGATGCTGTGCATCACGGTGGAAACGGTCAGCCGCGTCATCACCGAATTTGCCAGTCTCGGACTGCTGGTCCGGACGGGCAAGCACAACGAGCAGTTCTTCACCGCGGACATCGCCGCACTGGAGCGCGTTGCCGCCGGCGCGGCATCCTGCTAGCAAACTTCGTCGAATACCGCTCTTCCCTCATGCCAGCGGGACTCTGCCGTTTCGTCTGTAAGGGCGAACAGGACGGCCTGGCCAAGCTCGTGACCTGACGCAGGCAAACCGACCTTGCCATATGCGTTTGCGGTGCCCTTCATCAGGGCCTCCGTTCTCAAGACGATATTGAGACTTTGCGGAATCTCAGCGCCGGCTATCTCGCATTTCCCCACCTCGAATGAATGCGCCTTGCGACACACAGCCGGGCGGACCGGGTATATCGAACACAGGTTTTCTGCCAGAAAAGGGCAGGCGATACGGTAATCCCAGACGGAAACACCTTTGGCCATGGCGGCATGGCTTTGCAGGCGCCCGACAAGCTCTGCAAGCTTTTCCGGCGAAAGTTTTTTCAGTTCCCGCGCTATCCGGAAAATCTCCGGCTCGAGCGCTTCGACGCGGAAGTTGCAGCAGTGGCTACAGCCGGCCCGGCAGTCCAGCTTTTCCCCCTGATCCATTGCAGCATGAACGACCTGGTCCACGCCATGTTGCAGTTTCGCGATGAAAGCGATGGCGAACGGCAGCTCACGATTGGCGCTCAGCTGGTTCAGGGCGACGCGTTCCACTGCCGCGAGCGCGCTTAAAAAATCGGCCTGTTCTTCGGAACTCAGCATGTTTATCTCTCAGATTCAAACCGGATGAAAGGCTAGAGCAGCCCCTGCAGATACTCACGGTCGGCGCCGTGCGGGTCCAGTTCGCGCACTTCGACCTCCACCTGCGTGCCCTCCAGCGGCGATAGCGTCTTCAGGTAAGCGCCATCGATTTCGAGACGTTGCGATGCGAGCAACAGGAAATCGTCGCCCATGACCCGGAATACGAGGGCATCGGGATACCGGCTCATGAGCGCGGCCGCGAAGCCGGCCAGCGCCTGGCTGCCGGCAGACCAGCCGCTGGTCACGTTCACCGCGGAAAAGTGCCGCAGCAGGATGACGTAGCCATGGCCGAGATGGGCAGGCAGGCCGTTGCGCAGCATGAACTGGAGGTAGTTCGCGTTGTGGGCGCCGGTCAGCTGGTCGTCGAAAAAATAGGCGAAGCGCTGGCGCTCCAGTGGCGTCTTCGGCAGCTGATCGGCGACCGGCGGCGGCTGGACGTCCCGCAGCGCCTCGCAGGCGGCGTCCACCACGTCCAGCGAATAGTGCTCGCCCACCAGTTTCCGCAGTTCTTCCAGCGCAACCGGCACCTCCTTGCGCGGCTTGTAAATCCGGTTGGTCGTCATGGCGTCGAATGCGTCGGCCACGGCCATGATCTGCGACAGCCTGGGAATCTGGCCGCTCACCAGACCGCGCGGGTAGCCGGAACCGTTCTCGCGCTCATGGTGGGAGCGCATGATCTCGGCCAGTTCCTTGTACATGTCGATGCGAACAAGCGTCCTGTAGCCCTCCTCGGCATGCTGCTTGATGAGTTCGTATTCCAGCGGACTCAGCTTTCCCGGCTTGAGCAACACGGCATCGGGGATGGCGATCTTGCCGATGTCGTGCAGGATGGCGGCACGCTTGAGTTTCTCGATCTCCTCGGGGCTGTGGCCCAGGCGAACGGCAATCAGTTCGCAGTAATGTGCGACACGGCGGGTATGGCCGGCGGTGTAGGTGTCCCGTTTTTCGATCATGTCGACCAGGGAAAGGATGGTCTCCTCGTAATTGCTGATGCGCTCCTGCTGAAGCCGGCGTGTCTCCGCCCGCTGGTTGAAGGCGTGGACGGCGAAGCCGATATCGCCGGCCAGCTGTTCCAGCATTTCCACTTCTTCCTGATCGAAGCCCGCCACCCGACCGGTCATCACGCACAGAGTGCCGAGCGGCTCGGCGTAGGCGTCGCCGCGCAATGGCATGGCGACAGCCGCACGCACCCCGGCCTTGTCCAGGTCGGCCGAAATCGTGGCGGGATCGATCTCGATCACGGTGCGATTGGCGCTCAATGCCCCGCGCGTCGGCCCCTTGTCACGGCAAGCCAGGATGCTGCGCATGATCTCGGCAGGGCCGTAGGATTTGGCCGCCACCTCCAGCTGCCCGTTGCGCAGCAGCCCCACCCAGGCAACGCGGTAATCGGTGTGCGATATCAGCCGGTCGCAACAGGCCTTGAGCATTTCCTCCATGGAAGTGGAGGTGATGAGAATCTGGTTCACGTCCGCCACCATCTCCACCACGCCGCGCAGGAAATGCTCGCGTTCCAGGAGTCTTTCCACTTCCTCCGTGCGCAACCGCACCCTGTCTTCCAGCGTGGCGTTCAAGTCCCTGAGCTGGGTCTGATTCGCGCGCAGGCGGCGATTCATCTGGCCTACATAGGCCATGACCAGGAAAGCCACCAAAACAAGCAACAGGGCCAGCACCAGCCAGTAGCCGTATTGGGCGAAGACCTCGCCCGGCGTCAGACGGCGCAGGCGCTCATAGGGGCCGATGCGCAGTTCCTTCAGTGCGTCGTGCACCGGCTGGTAGTTGAGCGGCAGGGTCCATCCGGTAATCATGCCGGTTCGCGCGGCAGGTTCGGTCGCGGGCATCTGCATCAGCGCGATCGCCACCCGCACGGCAAGCTGCTCGGGTACCTGACGCGTCTTGGCCAGCGGCCACTCCGGGTAAAGCGGCGTGCTGAGCAGGAAGGGAAAGCCTTCCACCTGCTGGCGGTTGAGGACGAAAAAGTCGCCCAGATTGATCTTACCCTCGGCCGCCATGCGCTCCAGGGTATCGCTGCGCACCGTTCCCGCATCGACCCGGCCGTCCCGGACGGCGTACACCACAGCATCGTGGGTATGCTCGAAAGCCAGATGCTTGAAATCCTGCTCCGGATCGATGCCCTGGCGCTTCAGTTCGCGCCAGCCGACATGCCAGCCGCCGAATGAACTCGGATCCACGGCCGCGAAATTCTTTTTCCTGAGATCGGCAAGCCGCCGGATGTCGTTGCGGTCCGCGCGGGTAAAAATGACGCCACCGAAAGCGCTGTAGCCCGCTTCGCCGTTAAAACGGTTTTTCAGAGTGGCGACCGCGCTCACGCCATAAAGCGCTTCCAGTTCGACGTAATAGGATGAGTTGGTGAGCACGAAATC
>JBDKRR010000272.1:0-1617 GCA_039683315.1 Sulfuricella sp.
GGTGGTCACCAAGCGCATCAAGGCGCTCCAGGTCAACGGGAAAAAGGTGCACCACGTCGGCATCCCGATCCACGGGGGTTTCAAGGGCATAGCCAAGAACGGCTACATCGCCAACACCCTGACCCCCTTCGTCGGCGACGCCAACGTGCAGACGCCGGAGTTCAAGTCGTTCCTGGTGGACATCGAGAAAGCATAGGAGGCGGTCATGGCACTTCAGTCCCTTGATATTCAGCGCCGTTCCGCCACCACCACGCCCTCGCCCAGCCAGCGCGAGACGGTCGAGGTGGCCAAGCTGATCGACGTTTCCAAGTGCATCGGCTGCAAGGCCTGCCAGGTGGCATGCATGGAGTGGAACGACACGCGCGACGCGATCGGCAACAACACCGGCGTCTACGACAACCCGACCGACCTCACTGAGAACTCCTGGACCGTGATGCGCTACGCCGAGGTGGAAACCGACCGCGGGCTGGAGTGGCTGATCCGCAAGGATGGCTGCATGCACTGCGCCGATCCCGGCTGCCTCAAGGCCTGCCCGGCGCCCGGCGCCATCGTGCAGTACAGCAACGGCATCGTCGACTTTCAGGAAGAGAACTGCATCGGCTGCGGCTATTGCATCGCCGGTTGCCCGTTCAACATCCCGCGCCTCTCCAAGAAGGACAGCAAGGTGTACAAGTGCACGCTCTGCTCCGACCGCGTGGCGGTTGGGCTGGAGCCGGCCTGCGTCAAGACCTGTCCGACCGGCGCCATCGTGTTCGGCAGCAAGGAGGACATGATTCATCACGCCGAGGAGCGCATCGTCGATCTCCAGTCTCGCGGCTACGCCAACGCCGGGCTGTACGACCCGGCAGGGGTGGGCGGCACGCACGTCATGTACGTGCTGCAGCACGTCGACCGACCGGGGCTGTACAGCGGCCTGCCGCGAGATCCTGCGATCAGCCCGCTGGTCAGCCTGTGGAAGGGTGTCAGCAAGCCGCTGGCCTCGCTCGCCATCGGCCTGGTCGCCATCGGCAGCTTTTTCCACTATGTCACCAAGGGCCCCAACGAGGTCTCGAAGGACATCGAGAAGGAGTTCGAAGAATGAAACGCGATCCCAAGGACCTGGTCCGCTATTCCGCCGCCGAGCGCTTCAACCACTGGGTGGTGGCCATGATTTTCATCCTGCTGGCGCTTTCCGGGCTGGCTTTCTTCCACCCGCTGTTCTTTCCGCTCACCCAGCTTTTTGGCGGCGGGACCTGGGCGCGCATCCTCCATCCTTTCTTCGGGGTGGTGATGGCGGTGTCCTTCGTCGGCATGCTGTTCCGCTTCTGGTGGCTGAACCTGATGACCCCGAGCGACTGGGCATGGCTGCGGCGCGTGCGCGAAATGATCAACGGCGACGACCACAACATGCCGGAAGCAGGCAAGTACAACGGCGGCCAGAAGCTGCTGTTCTGGCTGCTGGTCGGCTGCATGGCCCTGCTTTTCGTGTCGGGCATCGTCATCTGGCGCGACTACTTCTCAGGGACTTTCCCGGTCGTGGTGGTGCGTCTCGCCGCCGTGGTGCATGCCGCTTCCGCCGCAGTGATGATCGCGCTGATCATCGTGCACGCGTATGCCGCGATCTGGACCAAGGGCACC
>JBDKRR010000273.1:0-28781 GCA_039683315.1 Sulfuricella sp.
GCGGACAGATTTGCAACCTCATATGCGACCTCACGTTCGTACATCTCGGCGATTTCCTGCATCAGATCGTCGATCGCGCCTGTTTCTTCGCCCACCGCGATCATCTGCAGGACCACCGGAGTAAACACGCCCGTTGCCACTGCCGTACGCAGGATGCTGTCACCGCGCTCTACGCCCTCGCGCATGTTATCGACTTTTTGCGCAATAAAATCGTTGTCCACCACCTGCGCCACCACGCTCATGCCCTGCACGATCGGCACACCGCTACGCATGGCAAGCGCGAAGCTACGCGCGAAACGGGCAAGGGTCGCCTTCTCGATAATTCCGCCCACCACCGGCAAGCGCAGTTTGATCCTGTCCCATTGATAACGCCCCACCGACGTGCGGAGATGGGCGCGAAAGGCAAACGACATTCCCACCACGATTACCAACATGAGCGGCCAGAAGTGGACGGTAAAATCCGATGCGCCGATCAGAATCCGGGTCATCAGCGGCAGTTCCGCATTGAATCCCTTGTAGACCTTGGCAAAGGCCGGAATCACGAACAGGTTGATGACCATGATCGCCACCGTCATCGCAATGACAACGAAAGTGGGATAGCGCATCGCCGCCTTGATCTGGTCGCGGGTGCTTTTTTCGAATTCCAGGTAGTAAAAAAGCCGCAGGAAGATTTCCTCCAGCATACCGGTGGCTTCGCCCACGCGCAGCATGCTGACGTAGAAGGGGCTGAACACTTCGGGATGGCGGCGCAAGGCGGCGGAAAGCTCGCGCCCGCTGTCCAGGCTTTCACGGGTGTCCTGCAACACCTGCTTCATCGATTTGTTATGGGTGGACTCCTGCAACCCGCCCAAGGCGCGCATTATCGGCACACCCGCCTTGAGCAGGGTGTACATCTGGCGCGAAAACAGCATCACGTCCACCGAGGTGATTTTCTGTCGCTGCATACGGTCCAACAGACTCTCACCCTGCGCGCCCGGACCTTTCGCAGAAACGGCGATTTCTACCGGGGTCACGCCGTTATTGAACAGCATGTCAGCCACCGCCGCGCTGTCGGCCCCCTCCTGGATGCCCTCTATCAGATCGCCGCGAGCATTGCGGGCTTTGTAGGCAAAAAAAGGCATGGCTTAAGCTAATCCTCGAACTGGTTGCTGATGCGCATCGCTTCACCAACCGTCGTCCGTCCCTTTATCACCTCGCCCACGACCTGAGTGCGCAGGGTTTTGCCTGCCATCTGTTGGCGCGCCATTTTCATGAAATGCGCCGGATCGTGATGGTTGGCGGCTTCGACCATGTCGAAATCCATTTCCAGCATTTCATAGATACCCATGCGGCCCTGGTAGCCGGTGCCGTTGCAGTTGGTGCAGCCGCGGCCATGCACGTAATGGTGCTGGTCGACCTGGTCTTTCAGCTCCAGGCGCAGCCATTCATGCTCGAAAGGCTTGAGCGCATAGGTTTCGGAGCAGCTTTCGCACACCAGGCGCACCAGGCGCTGGGCCAGCACCACTTGCAGCGAGGTCGCCACCATGAAGCGCGGCACGCCCATGTCGATCAGTCGGATCGGGGTGCTGATGGCATCGTTGGTATGCAGGGTGGAGAGCACCATGTGGCCGGTCATGGCGGCACGCAGGCCGATTTGCGCGGTTTCCTGGTCGCGGATTTCGCCCACCAGGATGATGTCCGGGTCCTGGCGCAAGGTGGAGCGCAGCACGCGCGCGAAGGAAAGATCGATTTTCTCGTTCACCTGCACCTGGTTGATGCCGGGCAGACGGTATTCCACTGGGTCTTCCACGGTAATGATCTTGGATTCGATCGAATTCAGTTCGGCCAGGGCAGAATACAGCGTGGTGGTTTTGCCGCTGCCGGTGGGGCCGGTAAGCAGCACCATGCCGTTGGGACGACGGAGTATCTTGCGGAATTTTTCCAGCATGTCGGGCGGCATGCCCAGCTTGTCGAGGGTCGGAATCCCGCCGCTCTGGTTGAGCAGCCGCATCACCACCGATTCGCCGTACTGGGTCGGCATGCTGGAAATACGCACATCCACCGCCTGGCCGCGAACCTTGATGTTGAAACGGCCGTCCTGCGGCACGCGCTTTTCCGAAATATCGAGGCCGGACATGAGCTTGAGGCGCAGCACCAGCGCCGCGGCGATCTTGTTGTCGGCCTCCGTTTGCAGGTGCAGCACGCCGTCGATGCGGAAACGGATTTGCAGCTTGGATTCCTGCGGCTCGATATGGACGTCGGAAGCACGCACCTGGGTGGCATCTTCGAACATGGTCTGCAGCAGCTTGACGACCGGTGCTTCTTCCAGGTTGGTGGTGGGGCCGACGCCGCCGAAATCCACCACCGTATCGCCCAGCTCTTCCTCCAGCGCCTGGGCCAGACCGCTGATCTGGTCGGTCCGGCGATAGACGCGATCGATGGTCTGCAGCAACTGGCTTTCCGCCACCGCAGCCAGGTCGATGTCGCGCTTGAGCGCGCGGGCCAGCTCGTCGTAGGCGAACAGGTCGGATGGGTCGGCCATGCCGACCAGCAGCGTTTCACCCCGGTCTTCCAGTACCAGCGCGCGGAAGCGACGCGCCTGGGTTTCCGGGAGTTTGTTGACCAGGTCGGCGTTGGTGTTGTAAAACTTGAGATTGATGAACGGGATCTGCAGCTGGCGGGCGATGGCCTCGGCGATGCCCTCCTCGGTGACGAAGCCGTTCTCGATGAAGATGCGGCCCAGCTTGCGTCCGCTGCTTTTCTGCTCGGCCAGTGCCTGTTTCAACTGGTCTTCGGTGAGCAGATTCTGCTGAATCAGTACCTCGCCCAACCGGATTTTTTCAGGTTTGGCCATCGTCGCCCTGCTTGCTCATGTTGTTTGTCATAAGTAAAACACATCTCATTGATAGTGTTAAATTAACGCTTTTCCCATCTGGATACAAGAAATTGTTTGAAATCGTGCTTTTCGAGCCTGAAATTCCGCCCAATACCGGCAATATCATCCGCCTTTGCGCCAATACCGGCACCGCGCTGCATCTGGTGGAGCCACTAGGCTTCACGCTGGAGGACAAACAGCTGCAGCGCGCTGGACTGGATTACCACGAATATGCCACGCTCAAGGTTCACCCGAACTGGCAGGCCTGCCTGACGCACTTCGCAGGGCGCCGGCTGTTTGCCGCCACCACCAAGGGTTCCACACGCTACACCGATGTGGCATTCGAAGCGGGAGATGTGTTCGTGTTCGGGCCTGAAAGCCGCGGCCTGCCGGCAGAGTTGCTGGCAACGTTCCCTGCCGAAAGTCGCATTCGCCTCCCCATGCAGCCCAGCAGCCGCAGCCTGAATTTGTCCAACGCCGCGGCGGTGCTAATTTTTGAAGCCTGGCGGCAGGCAGGTTTCGTTGGCGGCAATTAGCCTTGCAGCAAAACCGTGGGGTAAAATATTAAGTGCCGTTTTCAAGTGCACCCCTCATTAGGCACGAAGCTCCCATGACCACCACTTCAAAATCTGAAATTTTCGTCTGGGGTACCAAATACGAAACCGGTATCCCTGAGGTGGATCAGCAGCACAAGAAACTGGTGGGCTTCATCAATTCCCTCGCCCGGATGCAGGCGGAGCAAGTAGATTCAGGCGAATTGCTCAAGGTGTTCGACGAGCTGGCCGACTACGCCATCTACCATTTCAAAACCGAAGAAGATCTGATGCACCGCTACCAGATCGACTCCAATTTTGAAGCCTCGCACGTAAAATCCCACGCACTATTCATTCAGCAAGCGCTCGACGCCAGGACAGCCGCGAATAAAAACCCCGGCGAAGTGACCGGAAAAGCGCTTACTTTCCTTACCAGGTGGCTGATTTCGCATATTCTCGGCACCGACATGCGGATGGCGAAGGAAATCCTCGCCCTCGAATCTGGCATGCCGCCGGCAGAAGCCAGAAACCATGCGGTGGCCTTTATGGCCGACTCAAACGAAATCCTGCTCAAGGCCATGAATGAGATCTATGACAGTCTTGCTGCGCGCACCCAGGATTTCTGGCACGCCAACCATCGTCTGCAAAGGGAAATAGAAATCCGCAAGCAAACGGAAAACGAATTGCGCAAGCTTTCCCGCGCAGTGGAATTCAGCCCGGTCTCGATCATCATTACCGACGCTGGAGGCCTGATCGAATACGTCAACCCGAAATTCACCGAGGTTACCGGTTACAGATTGCCGGAAGTAAAGGGAAAAACGCCTCGCATCCTCAAATCCGGCGAGACTCGGGACGACGTTTACCAGCAACTCTGGACAACCATTAGCCGCGGCCAGGAATGGGTCGGCGAATTCCATAACCGCAAGAAAAATGGCGGACTTTTTTGGGAGAAGGCTTCCATTTCCCCGATCGCCGATTCGAATGGCCTCATCACCCACTATCTCGGCATGCTGGAAGATATTACCGTGGAAAAACAGGCCGAGGACAAACTTCAGCAGTACCACGTTCAGCTTGCCGAATCCCTCGCTGAGTTGAAAAGCCAGGCCAAAGATCTTACGCTGCTAAACCAGATGAACGAATTGCTGCAAACCTGCCTGACGGAAGAAGAGGCCTATCGCGTGTTTGCCCTCAAGGCCGCGGAAATGGAACTCGGCGCGGGCGGCGCGCTGGCGATTATGTCGCCCAAAGGCCATTTTCTCGAAACCGTGGCGCGCTGGGGCAAGGACGTGCATATTCTCGACGTGTTCGATACCGACAGTTGCTGGGCCATGCGGCGCGGACAACGTCACGAGGTTCCCGATCCTTCCCGGGATATGGTTTGCGAACATTTCCAGGAACGCCCAAGCACCGGGTACATGGGGCTTCCCCTGATCGTACGGGGTGAAGCGCTGGGGCTGCTGCACATCCATGCCGCCCCCGGATGCAGTCCGGAGCGGAAAATGCGCCTGACTCAACTCAGCGTGACGGTAGGAGAAGCGTTGACCCTGGCGCTGTCCAACATCCGCCTGCGCGAGGCGCTGCGCGAGCAGGCCACGCATGACCCGCTGACCGGATTGTTCAACCGGCGCTTTCTGGATGAAACGCTGGAGCGCGAAATCCTGCGCGCGTCGCGCGAGAAGAAGCCCATCGCCGCGGCGATGGTGGATATCGACCACTTCAAGAAATTCAACGATGCCCACGGACACGAGGCCGGCGACCGCGTGCTGACCGAGGTGGCTCACTGCATTCGCACCAGTCTGCGCCAGAGCGATATTGCCTACCGCTATGGCGGTGAGGAAATATTGATCGTCATGCCGGCCTCCGAGGCCGGGGAAGCTGCAAAGCGCATGAGCGAAATCGCCGCACGTCTGCAGAATCTCAACATCGCATGGGGAGAAAAGGTATTGCCGGCGATCACCATTTCTGCGGGGATCGCCTCCATGCCGCAAGACGGCACCAGCTCCGAGGCCATTCTGCGGGCGGCGGACCGTGCGCTCTATGCGGCGAAACAGGCAGGGCGCAACCGGGTCTGCATTGCAGAATAGCTATCAGCTGACGGCTGACGGCTGACGGCTGATAGCTTCAGATCTGGGCTCCCGGCTCAGCAGGTCTTCCACCGCAGTCTTGGGCGCAACGCCCTCGAACAGAACCTGGTAAACCGCTTGCGTGATCGGCATGTCGACCTGAAACTGGCGGGCCAACTCGAGCACTTCTCGTGCCGTGTTGACGCCCTCCGCCACATGGCCGAGATCGCGCAGAATGGCTTCCAGCGACTTGCCCTGCGCCAACTTGAGGCCCACCTGACGATTGCGTGAAAGATCGCCGGTACAGGTCAGGATCAGGTCTCCCATGCCGGTCAGGCCCATGAAGGTTTCCTGACGCCCGCCGAGTGCCAGACCCAGCCGGGTGATTTCCGCCAGGCCGCGCGTGATCAGGGCGGCGCGGGCGTTGTGGCCGAATCCCATGCCGTCGGAGATGCCGGCGGCGATGGCGAGCACATTTTTTACCGCCCCGCCCAGTTCCACACCCATGACATCGCTGCTGGCATAGACCCGCAAGCGGCTGCTGTGCAGCGCCAACGCGCACTGGCGCGCAAACGCTTCATTCAGGGAGGCCAGAGTCAAGGCCGTCGGCAGACCGAGCGCCACCTCGCGCGCGAAACTGGGGCCGGAAAGGGCGCCGCAGGGCGTCTGCACCAGCAGTTCCTCGCTCGCGACCTCGTGGGGCAGTTTGCGGCTGCCGACCTCGAAGCCCTTGCACGCCCAGACCACCGGCACGCCCGGCGCCAGCTTCGCCACTTCGCGCAACAGCGGCCGCAATGCGCCACTGGGCACGACCGCCAGCATCAGCTCCGCGCCATGTAGGGCTTGCGCAAGATCGGACGAGAAATGAATTCCAGCGGGAAGTTCGATATCAGGCAAATAGCGCGAATTACGGCGCTGCGATGCCATTTCAGCCACTTGGGACGCATTGCGCGCCCACAGGGTGACATCGTGATGCGCGCTCAGGCTCGCCGCTAATGCCGTCCCCCAGGCTCCGGCGCCGAGCACGGCGAGCTTCATGAGCCCCACACCTGGGATACGCGCACGTAGCCCACCGCACCGTCCGCATGGCGCACTTTGATCCAGCCGCCAGCGGCACTTTCGATCACCTCCAGCACCACGCTGCGTTCCGCCTGGAACGCCAGCGCAGCGTTGGCGTCCGGGTTCTTGCGCACATCGGCAAGAGGCACGTTGACCAGCACCATGTGCTTGGCGGAAAGGTTCTTCTTTTCCACCCAGGCCAGATCCCCGGCAACATCGCGGACTTTGGCGAAAGACTCAAGGTCCACAATCACCTCGACGGGATAAAAACGGCTGGCCAGATAGAGCTTCTTGCCGTGCAGCGAGGGGGCGTCGTACATCACCGTGCGGTCGGCCGCGATGGAGCGGTACTCCAGCGCCCATGAGGACAGGGGGAAAAGCGCGGCCAGCAACAGGATGACGCGCCAACCGTTCATTTCCCGCGCCTCGTTCAGTGCGTTGTCGCAGGCTGTTGTGCAGCCTGCATCTGTTTCTGCTGCTGATAAGCGTTTTCGAAATTCATCGGCTGGAGCACCACCGGCGGTAAGCCGGCGCGTACCACCATGTCAGAAATCACTTCGCGCACGTAGGGGTAAAGGATGTTGGGGCAGGCGATGCCGAGCAACGGCTCGATGTCTTCCTGCGGCACGTCCTGAATGCGGAAAATGCCGGCCTGAGCGGCTTCCACCAGGAACACCGTCTTGTCATTTTCCAGCTTGGAAGTTACCGTCACCGTCAGGACAGCCTCGAATACCCCCTCGTCGAGCTGCGCGGCAGCGGTATGCACTTCCACACTAATCGCGGGCGTTCCTTGCTCAAGAAAAATCTGCGGTGCGTTAGGAAGCTCAAGAGATATGCCTTTGACGTACACCTTCTCGATACCGAAAACGGCCTGTTTTTGTTCTTCGCTCATGGGAAAAATCTCTGAAAAAGGGGGATTGTAACGCGAAGCGGCGAGAATTAGTGCCGCTGCAACCAGTTCCTCAGATTGCCGGCATCCATCGCCCCGGCAACGCGGTCCACTTCGGCACCGTTGCGGAACAGCGCCAGGGTGGGGATGCTGCGGATGGCGAACTGCTGCGCCAATCCTTGCTCCGCCTCGGTATTCACCTTGACGAAGCGGAAGCGTGTCCCGAGTTCGGCGGCGACCTGCGCGAACACCGGTGCCATCATCTTGCAGGGCCCGCACCAGGGCGCCCAGAAATCGACCACCACGGGCATCTCGTTCTTGGCGATGAAGCGGGAAAAATTTGCTGCGCCCAGTTCCAGCGGCGCGCCGCCAAGCATCGCCGCGCCGCACTTGCCGCATTTCGGATTCTGGCCCAGGCGCTCATCCGGGACGCGGTTGATAGCCTGGCAATCAGGACAGACGATGTTCACGGCCGACACTCCATTTTATTTTGCCAACAGCGGTTCCAGCTTGCCTTCCATGTCGAGCGCGGACAGATCGTCGAAACCGCCGACATGGAAATCGTCGATGTAGATTTGCGGCACGGTACGACGGCCGGTTCTCTCCATCATTTCTTCCTTGCGCCCCGCCTCGACATCGATGCGGATCTTGTTGATTTCGGTCACACCTTTCTTGTTCAGCAGCTTTTCCGCCATGGTGCAGTAGGGGCACACATTGGTGCAATACATCGTCACGTTTGCCATTTAAATTCCTCTATCGCTCACTTGTGCTCGACCGGCATATTGGCCTGTTGCCAGGACGTCATGCCGCCATTCAAATTATAAACCTGCTCGAAACCGTTCTTGCGCAACACGCTGCAGCTATGTCCGGAACGCGCGCCGCTGCGGCAGATGGCGATGATCGGCTTGTTCTTGTACTTTTCCAGTTCGGGCAAGCGGTCGATCAGCTGGCGCAAGGGTATGTGCTTGGAATGGGGGACCCTACCCTGGCTATATTCCTGGTCTTCGCGCACGTCGAGCACCAGCGCATCGTGATGGTTGATGAGCTGGGTCGCTTCCACGACGCCTACTTCCTTGATTCCCGTGAGGCGGCGATTCACCATGGGCCAGAAGATCATCAGGCCGCTGACCACGACCAGGGCCACCAGCCCCAGATTGTTTTGAATGAATTGCACTGTGCATATCCTCTTTTTTCAGTAGTTCAGCAGGATTCCTTGAAACCCAGCTTTTTCAGAATGTTGTCCATCGGACAAAAAGTGGTGAATCCGCTTTGAAACAGGTTGAAACCGACAAAGGCAGTAAACCACAACCAGTTTACATTATGAAATATGGGGCTCACCTGCAAGCCCAGAGACAGCGAAAGCAAAATGAAAAAGCCTGCAATGATACGAACCATGCGATTGACAGTCATGAACCAACTCCTGAATTAAGGTTAAACAAAACTGGGGTTGCCGCGCGCAAAATCAAGCGGCGTTCCGGCTCTGGCGCCGCTCCCACAAGTAGTACATCAGCGGGATCACCACCAGCGTTAGCACGGTGGAAGCGAAGGTGCCGAATATCAGCGACACCGCCAGGCCGCCGAACACCGGGTCGGTGATCATGATGGCCGAGCCCAGGATGATGGCCAGCGCGGTCAGCATGATGGGGCGGAAACGTACCGCACCGGCTTCGATCACGGCTTCATCGAGGGCATAGCCACGCTTGCGGTAATCCACGATGAAGTCGATGAGCAGCAGCGAGTTGCGCACCACGATGCCGGCCAGGGCGATGACGCCGATCATGGACGTGGCGGTAAACGCCTGCTGGGTGACCCAGTGACCGGGAAACACGCCGACCAGGGTGAGCGGGATCGCGCCCATCACGATCAGCGGCATCATGAAGGACTTGTAATAGCCCACCAGCATCAGGTAGATGAACACCAGCGCCACGATGAAGGCCGAGCCCAGGTCGCGGAACACGTCGAGCGTCAATCGCATCTCGCCGCCCCACAGCAGGTGGTAGTTCATCACGTCGTCGGGCTGGGCTTCGGTGAAGCCGAGGTTGCCGGTCTTGAAAGCGATTCCCGGCGTGAGCATCTTGCCGTCCAGCATCTTGTCCAGGGCCAGCACCGCATAAACCGGGCTGGACTTGAGCAGCTCGCCGCCGATCATGACCGTCGGATGCTGGTCGCGGTCGTAGAAGGGCTTGTCCTGCGTGGCCCGTTCGATGCTGGCGATGGCCGACAGCGGCACCTGCTGTCCGGTCATGCTGGCGACGCGGATGGACATGATCTGCTGCGGCGTCTGGCGCTCGCTACGGGGCAGACGCACGGTGATATTGACCGGTTCGCGCGCATCGTCGACATGCAGGGTGCCGATGGAGAAACCCGAGACGTAATCGTGCAGCAGCTTGCCCACCTGCCCGGGAGCAACGCCGGAGAGGATGGCCTTCTCGCGATCCACCTTGATGTGAAAGGAGTCCACGCTGGCGGTCACCGAATCGTCCACGTTGACGATGCCGTAAACCTGGGTAAACGCCTTGTTCACATCCGCCGCTGCAGCGCGCAGCTTGCGGTAGTTCGGCCCGTACAGTTCGGCCAGCACCTGCGACTGCACTGGCGGGCCGGGCGGAGTTTCGTAGAGCTTGATCCGGGCTTGCGGGAAAGCGACGCGCAACGGCGCCAGGGCAGCGTTGAATTCGTTCACGATCTCGTGGGACGATTTTGAGCGATGATGCTTGTCGGTGAGGTTCACGCGCAGCTGCGCCAGGTTGTCGCCGCGTTTGAGCATGTCGCCGCGCACCAAGGCAGCGAAATCCACCGGCGCAGTCATGCCGAGAAAGGTCTGGTAATCGGTGACATAAGCGGTTTTCGCCAGCACCTCACCGACTGCGCGCGCCACCTGGTCAGTTCCGGCCAGTGTGCTTCCGGCGGGAGTGTCCACCTGCACCAGGAAGGAATTGGTGTTGTCGTTGGGCAACATCTTCAACTCCACACCCAGAGCAGAGAGCGGGCCATTCATGCCGGACGGCCGCACGAATTGCCAGGCCGGCTGGATCATGGCGGCCACCAACAGGGCTACCACCAGCAGAAACAAGATGTTACGGCGTCCCGCGTGCCGGATCAGCGGGGTGATCACCGCCACATAGGCGCGGTGCAAAGGGTCTTTCGGGTCGGCCGCCTTTTCCTCCAGCGTCGGCCGCGCCGCAAGCGACTTGGCGGCCTTGCCTGCCAGCCAGCGGTTGGCCGCCCAGGGCACCACCATGTAGGCGATGACCAGCGAGGCGATCATCGCCACCGGCACATTGAACGGGATCGGCCGCATGAACGGCCCCATCATGCCGGTGACGAACGCCATCGGGATGAACGCCAGGATCACCGCGATGGTGGCGATGTTGGTCGGGTTGCCGATCTCGTTGGTGGCTTCCACCAGGGCTTCCTTGAAATTCTTCGCGCCGCCGTGGTGCATGTGGCGATGGATGTTTTCCACCACCACGATGGCGGCGTCCACCAGCAGGCCGAGCGACAGGATCAGCGCGAACAGGGTGATGCGGTTGATGGTCTGGCCGGCGATCAGCCCCACGGTCAGCACCACGAACAGGATCAGCGGCACCGTCAGGGTGACGATGGCCGCTTCGCGCCATCCGAGGAAGAACACCAGTATCACCACCACCGAGCCGATAGCGATGCCTAGGTGTTCCACAAGGGTATTCACCGCGTCGTTGGCCTTGGCGCCGTCGTCGCGCGTGACGGCCACGTCGACCCCCTGCGGGATGGCCTGGCGTTTCAGGGCATCCAGCTTGGCAAGCACGGAAGAAGTCACCACCACGGCGTTGGTGCCGGCTTTTTTTGCGATGGCGATGGTGACCGCCGGCGCCTCGCCGCGGTGAACGGACACGCCAGCATGCGCAGCCGGGCCGTAGGCAAAACGCGATAGTTCGTCGCTTTCTGCCGGACCGTCCTCGATGGTAGCGACGTCTTTCAGGAATACCGGGCGCCCTTGCGGCGCCCCTACGATGATCTGACCCACCTCGCGCACATCGCCGATGAAGCCGGACATGCGCAGCGGATAATCGCGGTTCTGATCGACCAGCTGGCCTGCCGGGACGGACACGTTGGCGCCGCCGATCATGCGGTCCACCTGGTCCAGGGACAGACCGGCAGCGGCCAACTTGTCTGGCGAGATCCACACGTTGACGGCGCGCTGCGCCCCGCCCACCAGCTGCGTGAAGGAAACGCCCGGCACGTTGCGCAGCTGTTCCAGCACCCGCGCCGCGACCTGTCGCAACTGGTAATCGTCCATGTGCGACGAGCTCAGGGTCAGCGTCATGATCGGCACATCGTCCACGTTAATGGGCTTGACCATCGGCTGCATCACCCCGGCAGGCATGCGATCCATGTTCTGCATCAGCTGGTTGTAAAGCTTGACCAGACTTCTTTCCTGGTCTTCGCCCACGTCGAACTGCACCGTCACTACTCCGTAGTCGGCAACCGCGTAGCCGAAGGTGTGCTTGACGCCAGACTGGGCGTTCATGATCGCTTCCAGCGGCTTCACCACCAGATTGTGTATCTCTTCCGCACTGGCACCGGGTTTGGCGACGATGATGTTGGCGGCGGGGACCACGATCTGCGGGTTGTACTCCCGCGCGGTGACGAACAGCGCCATGACGCCGGCCAGCGTGACGGCCAGCATCAGCATGGCGGTGATTTTCGATTCCAGGAACAGGCGGGCGATCTTGCCCGCGCTGTTAAGCGGCGTTTCTTCGTGCGTTTCAGCCATTACCGTTCCCCTGGCTCACCACCTTGTCGCCGGATTGCATGTTGGTTGTGGCCGAAGTCACCACACGCTCGCCCGGATTGAGGCCGGCCTGGATTTCCACATTGCCCCCGCTTACAGCCCCGGCGCGCACCATACGGTAGTGCGCGATGCCCTGGGCGTCCACCACGAACACCCCGGCAATCCCAGCGCGCTCCAGCAGCGCACCGACCGGCACGCGAATTCCATCGCGCGAACCGAGGGAAAAGGCAACGCGCACAAAATTGCCGCTGCGCAGCCCGTGCCCCTCGGGCAGGTCGATTTTAACCAGATAGCTGTGGGTAACCGGGTCGGCGGCAGGCACCAGGTGCGTCACTTTGCCTACCAGATCGCTAGTCCGACCATCCACCTGGACGGACACCGGAGAGCCCAGCTTGAGTTGGGAGAAAACGTCGCGCGCCACGCCGGTCTGCACTTGCAGGGTGGCCGGGTTTTCCAGCACCAGCACCGGCCGGCCGGGCGCTGCCAGATCGCCGGCATTGGCCATTTTCTGGGTGATGACACCGGCGAACGGCGCCTGCACCGTGGCATATTTCATCTGCGCGGCAGCCGTATCGAAAGCCGCGCGCGCCGCTGCCGCCTGCTGCTGGCTCACCTGGTACTGAAGGCGAATCTTGTCCCATTGCATCTTGGGAATGGCTTCTTCCTTGTAGAGGTTACCGAAACGCTCGTAGTCGGTTTTGGCATCTGCCAGCGCCGCCTCGGACTGGGCCACTCCGGCGCGGGCCATGTTCATCTGCCCCTGGATATCGGTGGGGTCGACCGTGAACAGGCGCTGGCCGGCAGCGACGGCTTGCCCCTCCTGCACGTTCATCTCGCGTATGTAGCCCATCAGGCGTGAGGCGATTTGCGCCTGCTGCCCGGCCACGACGCTGGCGGGCGAAGTAGCGACGATGGGCAGAACGGCTTTTTGCACCGTGACGACCTCGGCTTTTATCGTTGCGCCCGGAACGGCTGCCGGTTTATCACTGGCCTTTTCCCCGCAACCGGCCAGCAGGGCAAGCACGACGGATGCGGCGATAACGACAGGCAAAACTTGGGATTTGGAATTCATTCAATCGACTCCGCTTACATCTGATCGGGTTCAAGCTTGCCCACCGCGAGCCTGAGTCCGGCGCGCTGGATGGCAAGATCATATTTCGCCGCCACCACGTCGGCGCGGGCATTGTCGAGTTGCGCGCGCGCGGCGAGCAACTCGGTGATGGTCGTCACGCCATTGTTATAGCGTTTTTCGACCAGGCCGAGCGCCTCCTCGGCGTGGGTGACGGCCAGTTCGCGCAATGCCACGCGCCGTTCGGCTTCATCGGACTTGCGCCAAGCATCGGCGACCTGAAAGGCCACGCCGCTTTCGGCCTGCTGCAGCCGCGCGGCCAGTTCGGCCTTGCCCGCTGCCGCGCGATCGACGGCACCACGCACCGTGCCGCCGTCAAACACGTTCCAGGACATCATCCCGCCCACCGTGTAGGAACTGGCATTCAATCCGGCATTTTTATCGTTCCAGTCCTGCCGGGCCATCAGGCCGAGCTGGGGGTAGAGCCCCGATTTCGCCACTTTTACGTTGGCCTGGGCTGCCTGCAACTGGTTGCGCATGGCATTGAGGCCGGGGCTGTCGGTCAACGCCTGCTCGCGCAGTTCTTCGATCTTGCCAGGCAACGGAGCGGGCGTCACCTGCGGCCCCACATCAAGCGGCTGCGACAGCGGCAGGCCGAGCAGCATGTGCAGCTGGTCCAGCGCTGCAGCCTCGGTGTTCTGCGCCTGGGCGAGCTTGACCCGCACATCCTCGAGATGAATGCGCGCGGAAAGCAGGTCACTTTTTACCACTACGCCCTGCTTGAGCAGGTTGTCGATGGTCTTGACGTAGGATGCGGCGGCGATTTCGCCCTGCTGCGCCACGTTCACGTAGGCGCGCGCGGCATGCACGCCCTCATAGGCCTGCAACACCTGGAAGATGACCTGCTGACGCGCGGCGTTGTCGCCCTGCTGAGCGGCCTTGATGTAGGCCTGCGCCTGCTCGACGTAGCCTTCGATCATCCCGCCGGTATAAAGCGGAAGCTGCGCCTCGATGCGGGTATTGAAGTTGTTGACCGCGGCGGGGTGATTGAGGTTGTCCGGCGCGACCGACAGCACGTTAGGATTGGTCGGATCGAACTGGCCCGCGCCGAAATCGCCGAAGGTGGCGCCGCGCTGGGAGAGTTTGAGCCCGAAGGCACTCAGGGCATCGTTGGTGCGCACCGCATTCAGCGACACGGTCACTTTGGGCAGGCGCCCGCCCTGCGCCTGCACGAGCCCCGCTTCGGCCTGCTGCAATTGCGCCCGGCTGGCGGACAAACCGGGGTTCTGTCTGAGCGCAGTGTCCACGCACTGGGCAAAACTCAAGGTGTCGGCGGGCGCAGCATGAACCAGCGTCAGGGCCAATACTCCCCATACCGTCCTGAACTGTCCGCCGTGTAAGCGCAACGGGAACGATTTCATACGTTCGACCTCTATTGTATTGTTTGATCCGGCAGCCGTTAAGCACGGCACGCCGGACGTATATTAAACATCAAACGCTATATATTAGCGGATTATAATATACCAAGAGGGAAGCTGGTTTTTTAAACACAGAATGACAGAAACGGCGGTGCGGGTAAAAAATTATTTGGCGAAACCGCAGAAAACATCACGCATCATGCTGATCAACTGGAGAGTGCGGGTATCCCCGACCCGGTAATACACCCGGTTGGCGTCTTTGCGCGTGCGCAGCACCCCCTTGTCGCGCAGGATGGCGAGGTGCTGCGAGATGTTGCTTTGCGAAGTACCGACGTTTTCAACGATTTCCTGCACGCTGATCTCGCGGTCGCCCAGCACGCACAGTATCTTCAGGCGCAACGGATGCGACATGGCCTTCATCGCCCGCGACGCCTGCTCGATATGTTCGTCCTTGTCGATCAACTCGACGTGATCAAAATTCAACATGGAAAAAGTCACCGCCCTGCAACAAAATTGGAATCAGAAAGTTTAGAATAAGTTTAATGCGTACATTATTAAAACATAATAAAATGATACATCATTTGCGATAACGAACGAAAATAAAGTCCATATTGTATGAAGGTCACACCGGTTCTACTGATGATTCTGGACGGGTTCGGCTGCAGCCCGGAAGGCCCTGACAACGCCATTACCCTGGCGAAGAAGCCCTATTGGGACAAGCTCTGGGAAGCGCACCCGCACACCACCATCCATGCCTCCGAAGCCGCTGTCGGCCTGCCCGCAGGCCAGATGGGCAATTCCGAGGTGGGACATCTGAACATCGGCGCCGGGCGCGTGATCTATCAGGAAATATCGCGTATCAACAACGCCATCGCCAGCGGCAGCTTTTTCTCCAACCACGAACTGTCCGCCGCGCTTGAAGCCATCAAAAAGAACCACGGCGCCCTGCACATCTTCGGGCTGGTGTCGGACGGCGGTGTCCACAGTCACGAAAACCACATTCACGCCATGATCGAAATGGCGGCCAAATTCGGCCTGGACAAGGTCTATCTGCATGCTTTCCTGGACGGACGCGACACGCCGCCGAAAAGCGCCGAAATCTACCTGGAATGTCTGCAGAACAAGATCGACGCCTTGAAAATCGGCAAGATCGCCTCGATCGTCGGCCGCTATTACGCAATGGATCGCGATCACCGCTGGCTGCGGGTAAAAACCGCCTACGACCTGCTCACCCAGGGCAAAGCTGAATTCACCGCCCAAACCGCCATCGAAGGCCTGCACAATGCCTATGCCCGGGACGAAACGGACGAGTTCGTCAAGCCCACGGTCATCGGCGCCCCAGTGAAGATGCAGGACGGCGACGGCGTCATCTTCATGAACTTCCGCTCGGACCGCGCGCGCGAACTTACCCGTACTTTCATCGAACCCGGGTTCGACGCTTTCGAGCGCGAGCACGTGCCCAAACTCAGCACTTATTGCACCCTCACCTGCTACAGCGCCGACTTCAACATCCCGGTCGCCTTCCCGCAGGAGCGCATCAAAAACAGCTTCGGCGAGTACATTGCCCACATGGGTCTGACACAACTGCGCATCGCGGAAACCGAGAAGTACGCTCACGTCACGTTCTTCTTCAACGGCGGGGAGGAAACCCGCTATCCCGGCGAAGACCGCATCCTGGTGCCATCGCCCGACGTACCCACTTACGACCTCAAACCGGAAATGAGCGCCCGCGAAGTCACCGACAAGCTGGTGGAAGCCATCGCCGCCCAGAAATACGACGCCATTATCTGCAACTACGCCAATCCCGATATGGTGGGTCACACCGGCAACCTCGCGGCAGCCGTCCAGGCGATCGAAGTTATCGATGAGTGTCTCGCCCGGGTCGTCCCGGCCATGCAGGCCATCGGCGGCGAAGTGCTGATCATTGCCGATCATGGCAACGCTGAAAAGATGTTGGACGAAGTCACCCGCAATTCCCATACTGCGCACACCCTGAACCTGGTGCCCTTCCTCTATATCGGGCGAGCCGCCAAGGTCGCGGAAACCGGAGCACTGGAAGATGTCGCACCGAGCCTGCTGAAGATGATGGGGCTGCCCAAACCGCGCGAAATGTCCGGGCACCCGCTGATCGAGTTCGAGTGACTGCGAAGCTGTCTGGAACCTCAGTTATAAAAGCTGTACTCACCATATTTGCCGGCGCAATTCTGCTGGCCAGCCTGTCCTTTCCCGCTTCCGCCGCGCCCAAACCCGAACTGAAAGAGTTGCGCGGCCGCATCGATGCCCTGCAAAAAGAACTCGACAGCAAGGAAGGCGCGAAGGCCGACGCCAGCGATGCGCTCAAGACCTCGGAGCGGGCCATCAGCGACATCAATTGCCGGCTGCGCGACCTGGCCACACAACAGCAGGGCACCAGCGCCACCCTGTCTAGCCTAGAGCAGCAGAAAGGAAACCGGCAGCAGAGGATAGCGGCGGAACAGGTGTCGCTGGGCAAGCTGTTATACCAGCAGTACCTGTCAGGCCAGCAGGACCAATTCAAAATTCTGCTCAACCAGCAAAACCCCAATCAGGCCGCGCGCCAACTGCGTTACTACGGCTACCTGGCCCGCGCCCGCGGCGAGATGCTGGAAAATCTGCGCGACAATCTCGCAAAGTTGCAGCAACTCGCGCAGGCCACCGAATCCAAACAGGCAGAATTGGCACGAATCCGCGCCGAACAGGACCAGCAGAAGCAGCAACTGGTGGCACAGCAGCAGGCGAAAAAGAAACTGGTGGCGCAACTGGCACAGCAAATCGGACGCCAGCGCACGGAACTAAGCCAGTTGCAGCGCAACGAAAAACAGCTGACGCAACTGATCGAACGCCTGGCCAAACAACAAGCACGCAAAAAAACCGAACGCGCGCCGCGACGCAACGCCCACGAACCCGCCGCGGAACAGCCGGTCGCACCGCAGCCCCGCGCGCTGGCTCAGGCGCAGAAAGGGAAACTGCCTTTACCGGTGCGCGGGGAACTCACGGGGCGTTTCGGCAGTCCACGTCAGGACAGCGGGGCACCATGGCGTGGCTTGTTCATCCGCACTGCCGCAGGACAGGAGGTCCACAACATCGCCGAGGGACATGTCGTTTTCGCCGACTGGCTGCGCGGCTTTGGCAACCTGATCATTATCGACCATGGCAATGGCTACATGAGCCTCTACGGCAACAACGAATCCCTCTTCAAGCATGTGGGCGACAACGTCCGGAGCGGCGAGGTCATCGCCAGCACGGGAAACAGCGGCGGCAACCCGGAAACCGGTTTATACTTCGAGCTTCGGTTTCAGAGCAGGCCTTTCGACCCCCTGACGTGGTGCAGGGCTGGCTAACATTACAAGATTGAGTTGGAGAAACAGATGCGCGGCAAAATGCAAAAATTCGGCCTGATCGCCATGGGCGCCTTGCTCGGTGTAATGCTGAGCCTGAATTATTCAGCCGTGGCGGACAAGAAGGTCGACAGCCCTCTCCCGGTTGAGGAGTTGCGCGCCTTCGCGGAAGTCTTCGGCAAGATCAAAAGCGATTACGTCGAACCGGTGGAAGACAAGAAGCTCATCAACGAGGCCATCAACGGTATGCTCTCCGGCCTCGACCCGCACTCCGCCTATCTCGACACCGACGCATTCAAGGAACTGCAGGTGGGAACCCAGGGCGAATTCGGCGGCCTGGGCATCGAAGTGGGCATGGAAGACGGCTTCGTCAAAGTGGTTTCCCCTATCGAAGACACCCCGGCCTTCAACGCCGGCATCAAGAGCGGCGACCTCATCATCAAGCTGGACGACACGCCCGTCAAAGGCATGACCATAAACGACGCCGTCAAGCGCATGCGCGGCAAGCCCAACACCCCGATTACCCTGACCGTGATGCGCAAAGGGCAGAACAAACCGCTGCTGTTCACCATCACGCGCGCCATCATCAAGATCAAGAGCGTGAAATCCAAGCTGCTCGAATCCGGCTATGGCTACGTGCGGGTCACCCAGTTCCAGGAGCACACCGGAGAAAATCTCGCCAAGGCGCTCGAGGACCTCATCAAGCAGAACAAGGGACCGCTCAATGGCCTGGTGCTAGACCTGAGGAACGACCCCGGCGGCCTGCTCAACGGCGCGGTCGGCGTTGCCGCCGCATTCCTGCCGGAAAATTCGCTGGTGGTTTACACCGAAGGCCGCACCGAAGAGGCCAAAATGAAGCTCACCGCGAACAAGGAAAATTACCTGCGCGGCCCCAGGGAAGCCGATTATCTCAAGAACCTGCCGGCAAGCGTAAAGAGCGTGCCGCTTGCGGTATTGATCAACGGCGGTTCGGCCTCCGCGTCTGAAATCGTCGCCGGCGCCCTGCAGGACCACAAGCGAGCCATCATCATCGGCACCCAGTCCTTCGGCAAGGGTTCGGTACAAACTGTGCTGCCGCTCGGCAACGGCACTGCGATCAAGCTGACCACCGCGCGCTACTTCACGCCTAACGGGCGCTCCATCCAGGCAAAAGGCATCACGCCGGATATCGTGGCGGAAGAAGCAACGGTCAATGGCGTGGACAAGGACTCCCTGTTCAATCTGCGCGAAGCGGACCTGGAGCGCCACCTGATCAATGGCCAGGACGGAAACAAGCCCGAGGCCGCGCCAGTCAAGGTACCGGCACCAAATCCGGAAGCGCCTGCCAAAGGCAAAGGCGACAGCAAGAGCGATGCCATTAGCGCGGAACGCGAAGTGGTATCGAAAAACGACTACCAATTGAATCAGGCGGTAAACCTGCTCAAGGGTTTGCAAATCCTGAAGAACCGTTAAGCCCCGACAGGGTTTACGCCAAACCGCCTCCCTGAACAAGGGAGGCCGGCAAGGGTACCGATGGACGACAACCAGCTCCTGCGCTACAGCCGCCACATCCTTCTGCCGCAGCTCGGCGTCGAAGGCCAGGAAAAGCTTCTCGCCGCCCACGCACTGATCATCGGGGCCGGCGGGCTGGGTTCACCCATTGCACTGTACCTTGCCGCCGCCGGAGTCGGCCACATCACCATCTGCGACGGCGACACGGTAGACCTCACCAACCTGCAACGCCAGATCGCCCACTACACCCATTCGCTCGGCAGCAACAAGGCGCTCTCCGCGCAACGCACCCTGGCCGCAATCAATCCGGAAATCCGCGTCACCGCCGTGCCGCATCGCATCGCGGGCGACGAACTGGCGCAACTGGTGGCGCAGGCCGACGTGGTGCTCGATGCCAGCGACAACTTCGCCACCCGTCACGCCATCAACCTGGCCTGCGTCAAACATCGCAAGCCACTGGTTTCCGGCGCCGCGATCCGCTTCGACGGGCAGGTCACGGTATTCGACCTGCGTCACCCGGACAGCCCCTGCTACCACTGCCTGTTCCCGGAAAGCGCCGAGGAAGAAGGAGAACGGTGCGCGGTAATGGGCGTGTTTGCCCCCCTGGTCGGCATCATCGGCACCATGCAGGCCGCCGAGGCGCTCAAACTGCTGGCCGGCATCGGCCAGTCGTTAACCGGCAAGCTGCTATTGCTCGACGGCCTGAGCATGGAATGGCGCCAGGTCCGCTTGAAGAAAGACCCGGCTTGCCCGGTGTGTCACCCCAGCAATATCTTGGCCTGAGCCTGCAGATATTCCATCGGCTCGCGCTTGAAACCGCTCTTGGCGAACTGGTGCCAGCGTCCGACGATGAAACTCATGATCAGGTTGGCATGGGCCGCCGGGTCTGCGCTGACGCCCAGGCCGTTTTGGCTTGCCGCGATGCGCAGGGACTGCTTGATGGTCGCTTCGAGGCGGTCGTGAATTTGATTGATGCGGGCCTGCAGGCGCTCGTTTTCATTGACCAGCGCATCGCCGATCAGCACGCGCACCATGCCCGGATTTTTCTGGGCAAAGCCGAGCAGCAGGGACAACATGGTTTCCAGCTGCTTGACCCCGTTCTGCTCCTCGCTGGTGACCTTGTTAATGATGCCGAACAGGCTCTGCTCGATGAACTCGATCAGCCCCTCGAACATCTGCGCCTTGCTGGCGAAATGGCGGTAGAGCGCAGCTTCTGAAACTTCCAGCCTGGCCGCCAGTGCTGCGGTGGTTATTTTCTCCCCCTGCGGGTGCTGCAGCATTTCTGCCAGCACTTGCAGGATCTGCATCTTGCGCTCACCCGGTTTGGTCGCCATCCGATTCTCCCTTGCTGTTTATTTTAGTTTTTCCTGCATTCGGGGCAATTGCAGCACCGAGCGCAGGCTCACATCCACGCCGGCAACCCGCGTGGGTTCCGACCCGATCAATACCGTTTTCATTCCCAGGCGTTTCGCCGTCTTGAGATTGCCCAACGAATCCTCCACCATCACGCAGCGTTCCGGCGTCAGTCGCTGCGCGTGAAACAGACGATAAAAGCCCTGCGCATCGGGTTTGGGGCAAAAGCCCGCGCCTTCGATGGAAAATACCGCATCGAACAAATCGTCGATCTGCAGCAGACGCAGCACCGCCCGAGCATAAAATTCCGGCGCGTTGGTGTAGACAACCTTGCGTCCCCGCAGACGGCGCAAAGCCGCGCGCAAGCCGCGCTCGCGCAACACCATGCGTTCCAGCGCGGGAAACTGGTGGGTGTGCCACAGGAAATGCCCCGGATCGGTGCCATGGTGCCGCACCAATCCCTGCAGGGTCGCCCCGTAACGGCGCCAGTAGAGATCGCGCAACTCGTCGGCGGCGCTTTCGTCCAGCGCCAGATGATCCTGCACGTACTGCGTCATGGCGCGGTTGAGATGCGGGAAGATATGCGGCGAGGCGTTGTGCAGGGTGTTGTCCAGGTCGAACACCCAGGTCAACGCACCGCTGGAACGTTTCGCCATACGCACAGGCGCTCAGGCATTCGACCGGATCAGCGTTCCCACCCCTTGATCGGTCAGGATCTCCAGCAACAGCGCATGCTCCACCCGGCCATCGATGATGTGGCTGCTCTTGACGCCATTCTTCACCGCCTCCAGCGCCATGGAGATTTTAGGAATCATGCCGCCGGAAATGGTGCCGTCATCGATCAGGGCATCCACTTGCGCCGCAGTCAGGCCGGTGAGCAGCTTGCCATCCTTGTCCAGCACGCCGGTGGTATTGGTCATCAGGATCAGTTTCTCGGCCTTGAGCGTTTCAGCCAGCTTGCCGGCCACCAGGTCGGCATTGATGTTGAACGCTTCGCCCAGGTCGCCCACGCCGATCGGGGCGATGACCGGAATGAAATCCTGGCTGTCGAGCAGGGTCACCAGCGCCGGGTCGATGCGCGTAACCTCGCCCACCTGACCAATATCGATCAGTTCCTCGCCGTCGGTCTTGGATTTGACCAGCAGCTTTTTGGCCTGGATCATGCCGCCGTCGGTGCCGGTCAAACCCACGGCCTTGCCGCCATACTGGTTGATCAGATTGACGATTTCCTTGTTGACCTGGCCGCCGAGCACCATTTCGACGATATCCATGGTTTCCTCGTCGGTCACGCGCATGCCCTGAACAAACTCGCCCTGCTTGCCCACGCGCTTGAGCAGATCGTTGATCTGCGGCCCACCGCCGTGCACCACGACCGGGTTCAGGCCCACCAGCTTTAGCAGCACCACGTCCTTGGCGAAACCGTGCTTGAGGTGCTCCTCGGTCATGGCATTGCCGCCGTACTTGATGACGATGGTCTTGTCCTGGAAGCGCCGGATGTAGGGCAGCGCTTCGGAAAGAATATTGGCTTTTTCCTTGGCGGAGGCGGGCGAAAGCGACATGGTCTGGCCTTTATTTAAGTTGAAGACGGTATGGAGGGGTATTCTCCCTCACCCCGGCCCTCTCCCGCAAGCGGGCGAGGGGGACAATGCGCCGCTGCGCGAGTCAATCGGCGAAAGTGAGCGCAAACAAAAAAGGCGGCGCCCTATTTCGGGACGCCGCCTTTGCCGCGCGGGTCAGATTTACTGGATCGCCAGTTTCTTCGCGGAACTGACCGCTTTTTTCGGCAGGGTCAGTTCCAGCACGCCGTCGGCGTATTTCGCCTGGGCCTTGGCTTCATCCACGTCCTGGGCCAGGGTAAAACTGCGCGCGACCTTGCCGTAGTAACGTTCGGAGCGCAGCACTTTCTCGCCCTGCTTTTCTTCCTTTTCCTTCTTCACTTCGGCGCTGATCGAGACCTGGTTGCCTTCGATAGTGACGTGTATGTCCTCTTTTTTCACGCCGGGTATGTCGGCATGCACGGTATAGGCGCCGTCAGCCTCCTTGACGTCCATCTTTATCTGCATTTGGGGCTGCCCTTCGAGGGCCATCGGGCGCACGAAGAAACCCTTGAACAGATCGTCGATGTCACTGAACGGATCCACGCGGGAAAGGTTGAAGGGATCGTAACGGGTAATACCAGCCATGATTCATCTCCTTATTTAGCGAGTTCACGAAGGACGGCGGAAATGCCGCCACAAGACCAATATGGGGAATTACCGCGCGTTTTGCAAGACTCTAACCTTCGTAAACCACACTACCGTCTACCAACGTATATTTCACTTTCCCCGCCAGCTCCATATTCTGGAACGGCGTGTTTTTGCCCTGGCTTTTCAGGGCGGCGGGAGTCACCTGCCAATATTCGTCGGGCGCGAAAATGCAGATGTCCGCGCCATGGCCGGGCGTCAGGTGGCCGGCGTCGAGCGCCAGTATGCGCGCCGGCTCGGTGGTGATGGCGGCAATCGCCCTGGACAAGCCAACGCCCATTTCCGCTGCCCATTTCAGCGTCAGCGGCAGCAGCAGTTCCAGCCCGGTGACACCGGCTTCCGATTCAGCGAAGGGTAGCAACTTGGCATCGTCATCCACCGGCGTATGATCGGAACACAGGGCGTCGATGACGCCGCTTTTCACTCCCTCGCGCAGCGCATCGCGGTCGCGCAGGCTGCGCAACGGCGGCACCAGGTGGCAATTGGGGTCGAAGAAGCCGATATCCATCTCGGACAGGTGCGCGTGATGCACCCCGACGTCGCAGGTCAGGGGCAGCCCGTCGAGCTTGGCTTGGCGCACCATTTCCACGCCATCGCGCGTGGACAGCCGGCACAGGTGCACTCTGGCGCCGGTTTCCTTCATCAGCAGCAGAATTCTGCCAATCGCAATGGTTTCGGCGCACGCCGGTATGCCGGCCAGGCCGAGACGGGACGCCACTTCGCCATCGTGCGCCACGCCGTCCTTACCGAGAAAGGCGTCCTGCGGACGCAGCCACACCGTGAAATCGAAGGTGGAGGCATACTGCAGGGCGCGAAACAGCACGTTGCTGTCGGTCAGCGGCGCATCGGCCTGGGAAAACGCCACACAGCCGGCATCGTGCAATTCCGCCATTTCGGTCAGGCGCTGGCCTTCCAGTTTCTGCGTCAGGGCGCCAAGGGGATAAACCCGCGCCTGGTTGAGACTCTTGGCGCGATGCTTGAGCATCTCCACCAGGCCCGGCTCGTCCAGCGGCGGATCGGTGTCGGGCGGGCACACCAGGCTGGTTACGCCGCCGGCCACCGCCGCATCCATTTCCGACTCCAGCGTGGCCATGTATTCGAAGCCGGGCTCGCGCAGGCGCGCCGAGAGGTCGATCAGTCCGGGACACACCACCAGGCCGGTGGCGTCGATCACCCGGTTGGCATGGAAGCCTTCCGGCGCCGAGCCGTTCCCCACCACCTTGCCGGCGGCGATGAACACGTCGTGCAGCGCATCGATATTGTTTTTCGGGTCGATCAGACGGCCGTTCTTGATGTGTATCTTCATATATCTCAATTCCCCGCCAGTATGCTCATCACCGCCATGCGCACCGCGATGCCGAAAGTCACCTGGGGCAGGATCACCGACTGCTTGCCGTCGGCCACGTTGGAGTCGATTTCCACGCCACGGTTCATCGGGCCGGGGTGCATCACGATGGCGTCCGGCTTGGCCAGCGCCAGTTTTTCCTGGGTCAGCCCGTAGGACTTGAAGTATTCCTGCGCCGACGGCAGCAGTGCGCCGCGCATGCGCTCGTTCTGCAGGCGCAGCATGATCACCACGTCGACGTCCTTCAGACCCTGCTTCATGTCGTGATAAACCTGCACACCCATGCGCTCGACCTGGGCCGGCAGCAGCGTCTTGGGCGCAATCACCCGCACCTCGGGCACGCCGAGGGTGGTGAGGGCATGAATCTGCGAGCGCGCCACGCGCGAATGCAGCACATCGCCGACGATGGCCACGCGCAGGTTGTGGAACTCCTTTTTGTAGTGACGGATGGTGTACATGTCCAGCAGGCCCTGGGTGGGGTGGGCATGGCGCCCATCGCCGGCATTGATGACGTGGATGTGCGGCGCAACGTGGCGCGCGATGAAGTGCGCCGCGCCGGACTGGGCGTGGCGCACGATGAACATATCGGCCTGCATCGCCGCCAGGTTGTCCACCGTGTCCAGCACAGTTTCGCCCTTGGACTGGGAGGAAGCGCTGATGTTGAGGTTGAACACGTCGGCGGAAAGGCGCTTGGCGGCGATTTCGAAAGTGGTGCGCGTGCGGGTACTGGGCTCGAAGAACAGGTTGAATATCGCCTTGCCGCGCAACAGCGGCACTTTCTTCACGTCGCGCTCGGACACACCGACGAATGACTCGGCGGTATCGAGAATGTGCCGCAGCATTCCCGCCTTCAAGCCTTCGATCGTCAACAGATGCTGCAGCTCGCCGTTCTGGCTGAGCTGCGGGTTGTTACTTAGAAATGCCATGGGCTTACTCCGATTATTCTTTTAATTCTTTTCATGCAGGCTGAGGTCAAGATTTCCCTGAGCATCGCGGTTCAACTGGATATTCTGCCTGGCCTCCGGGGCCAGCGTCGCGCCCACCACCTGGGCGGCGATCGGCAACTCGCGTCCGCCGCGGTCGATCAGCACCGCCAGGATGACGCTGGCGGGACGCCCGTAGTCGAACAGCTCGTTCAGCGCCGCGCGCACGCTGCGCCCGGTGTAGAGGACATCGTCGACCAGGATGATGTCGCGCCCTTCGACGTCGAAGGGGATGGAGGAGGGCTCGATGTTGGGGTGCAGGCCCGCCTGGCCGAAATCGTCGCGGTAAAAGGAGACATCCAGCGTCCCCATGGGCATGCCCCGATCCAGCAGGGGATGGAGCTTTTCCGCCAGCCACACGCCGCCGGTGTGAATGCCGACCAGGGCGCTGCGTTCGGTGATAAAAGGCTTAAGCTGTTGCGCCATGTGCTGGAGCAGCATTTCGGCGTCAGGTAGTTGCATGTCGGAACCTCTAAATTTTGTTCTCATCCAGATACGTCTGCAAAATCAGCTGCGCGGCGACCTGGTCCAGCATCGTCTTCTGCTTTCGTCCGCCTATGCCCATGGCGCGCAAGTCCTGGCTGGCCGTCTCCGAAGTCAGGCGCTCGTCCACCAGCGCGACGGGCAGATTGAAGCGCCCCTCCAGTTGCCGGGAAAACTTGCGGCAGCGCAGTGTCATGTCGTGCTCAGTGCCGTCGAGGTGGAACGGAACGCCGACCACCAGCGCCCCCGGCTGCCACTCCCGGATCAGCGCGGCAATCACGCCGAATTTCTGCTCATTGCTTTCGCCGTGTATGGTTTCCAGCGGATGGGCCACGCCTATCGTCACGTCCCCCACCGCCACGCCGATGCGCTGGAGGCCGAAGTCGAAGCAAAGCACGGTCGTTCGGTGAGGGGTGAGGGGTGAGGGGTGAGGGGTAGAAACCATCATCACTCCCCTCGCCTCTCCCCTAACCCCTCACCCCTCACGGCCCTACGCATGCCCCGCATCCTCTGCCAGGAAGGCAAAATCCACGCCGAGCATTTGCATCGCCGCCGCAAGGCGCGTCTCTTCCGGTTCATCGAAAATCAGGCCAGGTGTAGCCGGCACGGTGAGCCAGGCATTCTGCGCCAGCTCGTGCTCCAGCTGGCCGGCCTCCCAACCGGCGTAGCCGAGCGAAACGAAGAGCTTGGCCGGCCCTGCGCCACGCCCCACCGCCTCGAGAATATCTTTCGAGGTGGTCAGCGCAACATCCTCCGCCACCAGCAGGCTCGACTGCCATTCTCCCGCCGGCTGATGCAGCACGAAACCCCGGTCCATCTGCACCGGCCCGCCGTAGTGCACCGGCATTGCGGCCAACTCCTGATTTTCGAGCGGGATCTTTATCTGCTCGAACAGCGCCTGGAAATCCAGGTCGATGCGCCGGTTGAGCACAATCCCCAGCGCACCCTGCTCGTTGTGCTCGCAGATATAGGTCAGCGTCTTGGCGAAATAAGGGTCCGTCATCGCCGGCATGGCGATGAGGAAATGATGGGTGAGATCGACGCTTTTCATGGGCGTTATTATGGCATATTCGCCAGTGAGTAGCGCTGCATCAGGCGCCGGAGGACTCTTCCCAAAGGGCACGTCCGAAGGACTTCCATGCCGGGCCGCCGTGCGTCAAAACGCCTTCGCCGGCACTTTTCTCCATGATCCTTAGCATCACGGCGGCCAGGCCAAACAGTTCGGCTTTGGCGCGCAACCGGTAATCCCCGGCACGATTCGCCGCCGCCCGCAATTCGCTGGCGCCTTGAGACAGGGCTTCCCGTGCCAGCGCCCTGACCTGGACATCGTCGGACCAGTCGATATCGAGCGCCATGCCCAGACGTTCGATTTCTTTTTCCAATGTCGCAGTCTCTTCGTTGTAGAACTCGAATCCCGCCATTTCCATCTCCGCGAAAATTACCGTCACACCACAGCATAAAACAAAAAGGCCTGCATCGCTGCAGGCCTTCGATTTGATTCGTAACCAGCGCTTACTTATGCCTGGTGGTACGAAATCACGGTCTCGACTTCATTCTTCGAACCCAGGATCACCGGCACGCGCTGATGCAGGCCATCGGGCTGCACTTCGAGGATGCGTTCGCGCCCGGTGCTGGAAGCGCCGCCGGCCTGTTCCACGATGAACGACATCGGGTTGGCTTCGTACAGCAGGCGCAGCTTGCCGGCCCGGGTGGGGTCCTTGGTGTCCTTGGGGTACATGAAGATGCCGCCGCGCATCAGGATGCGGTGCACTTCCGCGACCATCGAGGCCACCCAGCGCATGTTGAAATCCTTGCCGCGCGGCCCGGTCTTGCCCGCCAGCGCCTCTTCCACGTAACGCTGCACCGGTTTCTCCCAGAAGCGCTGGTTGGAAGCGTTGATGGCGAATTCCTTGGTGTCTTCCGGAATGGTCATATTGGGGTGGGTGAGGACGAATTCGCCGATATCGCGATCCAGCGTAAAGCCGTTGACACCATGCCCGCTGGTCAGCACCAGCATGGTGGAAGAACCGTACAGCGCGTAACCGGCGCACACCTGCTTGGTGCCGGGCTGCATGAATGCCTGCGCGGAAGGCGCATCGCCTTCGCCGGGGCAGCGCAGGATGGAGAAGATGGTACCGACGGAAATGTTCACGTCGACGTTGCTGGAGCCGTCGAGCGGATCGAACACCAGCAGGTACTTGCCGCGCGGATATTGCGCCGGAATGGGGTAGATGTCGTCCATCTCTTCCGACGCCATGGCCGCAAGGTGGCCCGCCCATTCGTTGGACTTGATGAAGATTTCGTTGGTGATGACGTCCAGTTCCTTCTGCGTCTCGCCCTGCACGTTTTCGGAACCAGCCGACCCCATCACGCCAATCAGCGCACCCTTGTTCACGGCGTTGGAAATCACCTTGATCGCGGTGACGATGTCGTTGAGGAGCGAAGTGAAATCGCCCGTCGCGCCTTGGATGTGGCGCTGTTCTTCGATGATGAATTGGGTAATGGTGGTGCCGTTGTGCATGTTTCTGTCCTAAGTTAAGAATATAAACTAATTCTAATATTATAGCTTATCGGCCAAGAGCTTGGCAGCCAAAAATCAAAGGGGATATGATGACCTTCCTCCTCTCCCCCGAAAAAGGACCGATCCATGTCGCGCACCAAATTCCTGCTGGACGAATCCGAAATCCCCACCCACTGGTACAACGTCGTCGCCGACATGCCCAATCCGCCGGCCCCTCCGCTGGGTCCGGACGGCAAGCCGATCGGGCCGGAAGCGCTGACCGCGATCTTCCCCATGAGCCTGATCGAGCAGGAAATGTCCGCGCAGCGCTGGATCGAAATCCCAGAGAAGGTGCGCGAGATTTATCA
>JBDKRR010000274.1:0-1710 GCA_039683315.1 Sulfuricella sp.
GGCCCACCTTAATCTTGCCAGTGCTCTCCAACTTGGCTTTGAGGGCCAAGGCCATTTTGAGGTTGTGCTCCTGTTCGCTGAACCCGTTGCAGCCGTGCTTATCCGAACCTTTGGCATGGCCTGGGTCAATGCATACCGCGATCATGCTATTCCTCCCTCTCCGCCTCATCGGCGGCGTCATCCTTATTAAGCGCAGCGATCACGGCCTTGAGCTTGGCCGGGTACTGCACCCCGGCCCGGCCAACATTTTCGATGATGCTCAGGCCCTCATTGGCGATGTAAAAGGTGCAGGCAGCGTCCCGCACGAAGTCCTGCCCCAGGTATCTATCGAGCATCGCGCCGATGGCCACCATGACGAAAATTAACAGTTTCTTGGCGATGCCCCGGAAGCCCACGGCGGATGATAGCTCGCGGTTGATGCCGGCGGCGATGATGCCCGTCAGATAGTCCGCACAGACAAACACCACCAGCACAAGCACGCTCATATCCCATCCTCCGAACATCCAGCTTAGGAAGCCGCCCACTGCAGCCGCAACCAACTTGACAAGATCCAGCCAGTTCATTCCTTTTCTCCTCTCGTTGTAATGCAAAGCCGCCCCACACGGAGCGGCTATTCCTCATCTTATGGTGCCGGTAAAAAGGAACAGGGGCGGTTCTTCGCCCTCCTGGAGCGGGTAGTCGTACTCATACCGGCCTACGCCCGGGTGTCGCAGCTCGTCGGCGGTCAGTGTCTGGGAGACCTCGCCGTCCGCGCCACGGATCGTCAGCGTGACGGTGTCCGGGTCGAACAGTAGGCCATCATCTCCAACAAAGTCGGCGGCCATCAACATCGTGTGCATCCCTCCCTATTCGATTGATTGCAGGGCACTTGCCTTTCTCACTTTCTTCGCGATCTGCGCGACCGCATCGCTTATCTTTTGTTTCCGACCTACCCATGGGTGCGGCTTCGTTGCCTCAGTAGGCACCGTGTCCACGTCCACCTCCATGATGGAGCCGCCGCTGTCCGTGTAAAACGACGTCCAGTAGCCGGTGCTGCCCATACGGTGTGTGATGTCGGTAATGATGCCGGTCACGGTCGCGGTCAGCCCGCCGTCGTCGCTGATCTGCGCGATGTCTCCGACCAGCAGTTGCGGCCTGATAGGCCCGACGACTTGCTCGCCAACGCCCACATACTGCATCGCAACAGCCGTTGCGTTGGCCAGGTCTCGCGCCTGTGTGGCGGTTGCCCCGCTCGGCGCTGTGATGTAGTAGGTGCGGTGTGACGGTACCGACCAGCCCGGCCACGTCGCGATGGTTGCATATTTGTAGTACTCGGCATCGCCGCTCTTGTACTTCACGCCGATTCGGCTGTACGCACCGTCGATGGAGCGATCAATCGAGCGGGTGATGACGTCCGTGTCCCGGGTGAACGTGTACCGGCCTGCAGCCCTGTACTTGGCGATGTGAGCGGCGTTGCCGATGATGATTCGTCCGTCGTAGAGCTCTTCCAGACTCCATACTTCCACGTACCCGTTAATCAGCGCCGACCATGTGTCGGCGTCGACCGTGCCGCTGGCGTACATGCCGATTAGCGTCTGATATTTCTCAACCGCAGCCCTCATCTTTGCGCCAAAAACGCCGTCAACAGTGAGCTTCGTCGCCCCATACGACGATAAGGCGTTGTTCAGCAGCTTCTGCGCGAGCGTGACTTCGGAACCGGTTGCGCCTTGC
>JBDKRR010000275.1:0-7045 GCA_039683315.1 Sulfuricella sp.
CCCACGCCGTTACCAAGGGTCTGAACCCCAACGCCCCGATGAAGGATTCCGGCATCGAGTGGCTGGGTGAGGTGCCGAGGCATTGGGAGATTACGCCGCTGGGATACGTGGCAGCATCGATTCAGACCGGGCCATTCGGTAGCCAGCTTCATTCGGAGGATTATGTAGAGGGTGAAACGCCTGTAATCAATCCATCCAATATTCAGGATGGAAAGCTAGTGGCGGATTGGTCATGCACGGTTACACAAGAAATTGTTGCTCGCCTTTCGCAGCACAAATTGATGTTTGGTGACATCGTATTTGGCCGGCGTGGTGAAATGGGTCGCTGTGCCATGGTTACGTCAAATGAGGTTAATTGGCTATGTGGAACGGGTAGTTTGAATGTACGGCTTTCCAGCCGGGCAATCCCGGAATTCGTTTCAACATATTTGAGAACAGCATATGTTCGGGAGCTGCTAAAGCTGGAATCCGTTGGATCCACGATGGATAACCTGAATACTCAAATACTGTCCTATGTTCCAGTGCCTTTGCCTCCTCTCGCCGAGCAACAAACCATTGCTGCCTTCCTCGACAGTGAAACCGCCAAATTCGATACCCTTACAGTCGAAGCCAACCGCGCCATCGCCCTGCTGCAAGAACGCCGCAGCGCCCTGATTTCGGCAGCGGTGACGGGCAAGATCGATGTGCGGGGCCAGGCGTAGTTTTCCGGCTTCGATAGCAGCCAATATGGCTACAACGGGCAGCCATTGCAGGAAAACTCTTTCTGTCTATAATGTACAGATTAGCTAGTTGAAGGAGCGTTGCCATGAGAACTGTTTCATCCGTTGAAGCACAGAACCATTTTGGTGAATTGCTGGATAACGCCCAGCGCGAGCCAATCACGATCACCCGGCGCGGCCGTCCGGTGGCATATGTTGTTTCCAGCGAGGCGTATCGCGCATTGGTCGGGCGCGAGGCGGAATCCGTGAAAACATCGGCTTATCTGGATGCGATTGCTGCCTTTCGAGGCAGCGGAAAAAAAGGGGCGACGGATGCGCTATTGGCTGACCGCAAAGCCGACAGGCAGCGCGAGGCGTGAGCGCTTATCTGCTGGATACCTCCGCATTGCTGACCTTGCGCGGCGATGAGGCAGGCGCGGAACGCGTGGCCGCGTTGTTGGCGGATAGCAGCGCGGGTGGCGCACCCTGCCACGGGTGCTTTATCTCGCTGATGGAGGTGCTGTATCGCGTCTGGAAAAACGAGGGAGAAGCGGCAGGGCGCGAGGCTTATGCTGCCTGCCTGAGTTTGCCCATCGTCTGGTCGCATGAGTCGCCTGCCCTTCTGGAGCGCGCGGCCAGCATCAAGGCCATCCATCCGCTTTCGCTTGCCGATGCCTGGATCGCTGCCGCTGCGCTGGAGCTGGGCGCGACACTGGTGCATAAAGACCCGGAGTTCGAGAATCTGCCCGGTTTGATCGAAGAACGCTTGCCCTATAAATGATGGAGTCCCGAGGTGTCTGCATGCCGTGTGTAGGTCGGGATTCATCCCGACGCGGTGGCAATTTGTCGGGTTGAAACCCGACCTACAGGGGGGGCGACGATGTCTTATAACGATCTGCGCACAGGACGTGTTTCGCAATCGGGCATGGTGTACCACATTACGACGGTGACACAGAACCGGTCTCCTCATTTTGCATCGCTCGATTGTGGTCGCAAACTTGTTCGGCAGCTCATGGCATTGCAGGCCGAAGGCAGGGCGGAGACGCTTTGCTATGTAGTGATGCCGGATCATTTACATTGGCTGATGGTGTTGCATGAGGGAAAGATGGCCGAGGCAGTGCGGTAGTTGAAAGGTCGGTCAGCGCACTCCATTGGGCAAGCGATTTGGCAGGCGAATTATTATGACCATGCAGTGCGGCATGATGCGGATTTGCGGAAAATGGCGCGGTATATCGTTGCCAACCCATTGCGAGCGAAATTGGTCAGGCGGATTGGCGATTATTCGTTATGGGATGCGGTTTGGTTGGACGATGCTTTGTCGGGATGAATCCCGACCTACATAGGTGGCAAGCGCGACAAGGAAAATTGTAGATGAGCCTGCACAAGGAAATCAGCTTCGAAAACGAAATCTGCGACACTCTTGCCGCGCAGGGGTGGCTGTATGCGGAAGGCGATGCTGCGCTGTATGACCGCGCCCGCGCACTGTTCCCGGCTGATGTGATTGCCTGGGTGCAGGAAACCCAGCCCAAGGCGTGGGAAGCGCTGAGCAAGAATCACGGCGCAAGCGCCGAGACGGTGCTGCTGGACAGGCTGCGCAAATCGCTGGACGACCGAGGCACGCTGGATGTGTTGCGTCATGGGGTGGAACTGCTGGGGCTGCGTCAGCCGCTCTCTCTGTGCCAGTTCAAACCCGCGCTGGCGATGAATGCCGAAACCGTTGCCAAATATCAGCAGAACCGCCTGCGCGTGGTGCGCCAGGTGCGGTACTCGCTGCACAATGAGAACGCCATCGACCTGGTGTTGTTCCTCAACGGTCTCGCCGTGGCCACCGCGGAGCTTAAAACCGATTTCACGCAGTCGGTCGAGGACGCCATTGACCAGTACCGCTTTGACCGCAACCCGAAACCGAAAGGGCAGGGGGCGGCGGAACCCTTACTGTCCTTCCCCAACGGTGCGCTGGTGCATTTTGCCGTGAGCAACATGGAAGTGCGTATGACCACGAAGCTGGAGGGCGCACACACCTTCTTCCTGCCCTTCAATCGCGGTGATAACGGTGGGGCAGGGAACCCTCCCTCTCCCCCAGCCCCTCTCCCGCTTGCGGGCGAGGGGAGTAGTTGTGGTGGGCATCGCACCGCCTATCTGTGGGAAACCGTCTGGGCGCGGGATAGCTGGCTGGAAATCCTGGGGCGTTACCTGGTCGCCAAACGCGACAGCAAAAAACAGATTCAGAAAATCATTTTCCCGCGCTTTCACCAACTGGACGCGACTCGCAAGCTGCTTGCAGCGGTGCTGGCAGAAAACACGCCCTCTCCCCCAGCCCCTCTCCCGCCTGCGGGCGAGGGGAGGAAATACCTGATCCAGCATTCGGCAGGTTCGGGCAAGACCAACTCCATTGCCTGGTCGGCGCACTTCCTGGCCGACCTGCACGACGCCGAACACAAGAAGCTGTTCGATTCGGTGCTGGTGGTGTCAGACCGGAACGTGCTGGATGCGCAGTTGCAGGAAGCGATATTCGACTTTGAGCGCACGTCCGGTGTAGTGGCGACGATTACCGGCGAGGGCGCCAGCAAGAGTGCTGAGTTGGCCCAGGCGCTTTCCGGCGGCAAGAAGATCGTGGTGTGTACCATTCAGACCTTCCCGTTCGCGCTGAAAGCCGTCCAGGAACTGGCTGCCGCGCAGGGCAAGCGCTTCGCGGTGATTGCCGATGAGGCGCACTCCTCCCAGACCGGCGAGGCCGCCGCCAAGCTCAAGCAGGTGTTGAGCGCCGAGGAATTGCAGGAACTGAACGATGGCGGCGAGGTGTCCACCGAGGACATCCTGGCCGCGCAAATGGCGGGGCGTTCCGCCGAGAGCGGCATTACCTATGTCGCCTTTACGGCCACGCCCAAGGCCAAGACGCTGGAGCTGTTCGGTCGTCGCCCTAATCCTGATCTGCCTGCCAGCGCCGACAACCTCCCCGCGCCGTTCCATGTGTACGGGATGCGCCAGGCAATCGAGGAAGGCTTCATTCTGGACGTGCTGCAGAACTACACGCCCTACAAGACCGCTTTCAAGCTGGCGCACAACGGTCAGGAAATGAGCGATGCCGAGGTGGAGCGCAGTGCAGCGCTCAAGGGGATCATGCGCTGGGTGAAGCTGCATCCCTACAACATCAGCCAGAAGGTGCAGGTGGTGGTAGAGCATTTTCGCGAGACAGTTTCGCCGTTGCTGAACGGACGTGCCAAGGCGATGGTGGTGGTGAGCAGCAGGCTGGAGGCCGTGCGCTGGAAGTTGGCGATAGAGACATATATCCAGTCGCAAGGCTACAAGATCGGCACGCTGGTGGCGTTCTCCGGCGAGGTGAACGACCAGGAATCCGGGCCGGATGCGTTCAGCGAAACCAGCCAGACGATGAACCCAAACCTCAAGGGCCGCGACATGCGCGAAGCCTTTGCGACCGACGAATACCAAATCCTGCTGGTCGCCAACAAATTCCAGACCGGCTTCGACCAGCCTTTGCTGTGCGGCATGTATGTGGACAAGCGGCTGGCGGGCATACAGGCGGTGCAGACCCTGTCGCGCCTGAACCGTGCTTACCCGGGCAAGGAAACGACCTACGTGGTGGACTTCGTCAACGAAGCCGAGGAGGTGCTGACGGCGTTCAAGGCGTATTACGACACGGCAACGCTTTCCGATGTCACCGATCCGCACTTGGTGTACGACCTGCGCAGCAAACTGGATGCGGCGGGATTTTACGACGACTTCGAGGTAGAGCGCGTGGTCACTGTCGAGCTGAATCCTAACGCCAAACAAAGCGACTTGGCTGCGGCGCTGGAGCCGGTGGTGTCACGCATCCTGCAACGCTACAAGGCCGCACAGGCCCAGCTGAAGGCATACAAGGCCCGCGATGATACCAAGGGCCAGGAAGAGGCGCAGAACGAGCTGAACGCGCTGGTGCTGTTCAAGGCGGATATAGGCGCATTCCAGCGCATCTATGCCTTCCTGTCGCAGATATTCGACTACGGCAATACCGATATTGAAAAGCGCTACTGGTTCTTCAAGCGCCTTATGCCGCTGCTGGAATTTGGACGGGAACGCGAAGAGATTGATTTGTCCAAGGTGATACTGACCCACCACCACCTGAAAAACCTGGGTAAGCGCACCTTGCCGCTAGGTGAGAATGGTGAATACCCAAAACTCGACCCGCTCGGCGAGGCTGGCAGCGGCATGGTGCAGCAGAAGCTGAAAGCCTATCTCGCTGAAATCATCGCCAAGGTAAATGACTTGTTCGAGGGCGATCTGACCGACGATGACAAGCTGGTGTACGTGAACAACGTGCTGAAGGGCAAGCTGCTGGAATCCGAGATTCTGGTACAGCAGGCGACCAACAGCACCAAGCAGCAATTCGCCGATTCACCTGATCTCGCCAAGGAAATCATGAACGCGGTCATGGACGCACTGGCCGCGCACGGCACGATGAGCAAGCAGGCGCTGGATTCGGCGCGTGTGCGTGACGGTTTGAAAGACGTACTGCTTGGGCCGGCGCAGTTGTATGAGGCATTGCGTGGGCGTGGGGAAGACGGGCGGGTGCATAACCCTGGATAAAAAGAAAAGGGCCTGCATTTCTGCAAGCCCTTGTTTCTGCTGGTGCCGATGACCGGAATCGAACTGGTGACCTTCGCATTACGAATGCGCTGCTCTACCAACTGAGCTACATCGGCAACGCCGCGCATTATATAACGAAATGTTTTGCGGCGGCTATTTCCCGCCCAGGTGCGGTTCCAGATGGCGGCGCATGAACTCGTGGAAATGCACCATGCCATCTTCCATCGGCGATTGGTAGGGGCCCATTTCGTTGATGCCCTGGCGGTACAGCTCGCGTCGGCCGTCGTCCATGCGCTGGCAGATGTCCTCGTCCTCGACGGCGGTTTCCTTGTAGGCGGCCTGTTCTGCTTCGACGAACTCGCGCTCGAACAGCGCGATGTCTTCCGGGTAATAGAATTCGACCACGTTGGTGCAGGTCAGGGGGCCGGTCGGCACGATGAAGCTGATCACCAGCACGTGGGGGTACCACTCGATCATGATGTTGGGGTAGTACACCAGCCAGATCGCGCCTTTGGTGGGGGCTTTGCCCGCGCCGTATTTGAGTACCTGTTCCTGCCAGCGTTGGTAAACCGGACTGCCCGAGTGGGTCAGGGCATCCTTGATGCCTACGGTCTGCACGCTGTAGCGCTCGCCGAATTCCCATTTCAGTTCGTCGCAGTTGACGAAGTTGCCGAGGCCGGGGTGGAAAGGCACCACATGGTAGTCTTCCAGGTACACTTCGATGAAGGTTTTCCAGTTGAAGTTGTAGTGGTCCACCATCACCCGGTCCAGCATGTAGCCGGAAAAATCCAGGTCCTGCATCACCCCCATGTTTTTCAGGTCTTGCGCTACGTCGCGTTCGCCCGTGAACAGCATGCCGTTCCAGTTCTGCAGGGGTGTCTTGCCCAGGTCGAGACAGGGGTTGCCGGGGAAGTGGGGTGCTCCGATGAGTTTGCCGCCCATGTCGTAAGTCCAGCGGTGCAGCGGGCAGACGATGTTCTTGGCCTGGCCGCGGCCTTTCAGCATGATGGCCTGGCGGTGGCGGCAGATGTTGGAAAGCAGCTCCACGCCTTGCTCGGTGCGCACCAGTGCCTTGGCGTGGTTCATCCATTCCAGCGACTGGAAATCGCCCACGTTGGGCACCATCAACTCGTGGCCGACATAGTTTGCACCGCCGGCAAAAAAGAGTTGCTGCTCGATGTCGTAAATCCGCTGGTCGATGTACCAGTCGACCGGTAGTTGCGGCGAAGTTTTGAGCAGAGCGGAGGTGTTGGCCAAATCAGTCATAAACGACCCTGTGACGAATTGAGGTTTAGAGCCTTGTCAGGCTTCGCATGAGGCGTCGCCAAAACGTTCAAAAAAGTCGATCATTTTGTGCCAATTTGGCCTCCGGCGCAATATTCCGGTAAAATCGTCAGATTCAGTCAATTGACTATCTTTCCCTCCCCAGGGTTAGACTTTTTTACCATTTTCACAACCCGACTCCCGATGACCAAGCCTGCAAAAACGGCCTCACCAAAAAGTTTCGAAAGCGCCCTGACCGAACTGGAGCAAGTCGTCGCTGCAATGGAAGCGGGCCAGATGCCGCTGGAGCAGTCGCTCACTGCGTATCAGCGCGGCATGGAGTTGCTCAAATACTGTCAGGCGGCACTGCAGGATGCGCAACAGCAGGTGAAAGTTCTCGAGGCGGGTTCCTTGGTTGATTTTAATGCGGACGGTGGCGATTCCAGTGCAAGCGAATAACGATTTTCAGGATTGGATGCGGCAGCGCCAGATGCGCATGG